>JAFVXO010000069.1 GCA_017501105.1 Clostridia bacterium | reverse complement strand
TATCATCCTCATCAGTTCGTCAGCATGGTAGAGAACGGAGATATTGAGCCCCTGCTCGATTCCCAGTCCCTGTACAGATGCCTTACATGTTTTGCCTGTGTTGACAGATGCCCCAGAGGCGTAGAACCCGCAAAGCTGATAGAGGCAGTTCGTCTTGTTGCCATCAGACGCCAGGGAGCTAATCACATGACAGCCAACGACGTACCTGACATGCTGAACGAGGACCTTCCTCAGCAGGCGATCGTCAGTGCCTTCAGAAAATACACTAAGTAAGGAGGGAGAGAACATATGCAGAGAATTGGAGTATTCGTATGCTGGTGTGGCAGTAACATTGCCGGAACAGTAGACGTACATGCAGTAGCCGAGGCGCTCAAGAGTGAGCCCGGAGTAGTTTTCTCCACCGACTATCAATACATGTGCTCTCAGGCAGGCCAGGATATTATCAAGAACGCCATTGCCGAGCACAAGCTTACAGGAATAGTAGTCTGCTCCTGCTCTCCTCGTATGCACGAAGCCACATTCCGCAAGACTGCTGCGGCTGCAGGACTCAATCCCTACATGGTTGAGATTGCCAACATCCGCGAGCAGTGTTCATGGGTACATAAGGACATGGCCATCGGCACGGAGAAGGCAATTATCCTGGGTAAGGCAGCAGTTGCCAAGGTCAATCTCAACGCACCTCTGACTCCCGGACAGACACCGGTTACCAAGCGCGCCTTGGTTATTGGTGGAGGAATAGCCGGTATTCAGACAGCTTTGGATATTGCAGATGCAGGATTCCCGGTAGATATCGTAGAGAAGAAGCCTACTATCGGCGGCAAGATGTCTCAGTTGGACAAGACATTCCCCACATTGGATTGTGCAGCATGTATCCTGACTCCCAAGATGGTGGATGTGGCACAGCACGAGAACATTCGTATCTTCTCCTATAGCGAGGTTACAGACGTCAAGGGATTTGTTGGAAACTTTGATGTAACGATTAAGAAAAACGCCAGATACGTCAAGGAGGACGTATGTACCGGATGCGGTCTCTGTACAGAAAAGTGCCCCATGAAGAAGGTTCCCAACGAGTTCAACCTGGGCATGGATAACCGCAGAGCTGTTTACATACCCTTTGCTCAGGCAGTTCCAAAGGTAGCTACCATCGATCCCAATGCCTGCAACATGATCAAGAACGGCAAGTGTGGACTGTGTGCTAAGGTCTGCACAGTCGGTGCTATCGACTACACACAGAAGGACGAGTTCATCCAGGAGAAGTACGGCGCCATTGTTGTGGCCACGGGCTTTAATCCTATCAGCATGGACAAATTCGACGAGTTCGCATATAGCCAGTCCAAGGATGTTATTACATCTCTGGAGTTTGAGCGCCTCACCAACGCCGCTGGACCCACAGCAGGCAAGTTGCTGCGCCCCTCTGACGGCAAGCATCCCCGCACCATAGTATTTGTACAGTGTGTAGGCTCCCGCTGCGATGCCAAGGCAGAAAAGGGCAAGGAATATTGCTCCAAGATCTGCTGTATGTACACAGCCAAGCACGCCATGTTGGTCAGAGACAAGTACCCGGACACAGAGGTCTATGTGTTCTACATCGACGTCAGAACTCCCGGCAAGAACTTTGACGAGTTCTATCGCAGAGCCGTGGAGGAGTACGGTGTACACTATGTCAAGGGCATGGTAGGCAAGGTGGTTCCCGAGGGCGACGTGCTCAAGGTTCAGGCCTCCGATTTGCTGTCAAACAAGCAGCTGCACATCGACGCAGATCTGGTTGTTCTGGCCGCAGCCATAGAACCCGACAAGTCTGCCAGACCTCTGGCAACCATGCTGACAGCCAGCATGGATACCAACGATTTCTTCACCGAGGCACACCCCAAGCTTCGTCCCGTAGAGAGCCCTACAGCAGGCGTTTTCCTCTCCGGTGCATGCCAGGGGCCCAAGGATATTCCCGAGACTGTTTCTCAGGCAGGAGCCGCAGCGTCTAAGGTCATTGGCCTGCTTGCCAAGGATAAGCTTACAGGCAACCCATGTATTGCCCATTCCGACGAGCTCATGTGCAATGGCTGCTCTGCCTGTGAGAAGGTCTGCCCCTACGGTGCAATTACCTATGTGGATAAGGAATTCCGCATGCCCGACAGGACAACAGTTATCAGGCGAGTAGCTTCTGTAAATCCCGCAGTTTGCCAGGGCTGTGGCGCATGTACTGTTGCATGCCCCTCTGGAGCAATGGACCTGCGTGGATTCTCAAGTCAACAGATCATGGCGGAGGTAGATGCAATATGCAAGTAAACGGATACAAGCCATTAATAGTGGCATTTTGCTGTAACTGGTGTTCCTATGCAGGCGCTGACCTTGCAGGAAACAACCGCCTCAACTACCCGGCCGATGTAAAGATTATCAGAGTTCCCTGCTCATGCCGCGTTAACCCTATGTTCGTGTTGCGGGCATTCCAGAGAGGAGCAGACGGAGTCATCATCTGCGGCTGTCACCCCGGAGACTGCCACTACACCTCCGGCAACTACTACACACGTCGCCGTATGGCCCTGCTGTTCTCCATGCTGGACTATTTGGGCATAGAGAGGGAGAGAACCCGTGTAGAATGGGTTTCTGCCGCAGAGGGAGCCAAATTCGCTGCAACGATGAACGAGTTTACGGAAACAGTTGCGGCATTGGGAGAGAACAAGAGATTGGAGGACCTGAGATGCAAACAGTAACCCGCGAACAGCTCATTAACAAGGCTGTAGCCCTGCTGGCTGACGGCACCGTCAAGTGTGTCCTGGGTTGGAAGAAGGGCGAATTCGACTACGACGTTACTCCTGCAGTCTTTGAGACCGAGGAGGAGATCAGGGCAGATTTTGTGTGGAACGACTTCTGCGGAGCCAATTTCTCCAAGTATTTGGTGGCCAAGACACGTCAGTTCGATGGCAAGATTTTGGTGTTTCTCAAGCCCTGCGATACATATAGCTTTAATCAGCTGCTGACAGAGCACCGCTTTGACCGTGACAAGGTCTACGCGGTTGGTATTCCATGCGCCGGAATGGCAGATATTTCCAAGATTAAGGAGATCTGCGGCGACGGCATTTCCTCTATTGAGGCAGATGGAGACTATCTGTCTGTAACTACAATTTACGACGACCAGCCCATCAAGGTGGAGATCAAGGAGGTTTTGGCAGAGCGCTGCCTCAACTGTAAGAGCAAGAAGCATGTGGCCTACGACGAGCTATTGGGCGAGGAGGGCGATGTCATCGACTCAAACCGTTTTGACGAGGTGGCACAGCTGGAGGCAATGACTCCCGACGAGAGGTTTGCCTTCTGGCAGAAAGAGCTGTCCCGCTGCATTCGCTGTAATGCATGCCGCGACGTATGCCCTGCATGTACCTGCGAGAAGTGCGTATTCGATAACCCCAATTCCGGAGTTGAGAACAAGTCTCCGGCAAATAGCTTTGAGGAGAAGATGTTCCACATTATTCGCGCATTCCACGTAGCAGGCCGCTGCACAGACTGTGGAGAGTGCTCCAGAGTTTGTCCCCAGCATATTCCGCTGCACCTGCTGAATCGCAAGTTCATAAAGGACATCAACGAATTCTACGGCGAGTACCAGGCAGGCGCCCAGGAGGGATCCAGAGCTCCCGTTGTGGACTATACAACCGAGGATTTGGAGCCAGGAGAGGTTTTTGACAGGAGGGATACCAATGCGTAAGTGTTCTTTGGATTCTCTTAATGCAATATTTACAAGGATTAACCAGTTTGCCAAACTGTATCTCCCCGTAAACGGAAATGACGGCAAGGCAGCATATACAGAGTGGCAGGAGGGCCTGGAGTGGAGCAATGCGCTCAACACCACTAAGAGCCCCAAGGACTTCTTCTTCCCACAGACAGAGGACCTGATGGCATTTAGGACATCAGGTAAGAATATCGAGATTATCGATACTCGCAAGGAGAGCGAGGATTTTGTGGTGTTTGGAGTCAGAGCCTGTGACGTCAAGAGCTTTGAGGTGTTGGACAACGTGTTCCTCAAGGAACCCTACGACAGCTACTATGCAAACCGCAGGGAGCACGGAATCATTATTTCGGTTGCGTGCACAAGACCTGCAGACACTTGCTTCTGCAAAACATTTGGCATTGACCCTGCGAAGCCTCAGGGAGATATTTCCGTATGGAAGACGGCTAACGAACTCTACTGGCAGAGCAACACCGACAGAGGAGCCGCTCTGCTGGACAAGATCGCAGATCTTACAGAGGAATGTGGCACAGAGGCCGTAGAGGAGCAACAGCAGCAGATTAACAAGATTATGGCCAAGTTGCCCTTGGCAAACCTGACAACAGACGGATGGGGAGCAGGCAAAACACAGGAACTGTTCGACCACCCCAAGTGGGCAGAGCTGTCCGAGGCGTGTCTGGGCTGCGGAACATGTACATTCGTATGTCCCACATGTCAGTGCTACGACATAAAGGACTTTAACTCCGGCAAGGGCGTTATCCGCTTCCGTTGCTGGGATTCCTGCATGTATTCCGACTTCACCAAGATGTCAGCAGGCCAGCCCCGTCTGACACAGAAGGAACGCTTTCGTCAGCGCTTTATGCACAAGTTGGTTTATTATCCCGAAAACAATAATGGAATGTTCAGCTGCGTAGGCTGTGGTCGATGCCTGGCCAAGTGCCCCATCTCCATGAACATTGCAAAGGTGATGAAGACCATTGGAGGTAAAGACAATGACTAACATTCAAGAGGCCTTGATTCCAAAGATTGGCGTCATTACAGATATCAGGATCGACACTCCTGACATCAAGACATTCCGGGTTGTTACTCCTGATGGAGTTAAGCCCTTTGACCACAGACCCGGCCAGTGCGCCATGCTGTCTATGCCCGGTATAGGAGAGGCTATGTTCTCAATCACATCCTCCCCCACAAACACCGAGTACATGGAGTTTTCCATTAAGAAGTGCGGTTGCGTTACAGATTGGCTTCACCAGGCAGAGGTGGGTCAGCAGATTACAGTCCGCGGCCCCTATGGAAACCCCTTCCCCGTAGATGATGCTTTTGCAGGCAAGAACCTGCTGTTTGTGGCCGGTGGCGTTGGACTGGCTCCCCTGCGTTCAGTTATCAACTACTGCCGTCACTATCGGGAGAGGTACGGCACTATCGATATCGTATACGGTTCCCGCAGCAAGGACGACCTGCTGGATTACCAGGAAATCATCCAGGAGTGGGCTAATGACGAGGGCGTAAATGTTCACCTCACCATTGACAGAGAACAGGAAGGCTGGGATGGACATGTAGGCTTTGTCCCCAACTTCGTCAAGGAACTGGGATTCAGCACCGACAAGACTGCGATCCTCTGTGGACCTCCGATTATGATCAAGTTTACCCTGGACGGTTTGTACTCCCTGGGCTTTGAGAAGACCCAGATTTACACAACATTGGAAATGCGAATGAAGTGCGGTATCGGCAAGTGTGGCAGATGTAATGTTGGTTCTAAGTATATTTGCAAGGATGGCCCTGTCTTCCGCTTTGACGAGCTGGACGAGTTGCCCGATGAGTATTAATGGAGGATAGTATGGAAAAGATGGTAAATATTTTCCTGTTTGGAAAGAAATACGAGGTTCCTGAGAACCTGACAATTATGACAGCCATGGAATATGCAGGCTATCAGCTTGTCAGAGGCTGCGGTTGCCGCAATGGATTCTGCGGTGCCTGTGCCACAATCTACAGAATCAAGGGAGACCGTGAACTCAAGGCCTGTCTGGCATGTCAGACAAAGGTGGAGGACAACATGTACATTGCCACATTGCCCTTCTTCCCCCTGGTTAAACAGGTATATGACATCAACAAGGTTAAGACAAATGAGGCTGTTATGATGCAGCTGTACCCCGAGATTTACGCCTGTGTGGGCTGCAACGCCTGTACCAAGGCCTGCACTCAGGAACTGAACGTAATGCAGTACATAGCATACGCTCAGAGAGGCGATTTTGAGAAATGCGCCGAGGAGTCCTTTGACTGCGTAATGTGCGGAGTTTGCTCGTCTCGCTGCCCTGCAGGCATTTCTCACCCCCAGGTGGCCATGTTGGCACGCCGCATCAATGGCAAGTATCTGGCTCCCGGATGCGGACATCTGGAGGACAGAGTCAGGGAGATTAAGGATGGCGACTTTAAGGAACTGATTGAGGCCCTGATGGCCAAGCCGGTAGAGGAGCTCAAGGAGCTCTACAACAATCGCGAGATTGAGAAGTAAGGAGGGGACAACAGATGTACGCAGATAAGTTTCAAAAATCCATTGCTGCAGTAGAGGCAGCAAGAGAGCAGAACATCGCATATGAACCCCAGCGTATGACAGCCCAGGAGAAGGTTGATCTGTTGGCAGCATACCACCCAGACTACCGTAAGGATGAGTTTGCAGAACTCAAGGTGGGCCCCAATAAGGGAGAAAAGGTTCCCACTGAGCTGGCAGAGGTTCTCCAGGCACATAGCCGCATCACAGCTGACAGCGTAGACCTGACACAGCCCGATTATGACGTAGACGTACTGGTTATCGGTGCAGGAGGCGCAGGCACATCTGCTGCCATCGAGGCCCACGAGGCAGGAGCTAATGTTATGATCGTAACAAAGCTCAGAATGGGTGATGCAAATACCATGATGGCAGAGGGTGGCATCCAGGCTGCAGATAAGCCAAACGATTCCCCGGCCATTCACTTTGTGGACGCCTTTGGCGGCGGACACTTTGCAGCCAAGAGAGAGTTGCTTTCCAAACTGGTTTGCGACGCACCTGAGGCCATTCAGTGGCTCAGCTCCCTGGGAGTAGAGTTCGACAAGGAGGCCGACGGAACCATGGTGACCACCCACGGTGGCGGCACATCCCGCAAGCGTATGCACGCCTGTAAGGACTACTCCGGAGCGGAGATTATGAGAACTCTGAGAGACGAGGTTCTCAACAGACAGATTCCTGTGGTGGACTTCACCTCCGCAATCGAGCTTATCCTGGACGAGAATGGCAATGCCGCAGGCGCAGTGCTCCTGAATATGGAGACCAAGGACCTGCTGGTTGCCAAGGCCAAGACAGTTATCATAGCCACAGGCGGTGCAGGACGTATGCACTACCAGGGCTTCCCCACATCTAACCACTACGGAGCAACAGCTGACGGTCTGGTACTGGGATACCGCGTAGGCGCCAAGTTGCTGTATGCAGATACACTGCAGTATCACCCCACAGGAGCCGCGTATCCCGAGCAGATTTTCGGTGCATTGGTTACAGAGAAGGTTCGTTCCCTGGGTGCTAAGTTGGTTAACATGGATGGAACAGTATTCGTACATCCCCTGGAGACTCGTGACGTATGCGCAGCTGCAATTATCCGCGAGTGCAACGACAGAGGCAACGGTATTGAGACAGGCAATGGCATGGGCGTATGGCTGGACACTCCCATGATCGAGAAGATCGGCGGAGAGGGAACTATTGAGAGACGTATCCCCGCCATGATGCGTATGTTCGGCAAGTACGGCATAGATATTCGCAAGGAGCCTATCCTGGTTTACCCCACATTGCACTACCAGAACGGCGGCTTGGACATTACTCCCGACGGAATGACTACCAATGTGAAGAACCTGTTTGTGGCAGGCGAGGCAGTTGGAGGAATCCACGGCAGAAACAGACTCATGGGTAACTCCCTGCTGGATATTATCGTATTTGGTCGTAACGCAGGACAGAGCGCAGCTGTAGCAGCCAAGGACACAACGGTTGGTCAGCTGACATTGAACCACATCGACAGGTTTGAGGACGAGTTGGCCGCAGCCGGAGTTTCCACCGATATGGTATCTCCCAAGCTCCTGCCCAACTATACTAAGCAGGCAAGTATCTAACGGGAAGAAGGAATACAAATGGTTAAGACAAGAGACAAGAAGGCGCTGTTTATCACAATCGCCGTAATTTTGGTGGCAGCAGTTGCAGTATGGTGTGGAATTAATGCGGCAAATGCCAGTGGCGTAGCCAGTGCCATTAAGATTTCTTCAACAACTGCCCTGTTGGCAGGCATTTTTGTTGTGGCTGCCCTGGGTTATCTGTTGGGCAGCATTTCCGTCAAGGGTGTTTCCCTGGGCACCGCAGGCGTGTTCCTGGTAGCTATTTTGTTCGGCTACCTGTGCACACTTCCCGGACTTAAGGAGATTCCTGTGCTGAGCGCATTCTTTATTCAAGACTCCTCAGCCACACTTAATACTTATTACTCAAAGATTGTACAGAATGTTGGATTGGTTCTGTTTGTTACATCCGTTGGATTTATCGCAGGCCCCAACTTCTTCAAGAATCTAAAGAAGAATGCCAAGTCCTACGTGCTGCTGGGCACTTTGATTATCGCGTCCGGTGCGCTGGTGGCCGTGTTGTTTGCGCTGATTCCAGGTATTGGCCCGGAGTTTTCCGCAGGCGTACTATCCGGTGCACTTACAACAACTCCCGGATTCTCTGCAGCTCTTGAGGCAGCAGGCAGCCTGGGACGTGGAACAGATATTATTACTCTGGGCCACGCAATTGCATACCCCTTTGGCGTAATCGGTGTGGTGCTGTTTGTGCAGCTCATGCCCAAGTTCCTCAAGGCCGACATGGCAAAGGAGAGAGCGCTTCTCAAAATAGGAACAGAAGAGGCAACAGAGGAAAAGACAGGATTGTTCTCATGCGATCCGTTTGGTCTGACACCCTTTGCATTGGCAGTTATCTTTGGACTGCTGTTGGGCGGAGTTACAATCCCCCTTTCCGGTAAGGGCTACGCAGGTCCCTGCTTTAGCTTGGGTACCACAGGCGGAACCCTCATTATGGGTTTGGTGTTGGGTCACTTTGGTCGGATAGGCAAGCTGTCACTCAAGGTTTCTGAAGGTACAGCCAAGGTGTTCCGCGAGTTCGGACTCATGTTGTTCCTGATTGGTGCAGGTATTAGCGGCGGTGTCTCATTGGTTAGCGAGATTGGTAAGTCTGAGCTGGGTCCCATGATCGTCGTATATGGACTCGTGGGAGGCCTGGTAATGACAATTATTCCTATGATTTTGGGATTCCTTTTTGCCAAGTATGTTCTCAAGTTGAGCCTTTTGAACAGCCTTGGATCCATCACAGGCGGTATGACATCCACTCCTGCTCTGGGCACATTGATTAACACAGCCAAGACTGATGATGTAGCTGCCGCATATGCATCTACATATCCAATTGCATTGGTATTAATAGTGCTGGCTTCTCAGTTGATTATTACGTTGATGGTATAATAGTTACTTTGGACCGACCCAAAGTAACCAAAGGTCGCCGGCTACTTCCGAAGCGCCGGAGGCTCGGCTTAGGGCACAGCCCTAAGGACCCAAATCGGAAGGAAGGGCATGGAAATAGTAGCGAAGGGAAGTTGCTATTGAAAAGGCCCAAAGTACCGCAAAATGCGCCGCTGTTTCGACGCGCGGGGCACGACTTAGGGCACGGACCTAAGGACCCAAATCGGAAGGAAGGGCATGGAAATAGTAGCGAGGCGAAGCTATTATTGAAAAGGCCCAAAGTAACCAAAGGTCGCCGGCTACTTCCGAAGCGCCGGAGGCCCGGCTTAGGGCGCAGCCCTAAGGACCCAATCGGTTGACGAGAAAAAATAACAGATTTATAGTAAAGGGCGAGAGTGCAAACTCATCGCTCTTTATTTTGCTCTTCGTGTTGATAAGCAGGTATTTGTGGAGGAATGGATGAGAAGTTTTTTGAAAGTTATATCAATAGTTATATTGGTTTTCTCGATGATGTTTGTTCTTGTAGCATGTGTAGGAAACAATTCAAACACTACAAATGGCTCTGGTTCTCCTGCCCCAGAGAGTAGTAATCAGGCAACACCAACAGCTATACCCACGATTACCCCAATACCAACACCAGAGGCAACTGCAGTTCCTACAGAGGTGCCAACAGCCTCCCCCACAGCAATACCCACAGCAGAACCAACAGAGGAGCCTACCGAGGATATTGGCGACGGTGAGACATATTGGGTAACGGGTACGACAGTTAATTTCAGAAGAAGTCCAAGTGTTAATGGGGAGATAATTTCCCAGCTGGCAAAGGGTACTGAGGTCGTAAAATTAGGAGCAGAGGGAGATTGGTTATACATCAGTTATGGAGAGACGAGAGGATATATCCATGGGGACTATGTATCCAGTTATCCTCCGCCAAATACTGTGTCAGGAGAGGTCCGTATTGTTGTAAAGAAGTCTGAGCGTAAATTGGAGCTATGGCAGGGCGAGACATTGATTGGCTCATATTCTGTTGGCTTAGGATTTACACCTGAGGGGCACAAACAAGTAGAAGGAGATGGCAAGACCCCGGAAGGAGAATACTATGTATGCACAAGGGTTAAACCCAGTGTGTTTTACCTTTCATTGGGCGTATCATATCCCAATAAGCAGGATGCCCTTGCTGCATTGCAAGATGGCAGAATAGACCAAGCAACCTATGACAGCATTGCCACTGCCATTGATAACGGACAGAGACCTGACTGGTACACGCCTTTAGGTGGAGAGATAATGATACATGGCCAGGGTGGATCCAGAGACTGGACAGCAGGATGTGTTGCCGTAGATAATGACGTAATGGATATTTTGTTTGAGTATTGCCAGCTGGGGACAAGGATCACAATATTGCCTTAAAACATACAGAGTAATGGGAGGAGAATGCGTTTTTTGGATGTTCCTCTATCACGAAAATAAGGAGACCTACATAGTATGTGTGGGTCTCCTTTGTCTTATGTGATAAATTAATTGCATTCTGAATTGGAATCAACCTGGTTTTCCAGTATGATTTTTCGCAACTCTCTGGCAGCCGGACTAAGATGTGCTTTTGGTTTAGAGACCAGAACAATATCCCTGGCAGGCAAGGGCTCCTCCAGAGATAAGATGTGTATTTTGGACAAGTCCTGTTGTGTCAAAAAATCTTTGGGAACAAAGCCTATGCCCAGGTTGTGCTGAATAAGGGGCAATAGCTGGTCAGCAGTGGCTGCTTCCACATCAGGGTTGTAGCTCAGGCCGTGCTTTCCAAAATACCTTTGATAAAACGCATATGTAGATGAGTTTGTTTCGAGAGAAACAATAGGATGTGTGCAAAGAGTACGGAGAGGGATAGCCTTGTGATCTTGGCAAAGAGAGAGAAAGGCATCACCGCACACAGGCACTTCGTAAAAGGTTTTTACACTCTGAATTGCAAAGTCATGGTCGGGATTAACCGGCGTTGTGACCATGGCCAGATCAACTAATTCGTCATGTAGCAAATCCATGGCATCCGGAGTAGATACGTTGGATATTTTGATACGAATGCCGGGGTATTGCAGACGAAACTGATTGAGTAATGGCAACAGATAGCTGCGAAGGGCAATTTCGCTGGCGCCTATAGTCAGGAGTCCGTGTTGCAGATTGTTGCGGAGGAAAATATCCTGTTCGCCGGAATGAATATGCTCCATGGCAATTGCAATATGAGCAAATAGCTTTTCACCATCTTCTGTGAGGCGAACACCCTTGTGGGACCGATTAAACAGGGTACAGCCCAATTGAAGTTCCAAATTCCTGATGGTTCGTGTCAGGTTGGGCTGATTGCAGTATAGCTCCTGGGCTGCTCTGGTAAAGCTGCCGTATTTTGCCACGTAGTAGAAAATTCTGTAGTAATCGTAGTTAATAGTCATAGCATCTCCATATCAAAAACGCATAATAATGATACAAACTATATATTATACAAAGGGCTCTGTTTGCATTATTGTATTGGAGGTCGACTTAGTCAAGAGTTTTGTGAGGAGATTTTATGAATATTTCAATGGTGACAGAGTTGTTTGAGGTTATAACAATTTTTTGTTTTGGCTTGTCCTGGCCGGTGTCTATACACAAGTCCTGGGTTTCTCGCACAGCCAAAGGAAAAAGCCTGTTGTTTGAGGTGTTTTTGTTGATAGGATATGCCTTTGGTATTGTTCGCAAGATAATTTTGTACAGCGGGATGGGAGCAGGAGGATTCCTGTTCTACCTGAGCGCCTTTTTCTATGTGCTGAACTTTATGGAAATTTGTTTTGATGTTGCGTTGTACTTTAGAAATGCCAGGGAAGATAGAATGAGAGAGTGTGCAGCCTAAAGTAATATATATCGGATGGAAATAAGGAGACCTACATGGTATGTGTGGGTCTCCTTTGTTTTAGTCATCCAAAACCAGGTCGTATTCTGCACCTAATTCAATGAGCTTTTCCAATGCTTCATCAAATTTGTCGTCAGGGACAATAAAATAGCTGGGGCAGTTATCTGCGATCTCTTTCGCTTCACCCAAAGATATGTTACATAAATGTGTGAGAAGTTTTAGTAAATTGAACTTGTTGGGGCCGGGGGAAATGAGGAGAAACTTGGTTTCAAGGGATTCCTCCTCGTCGTTGTCGGAAGGTTCAGTATTCGGGAGGTCAGAGGAAACAGGGATTGCCCCCCGCTTAGGGTTAGCAGCAGCGGACATCTCTGGGCGGTCTGCAGTCAGCTCCTTGTCAATCTCAGCCAGCTGATCCTTTATTCTGTTTATCTTGCGATCAACAGAATTCTTTTTGCTGTCATAAGCACTTTGGGCAGAGAAAACTTTGCTCTCGAGGAGGTGAATCTCGCCCTCCAGCTGTTTCTTTTCCTTGAAAGCAAAGAAACCCAGGGATCCCAGCTTGCCCTTAGCATCAGCCACATTGTTCTTAGCCTCTTTGAGAGCGAGAGCCTCAGGAGATGTTTCCAGTTCTGCCTTTTCTCTTTGGATATTTGCACTTAGCTTCACCTTTTGGAGGTCCAGTTCCTCTTTTCGCTCCTTATTGTTGTCCCAATAGGCTTTAATGCGAGATTGTTTTTCGGCCTCTTCTCGTGCGCGAATTGCTCTGTATTTGGCATCCACTCTGCTCTTGTATGAATCCAACTGTCTCAGCTGAGCCTTAATGGCATCCGCTTCCCAGCTTGTAGAACTAAAGATGGGTTCCTTTTTATGGCTGTACGAATAGCTGTCTACGTAGTACTGTCCAGACAGATATGTTCTGTTGGAACTGCTTGTTTCGCCGTACCAGCGTTTGGCGTTGCTGACAGCGTTAAGATAGTCCTTACGTGCGGAGATGTATGCAAGGAGAGCAGTGCTAATATCTGCGTCTTTGCAATCATTGAAGGAAGAACATTCCTCCAGGAATTGGTCAGAGCGGCCGGTGTTTCTGAGGACATACCTGACGTTGTCGAGAGTGCGGTCAAAATCACGGTTATATCTATCGTCTTTCGATGGGGGATTGCTCATTTCCTTATTGCAGGCTTTATTAAACTCTGAGGTATATGATCTCTGGTTTCCTGTTCTTTTTGAAAGTGCGCGATTAACCATGTCGTTTGCAACCTTGGGGGAAATACGAAGGAGAGTTTTGGCGCCTTCAACTTCGCTGATGCCGGCAAAGTGATTTTTCGCAAAAGTAAGTATTCTCTCACGGTCAGCATCTGTTGTTGCTGTGTCATAGTACTCACGGAAAAACTCTGCAGCCTCTGGCATAGAGGATGCCCGAATCTTAATCTCCCAGGCCTGGCTGTTACCAAAGTCCGCTGACAGAACTTTGTCACATTCCGCACATGCGTCCTGTGGATTCTTATTGGTCAGGTGCATCTGGGCCATCTTGAGGGTGCTGGGTATCCAGGATAGGGCGGCAGCAGGAGCGGGTGTTGGGGACGGTGCAGGCGTTGAAACAGGTGCGCTGTTGTCCTGACCTGCCCTGATTTTCTCTCGAAGGGACTCCATGGAATATGTCATGCCGCAGGATGTGCAAACAGCACTGCCTCCGGACTTCATCTCAATAACTCCACCGCAAAGATCACAGTTAATGGCCATTTTTGTTACCTCCAGTTTGTATATGCGCTAATTATACAAACTAAACGAATGATTGTTAATAAGGAACGTAAAAAAGGTTGTTTGTGCCAGCCCATGGTTGGTATAATGGCAGAAAGACTAGAAAAACGGGGGACAATATGTCGGATATTCTAGATGCAGTTAAAAAGGACGAAATATATGAGGATGCCATAGGCATGATGTTTGGCGAGGCTGTCGAACCCTACGAATATGCCATCATGCGACTCGAGACTATCCTTGGCTGGAGAGATGCAGACGCCAAGATTGAGGAGTGTTATGCCAAAATCCGCGAGATCAAGGACAGAAAAGCGCAGGAGGCAAACGAGGCAAAAGAGAGGGCAAATCAAGAAAAGGAGCAGCAGCGCACTAAGGCGGCCAAAGATGCCAAGCAGGGGAGAATAATCGCTGCAGTGATTGCAGTTGTTGTAATTGCGGCCCTGGTCTGGGGGATTTCCGCATTGGTAAAACTGTTTACTCAGACTATCCCCAACAACAAGTACGAAAGTGCCATGACGCTTATTGCCGAGGGAGATTATTTGCAGGCATATGACATTTTGATCGGACTTAAAGATTTTAAGGACAGCAAGGCTCAGGCCGAGTCCATCTTGTTGGATTGCAAAAAGCAGACAATTCGAGAGGCAGAGGTGGGCAGCTATATTAAGTTTGGCAAGTACGAGCAGGACAATGACACAAGCAACGGCGGCGAGGATATCGAGTGGTTGGTACTGGCCAGAGAGGGCCACAAGGTGCTGGTAATCAGCAGATATGGCCTGGAGCATTTGGCTTATAACCAGTCCAATGAGTCCTGCACCTGGGAGACGTGTTCGCTGCGTCAGTGGTTAAATGGTGATTTTTATAGTGGTGCATTTTCGGATTGGGAAAAGGAGTTCATTCCGGTTACTACGGTGACAGCAGAGGACAATGCGTCATACAACCAGGAGGCTGGAAATGACACACAGGATCATGTGTTCCTGCTGAGCATTGGCGAGAACAATACATATTTTAAAAATCTTTCCGGTTCCAATAGATTAAAGGGTACTGATTACACCAACGAAAAGATGCACAAGACCGCATCTAATTATTTGGACTGGTGGCTGCGTTCACCGGGGTACAACTCTGTGACAGCAGCATTTGTTAATGGCTCTGGTGGAGTCAAGACTGCAGGATATGGCGTGGACGACAAGTTCTGTGCCGTTCGTCCAGCAATGTGGATAGAGATGGAATGAGAAGTAAGAGGGAAGAGGTAGGGAAGAGATGTTCCAAGGATCGGAGGCTGTCACGGGAACTGAGAGACCATGCCTATTGCATATTAGCTCTATATAGTGAACATTGAGATTAATAAGCGTCGCTTGTAAATTGTGCAGGCGACGCTATTGCTATTTCATGTTAATTTTCGCAACGGCTTCTCCGCTACTT
>JAFVXO010000068.1 GCA_017501105.1 Clostridia bacterium | reverse complement strand
GCTATATCCCATGCCCGTACTAATTGTGGGAACATATAACGAGGACGGCACGCCCAACGCGATGAACGCGGCCTGGGGCGGCATCTACGACACTAACCAGGTGATGGTATGCCTGGCTGACGACCACAAGACAACCAAGAATATTCGTGACAGAGGAGCATTTACAGTAAGCTTTGCAACTACAGGAACAGTGGTGCCCTGCGACTATGTGGGTATCGTGTCCGGCAATGACGTGCCCGATAAGTTTGCCAGGGCTGGATTCCACGCAGACAAGAGCGAGTTTGTGGATGCGCCCGTTATCCTGGAACTGCCTATGACGGTGGAGTGCCAGTTGATTAAGTTTAACGAGGACGGCATCTGCATTGGCCAGATAGTCAATATCTCTGCGGACGAGTCCATATTGGACGGAGAGGGCAAGATTGACACAGCCAAGTTGGATCCTATCTGCTATGACAGTGTAACCCATGCATATTGGAACTTGGGCAAGCCGGTGGGACGCGCATTTTCCGATGGTAAGCAGTTGAAATAAGATATGAAATCGGTTTTAGTCACAGGTGCATACGGAGGAATGGGCCGGGCAACGGTCAGGGCTCTGGTGGCCCAGGGCTACCAGGTGTTTGCCCTGGACAAGGAAGTAGGAGAGCCGGAGGACAATGTAATTCCCATCAAGGCTGACATTACCGACAGTGACAGTGTGGCTCAGGCATACAAAACGGTACAGACGATGACAGATAGCCTGCAGGCCATAGTGCATTTTGCGGGCATGTATATGCTGGACTCAATGGTGGAGATGGAGGATGCCGAGTTTGAACGGATATTCCGTATCAACTTATTTGGCGCATTTTACATAAATAAGGCATTTCTGCCTCTGCTAAAAGGAGGTGGCCGCATCCTGATTACCACCAGCGAGTTGGCTCCTCTGGACCCGCTGCCCTTCACCGGGGTCTACGCAGTTACCAAGGGCGCCTTGGACAGGTACGCGTATTCCCTGGCAATGGAATTGCAGTTGTTGGGGGTTGGCGTCTCCGTGCTGAGGGCAGGGGCGGTAACCACAGGTATGCTGGGGGCATCTACAGAAGCTCTGGATAGGTTTTGCGACAAGACAGGGATGTATTCGCCCAACGCTGCCCGATTCAGGAAGATCGTTAACCGAGTGGAGTCCAGGAGTGTGGCCCCAGAGAAGGTGGCTGCCAAGGTATTGAGTATCCTGGGCAGGAGACGTCCTGGCTTTGCATACAGCATTAACCGCAATCCCTTGTTGTTGCTGCTAAACGTATTGCCCAAGGCTATACAGATGTGGGCTATCAGGCAGGTGCTGAAGTAGTCTGCCACAGTGATTGGAGCAAGAGCACACGTATATGATTGTGATTGTTAAAAACGGTTGACAATGGCAAAAATCAGGTGGTATACTCCACCCATTAAACAAAATACCAAACCGTTGACGCGGAGATAACGGCAATTGTGCCTCTACAGAGAGCCCGTGGTGCTGAGAGTCGGGTGAGAAGCAGGTTGTCAAATGGACCGCTGAGGGCGTAGTCAAAGGCCAGTAGCCGAGTATTCTACGACGTGTGGGCATACGTTAGTTGCCGGGGATATGTTGGTATCCTGTAAGGGCACGGCACATGACCGTGAATCAAGGTGGCACCGCGGATAGATAATATTCGTCCTTGACGGAAGTTGTTCTGTCATGGGCGTTTTTTGTTTTTTCGGCCCATTGGCGCGAGATTTGACGGAGAGTGTTCCGCCGAGAGGAGTAACAGGATGCTAATGACAAGGCGATGGCGAGGCTAAATAAAACGGAACTGAATCAATTTAAAATATCAATATCTGAAATGGAGAAGAACCATGAAATTTAACAATATCGACTTTGACACCTACCTCAAGCAGTACCCCGACGAGAAGGGCTATTTCGGCAAGTACGGCGGATCCTACATTTCCCCTGAGTTGCAGGTGGCCATGCAGGAGATTTCCGAGGCATACTATACTATTTGCAAATCCAGAAAGTTTATTGACGAACTGCGTCGCATCCGCAAGGAATTCCAGGGCAGACCTACACCTATTTCCCATCTGGAGAGACTGAGCAACAAGCTGGGCAACGTTCAGCTGTACGTAAAGAGAGAGGACCTGAACCACACCGGCGCACACAAGCTCAATCACTGCATGGGAGAGGCGCTGCTGGCCAAATACATGGGCAAGAAGAAGGTTATCGCCGAGACAGGCGCCGGTCAGCACGGCGTGGCGCTGGCAACTGCAGCCGCATACTTTGGTTTGGAATGCGACATCTATATGGGCAGTGAGGATATCAAGAAGCAGGCACCCAACGTGGCTCGCATGAAGATTCTAGGCGCCAATGTTGTGGAGGTCACAGACGGTCAGGCTACCCTCAAGGAGGCTGTAGACGCAGCATTTGCCGCATACAGCAGGGAATACAAGGACAGCATCTACTGCATAGGCAGTGTTGTTGGCCCTCACCCTTTCCCCATGATGGTTCGCGACTTTCAGAGCGTCGTGGGTATCGAGGCAAGGGAACAGTTTGTGGAGATGACAGGCGAGTTGCCTGACGCTGTTGTGGCATGCGTAGGAGGCGGGTCCAACTCCATGGGAATGTTCTCTGGATTCCTGAACGACCCTGTAGATATTTACGGCGTTGAGCCCCTTGGCAGAGGCCCCAAGCTGGGAGATCATGCAGCCAGCCTTCAGTACGGCACAGAGGGTATCATGCACGGATTTAACAGCATCATGCTCAAGGATGAGAACGGCGAGCCGGCTCCTGTTTACTCGGTAGCCAGCGGACTGGACTATCCCTCCTCCGGACCTGAGCATGCATTCCTTCACGACCTGGGCCGAGTAAAGTACGATGTGGTTAACGATGAGGAGACCATCGACGCATTCTTCACTCTGTCTCGCCTGGAGGGTATTATCCCCGCCATCGAGAGTTCTCACGCCGTGGCATACGGCATGAAGCTAGCCAAGCAGATGAGCCGTGGCTCCGTGCTGATCTGTCTTTCCGGCAGAGGTGACAAGGACATGGACTACATCATCGAGAAGTACGGCATCAGATAAGGACACAAACAGACACCACTGCCTCTCCGCAGTGGTGTTTTTCTATGTAATATCAACACTCCAAATTTGTATAACCGTCCATAAATGGAAAATCCTAATATATAGTCACGTGAATTGGGAGAAAGAAATGCGTAACAAAGGATATTTTCAGGGGTGGTACTTCAAATGCTGTAATGGCGATAAAACGGTTGCCTTCATTCCTGCGT
>JAFVXO010000011.1 GCA_017501105.1 Clostridia bacterium | reverse complement strand
TAATGGTGGCAATTAGGGATCATAGCTACAGCTTGGTTTCTGCCCTGTTGGGCCTACCTCAATGTGCCCGTGGAGAAGGGGAGTTGCGTCGCCGTGCCATGGAGCTTCTGGAGATCTTTGATCTGGGAGATAAGAGGGATACAGTAGCAGGGAGCTTGCCCTACGGCAGACAGAGGATGCTGGAAATTGCCAGGGCATTGGCCACAGGGATGAAGGTGCTGTTATTGGACGAACCGGCAGCAGGCATGAATCCTGTAGAAACTCAGGAGTTGCTGCGCTATATCGGCAGGATTAGTCGGGAATTTCGAGTGGCAATTTTGTTGATTGAACACGATATGTCTTTGGTAATGAACGTTTGCCGCAGGATACAAGTAATAAACTTTGGCGAAACCATAGCCCTGGGACTACCGGAGGAAATCGCCTGTAACAAACAGGTAATTAGGGCTTATCTGGGAGGGGATCTGGCCGGAGGAAAATAGAACCTTCACCAAGTCTGCCTTGCCAGTGTTGTTTACAATGATGTAATATAGAGTTTACAAAGATATGCGTTTTTTCAGAGGAACAATATGAAAATCAAGATATTTCAATCCACCTACGACCAAGTAATGGCCCTCAAACAGGACAAGCCCTTTCGCCCGGTCAGGCCCAATATGTTTTTCAGGACACTCAAGTACCTGATTTCCCAGTTTATGGTGGTGCCTTCCCACTTTAAGTACGAGAGTTACAATATGGACAAGCTGGATCCCAAGGAGCCCTGTCTCATATTGATGAACCATTCCAGCTTTATCGATTTGGCATTGGCAGAGCATATTTTCTATCCCAGACCTATTAATATTATCTGTACATCCGATGCCTTTGTAGGAAAACATTGGTTGATGAGGCAGATAGGCTGTGTACCCACCCACAAATTCGTAACAAGCTCCCGCTTGATACACCAGATCAGGGATTTGTTTAACAAGCACAAGAGCTCAGTTTTGATCTACCCGGAGGCCGGTTATACCTTTGACGGAACATGTACCACACTTCCGGAGAGTTTGGGGGCTATGATCAAGTTGCTTCGTCGGCCTGTAGTTATTGTTACAACCCACGGAGCATTTGCCAGAGATCCTCTCTACAACAACATTCAGGTGCGCAAGGTAGACGTTTGTGCCGAGGTAACCTACGCCCTCACTCCTGAGGATATTAAGGCCATGAGCACTGACGAGGTAAATGCGGTTATTAAGAAGCACTTTTCCTTCGATAACTTCAGGTGGCAGCAGGAGAATAAAATCAGGATTGATGAGCCCTTTAGAGCAGACTATCTGAACAGAGTGCTGTACAAGTGCCCCAACTGCGGACACGAGGGCGCCATGGAGGGCAAGGGAACAGACTTATCCTGTGGACACTGCGGTAAGCAATGGACCCTGGACGAATATGGATACCTGAGAGCCAAGGACGGAGTGCATATATTCGACCACGTACCGGACTGGTATGCCTGGGAGAGGGAAATGGTTCGCAGAGATATTCTGGAGGGTAAATACGGCATGGATCTGAACGTGGACATTTGCGCCATGGTCAACAACAAGAAGCTCTACAGAATTGGCACCGGCAGACTGGTTCACAACAGAGAGGGCTTTGAACTGACTGGCTGTGATGGCAAGCTCCACTATTCCCAGAAGCCCATGGCATCCTACAGCCTGAACGCGGACTTCAACTGGTACGAGATTGGCGATGTCATATGCATTGGCGACGACAAGATACTCTATTACTGTTTCCCCAATAACGCAGGTGATTTTGTGGCTAAGGCTCGCCTGGCTACAGAGGAAATGTACAAAATTGCCAAGGCCGAGAGCCGTAGATAGTTTTGCCATGTAGATACGATTGTGATATGATTCTCCATATGCTTTCGTAATAACAGGAGATACGACATGGATTTGAATAGACTTTCCAGACCGTTGGAGTGTCACGTAACCAGAGTGACTCACCGGGGCCAAACAGCATATTACATTCACGCCATCGACGACCTGCCCAACGGTAAGGCCAGGTCTTTTTACCTTACAGATAACAGCGGCAAGTATTACGCATTCGACAAGGAGGATACGGCCTACGCCTTTTGTCGAGGATATAGAGATTTGCCTGCTTCCCCTTATACAGACTACGTAGATACGGCACCTGTCATTTCCTGGCTGGTGGGCAAGAACCCCCAGGACCTTACATACAATCCTATGGGCATTGCCTTTGCCTTCTGCGAGGCGGTTGCCGACGGCTACGACAGGCTCAAGGGACAGAAATACGTTGATGCGTCCATGATCAGCTACACATACTATAATTGCGAGGCCGAATACCGTAGGACCGGTACCAATCCTGCTCCGGAGTTTTCCGAGTATCAGCTTAAGTACATCACCGACGTGTTCGAGGATGCTATCAGAGAGTTTGACAAGATGTTTGACAAGAGAGTCCTGGACCAGTCCGACACAGAGGACAACAGGCCAAGGGTTCCTACCGATGAGGATATGGCAATTGCCCTGGAACGATGCGAAAACGTTGTTGTTCGCGCAGCCAAGAAGTTGCGCTTTGACCTGGGCTATTCCTATCTCGGAGTCAGGGACTTGAAAATGTTACTGGAGGACTACATATCCAGAACTGTTACGGAGGTTGAATAGTGAAGGTTATATTGTACAATGACTCATTCCCGCCGCTGATCGACGGCGTAGCCAATACCGTTGTAAATTACGCGGATGTTATCAATAAAAAGTATGGTGAGGCTATGGTTGCTACCCCTAAATACCCGGGTGCAGACGACTCCAAGTTTCCATTCTACGTTATGAGATACGCCAGTCTCAACACGGCCAAACTGGTGGGCTACAGAGCGGGATTCCCCTTTGGCGCTGATGCATTGCATATTCAGGAGCAGTTTGCACCGGATTTGCTCCACAGCCACTGCCCTGTTGCATCCACATTTATGGCCAGAGCGGTGCGCCAGTTTGCCAAGGTGCCTGTTAT
>JAFVXO010000067.1 GCA_017501105.1 Clostridia bacterium | reverse complement strand
GCCAAAATTGGATCCGATATTATTATCGTCCACATCGAGTCCCAGTCCGGCAACAGAGAGTGCCTGGAGAAGATACATTCCCTGGGCAGGAAGGCCGGAATCAGTATCAAGCCCAAAACTCCTGCAGAGGCAATTTTGCCCCTCATAGACCTGTTGGACGAGGTGTTGGTAATGTCTGTTGAGCCTGGTTTTTCCGGACAGTCCTACATACCCGACAGCGACCTTAAGGTTGCTGAGGTCAGGAGACTTCTGGATGAAAACGGCAGGCAAGAGGCAATTGTATCTATCGATGGCGGCATCAACGATGAAACAGGCTTGTTGTGCAAAAACGCCGGGGCAGAGGTTATGGTTGCCGGTTCCTGGATATTTGGTAGCGACGATCGCAGCCGCAGACTACATCTCTTTGATTAACATAACTATAAAAGCACATGGGATTTGACGGAATTACAGCGAGATGCGCCTATCTGGACCTGGAGTCAAGACTCCTGGGAGCCAGAGTAGACAAGATTCACATGCCTTCTCCGGAGGAGGTATTGATTCATATGCGTTCTCTGGGCAAATCCTGCTGTCTGTTACTTAACATAAACACTTCCAATTGCCGAGTGCAGCTTACGGAGAATAAGGCGGAGAATCCAAAAACTCCGCTGAATTTTTGTATGGTGCTCCGGAAATATCTGGGAGGTGGCAGGCTGATCAACATCCGTACCAGGCCATATGACAGATTCTTTATATTTGACTTTGAGACGGTGACGGAAATGGGGGACAGAACAATCCGTAGCCTTGCTGCAGAAATTATGGGCAAACATTCCAATATAGTCCTGATCAGCGAGAGCGGCGTCTGTATAGATGCCATAAAGCATGTGGATTCTTCCGTCAACACTTACAGAGAAATATTGCCCATGCGTAGATACGAGTTGCCTCCGGAGCAGACTAAGTGCAGTCCCGAAACCATGGACATTGGTAAACTGAACATTGATGGCACCACATCCTTGAGGAATTTATTGGTGGGTTCCATTATGGGAGTATCACCCCTTATAGCCAACGAAATTGCTTATAGAGCAGGATTGGATTCCAGTGCAACGATGCTGGACGAAGAGGAGAAGACCCGCTTAAATCGAGTTATGAAGGATATGGCGGCACAGCTGGCTGAGGGCAGATACACACCCTGTCTGGTACGAGGAGAAACCAGTCGCAAAAATACGGTGGAGTATTCTGCAATTACACTGACTCAGTATGGAGAAATGGCACAGCCGGTGACGGGTCTGCGCTCCGCTATGGATGCCTACTACAAGGACAAGGACATCAGGGACAGGTTGGGCAGCGTCAGGGGCGGATGTTCCAGGCAGGTCCGACAGGCAATAGTCCGCTGTACCAACAAGATACGCATTCAGGAGGCGGCCATCAGCCAGGCAGCAGACATGGACACCCTCAAGCGCAATGGCGACTTGATTACCGCATCTATGTACATGCTAAAGGGCGGAGAGACAGAGGCTATGCTGCCCGACTATTACGGACAGCCTGGACCTGACGGAGTGCCGGAACTGATTAAAGTCAGACTGGATCCCACCATGTCGCCCCAGCGCAACGCCCAGAACTATTACAAGAAGTACAACAAGGCCAAGAGGACTATGGGCACCGCATCTCAGCAACTGGTAAACTCTGAGGCTGAATTGCAGTATTTGGAACAGACCCTGTATATGTTGGAGCAGTGTGACTCCATGAACGACGTGCTCACCATACGGGAGGAGTTGGTGGAACAGGGCTATATCAAAAACAAGCGCAAGGTTCCCGCAAAGAAGAACCCCAAGCAGGCCAATGATCCCCATAGATGGAATTACATGGG
>JAFVXO010000066.1 GCA_017501105.1 Clostridia bacterium | reverse complement strand
GCTCTCAGACAATATTTGCCCTATCTTGATGGAGTCAAGTTTGGCCTAGAACACGATAACTGGGATGCCAATTGGTTGGTGTTCGATGAGGATGGCGATGATTGTCGCTGGGAGGAAATGTTCTCCAATCACGAGGGCGACGGAGGAGAGTCCAACTACAATACATGTCTTTTATCAGACCATCTGGGAGACCGTACCGAAAAGGACCCGGATAACTCCGGTAATGGGTTGCTCTACATTTCTCCGATGGACGGCAGGATACACCTCTACCGTGCACAATACGGCTGGTGGGAGATTGACTACCTTGCCCTTTTCAAGGGAAGTACCGATCACCCATATCCTACCGAGGGCCCTGCCCCCAGTGAGGGTATGCGTTATACCCGCGTGCGCTACTTTGACAACGATAGTGACGGATTTATCGATACACTGCGCTACGAAAACGTAGAATACGGCAGGGAAGATGCAACTGCACAAGTGATTCGACATATCAGCTTTGCAGATTTGGGTATTGATCCCCCGACACCCGAGCTGTTCGACATGCGCACCGATGCGGAGATTACGGGATTCCGCGTGGAAAACTGGGACGGCGAGCCCTTTACTCCGCAGACCTTCCAGGGTTCACCAGCTAAAACCGTTTATGATAAGACAAAGGCATTCTATGCCAAGGTTTGCGAGGAGATGTGGGCAGGCGCACAAAAATTGTTTGAGTGCGCAGTTCGTCATGGTTTGAATGTTAGCCAACATCTTGATGCCGACTTGAAAACAGAATTCACCAGAGAAGAATGCCTTAACATGACAGAATACGGCGTTCCTCAGGGGTATTCCCGCCATCTGAGTGGCAATACCCTGCGCGAAAAATACCATAATGGTTATTGGCTGCGGGAGAAAGTATTTGCAGACATTTGCCTCTGTCCTCAGTTAGACAGATTACAGCTTGAACGAAACTACTACACGGGGGAGTATCAGCAACTGGTGGAGTACGTTGACCGAACTATGTCCGGAAAGTAGAAAAACTCCGTTTAGAGTTTGGCCGAGACTGTAAATTTATTCAATTCACACATAAAAAATATTATTTAAGCCTGTTGACAGACAGAATTTTTTCATATACAATAAAACCGTACCAAAAAGGTACGGTTTAAGGAGATAGGCCATGAGAATAACACAAGAAGCAGATTACGCACTGAGAATATGTTTGGCGCTATCACAGGCCGAACATCCTGTTGGTGCTCCACATTTATCAGAGAGACTATGTATCCCACATAGTTTTACATCTAAGATATTGCGTGAACTCATGCTGGCTAACTTGGTAAGGTCCACTCGTGGAGTAAATGGAGGTTTCTCCCTGTCAGTTATGGCGGACCAGCTTTCTCTTAAACAAGTTATAGAGGCAGTGGATGGCCCTATAGCTATTAGACATTGTCTCATGGGGGATCACAATTGCAGCTATCAGCCGGACAAGAGCAAATGCAGGTTTCATAGGGTTTTTGAGGAGCTAAACAGTATAATTACCAGCCGATTGGAACTTATTACCATAGCAGACATGGCAGATGTGAACGTACCTATTGATGAACTTATCGAGAAATTAAACAAATTTTAATTAAATTTACAGGAGGAGATGAAAATGAAAAAGATTTTAGCTTTAGTATTAGCTGGAACCATGTTGTTTGCACTTCCTGCCTGCACAATGACAGCAGGTAATAGTGAGGTCGACAAAATTAGCGATGTACAGCACACTATCGATCCTGCGATGACACTTGCATACAATAGTCAGGAGACGAGATTTCTGTCAGCAGGAATTACAGACACAACTGAAGGCAGGGGTGGGGTTACAGAAGCAGAAATTATTGCCAGAGACAGAGCCCTGGAGATTGCCCTTGAGAATGCAGGCCTTACATTGGAGTCGGTATTCGACCTGGATGTAGAGCTGGACAGGGAAAAAAACGGAACTTTCTGGGAAGTGGACTTTGAGACAACAGAGCTTGAGTACTCCTACTATATCGACTCCATAACAGGTGAGATTGTCGGGTCTAGGACAGAGCCTCAGACACGGTCACAGACTAAGCCCCAGAAGCCACAGACAGAGATAACTAAGCCACAGCAAGAGCCACCACAGTCTATTGAAGGCAGGGTGGAAGTCACAGAAGCAGAACTTATTGCCAGGGACAGGGCTTTGGAAATTGCCCTTGAGAATGCAAGCCTTACATTGGAGTCGGTATTCGACCTGGATGTAGAGCTGGACAAGGAAAAAAACGGAACTTTCTGGGAAGTAGAGTTCGAGACAAGAGAGATTGAGTACTCCTACGACATTAACGCAACAACAGGCGAGATTGTAAAGAACAAGACAGAGGTTAACGACTAGTATTTTAACCTGACAATATCCTTGGACTGTGTGTAAACCACAGTCCTTTTTTGCTAAAATTATATTCAACATCTTGTTTTTCGACAATTGCTGTGGTAAACCTACAATGTAATTTTTTGTAGGATGTTTTTATGAAGAGTTTTTACCTTAAACCAAAGTTTTTTGACTCCATCAAGGGCTACAAATCTCAGCAGTTGGTCAAGGATATTACTGCAGGAATTATTGTTGCAATTATTGCTTTGCCACTATCAATAGCTCTGGCCCTGGCCTCAGGAGTGGAGCCTGCATGTGGTATATATACAGCTATTTTCGCAGGATTTACAGTTTCGCTTTTGGGTGGCAGCTCCGTCCAGATTGCCGGTCCTACAGCTGCATTTGCTACGGTGGTGGCAGGAATTGTGGCTACCCAGGGGATGAACGGCCTGATATTAGCCACCATTATGGCAGGTCTACTGCTGATTATCATGGGTGTATGCAAGTTGGGATCTCTGATCAAATACATACCCAAAACTATCACTATAGGATTTACCTCAGGAATAGCCGTTACCATTTTGGTTGGACAGATCAAGGATTTTTTAGGTCTGCAGTATGCTGCAGGGGTTAAACCTATTGAGACCATTGAGAAGATAACTGCCAATCTGGAGGCAATATCCACTTTTAGCTGGCAGGCTTTGCTGGTTGGTCTGGTATCCTTGGCTATCTTGATCCTGTACCCAAAGGTGGAAAAGAGGATTCCACCATCTCTGATTGCTGTCGTTGTGGGAGCAGTTATGGTTAAGCTCCTGCCTGGCTTGGATAGAGGAGTGTTTACTATTGGTGAGCTGTACACAATTCCCTCCGGATTCCCTGCACTTACCATTGGTGCGCTTGAGATTAACGGCAGTACCCTTATGGCTGCGTTACCCAGTGCCGTAACAATCGCTGTTTTGGCAGCTATTGAGTCACTGCTGTCCTGTGTTGTGGCCGATGGTATGGTGAATGACAGGCATAATTCCAACGCAGAACTGACTGCCCAGGGATTAGGTAATATTTTCTCAGTATTATTCGGCGGAATTCCTGCCACAGGTGCTATTGCCAGAACTGCAGCCAATGTCAAAAACGGGGGCAGATCACCTGTTTCGGGCATGGTTCATTCCGTAGTCCTATTGTTGGTATTGTTGTTCCTCATGCCATACGCAGGCCTGATTCCTATGCCCACAATTGCCGCGATTTTGTTTGTTGTCGCATATAACATGAGCGAATGGCGCAAGTTTGTGGGAGTCTGCAAGAACGATCACAAGCTGGATGTTCTCATTCTGGTTTTGACCTTTGTGCTTACTGTCGTATTTGATCTGGTTGTGGCAATTGCGGTAGGAATGGTACTGGCACTGCTCCTTAGGAGAATCAAAGTAGAGAAGGATGCATAAAAGTCCTCAACAAGCCACAAAATATCTACTAAAAAATGGTTTAATTTGGCGTTTTATTCAATGGACAAAAAGCCAAAAATGAAATATAATTACCTACGAAATAAAGCTTTTGCATGACTGACGGATCAGCGGATTCCCGCGGGGGAATGCAAAGGTATATTAGCCGACCGTCTGGGCAAGTCAGCAAAACTGATTTGCCCTTTTATCATATTTAGGAGAGTAGAGATGACACATACAAACTGGGATGGATTTAAGGTTGGAGTTTGGCAGGACAGCATTGATGTTCGGGACTTCATTCAGACTAATTACAGAGAATATGTTGGGGATGATAGCTTTTTAGCAAAGGCTACACAGCGCACCACCGACCTGATGAACCAGGTTCAGGATCTGTTCAGGCAGGAACGCGAAAAGGGTGGCGTTCTGGATATCGATACCAAGACAGTATCATCCCTTGTTACATTTGCACCTGGATATATTGACAAGGATAAGGAAATCATTGTGGGTATGCAGACGGATAGCCCACTTAAGCGCAGCGTCAATCCCTTTGGTGGTATCCGTATGGTTCGCCAGGCCTGCGAAGCCTATGGATACAAACTTGACGAGAGCGTAGAAAACGTATTCAAGTACCGTACTACCCACAACGACGGCGTTTTTCGCGCATACACAGATGAAATGCGTGCTGCCCGCAAGAGCCACGTTATCACAGGACTGCCTGACGCCTATGGCAGGGGACGTATTATTGGCGACTACAGGAGAGTGGCCCTCTATGGCTTGGACCACTTGATTGCATGCAAGAAGGCCGACAAGAAGGCTGTTTCCCAGAGAGATTTTAGCGTTGAGAGCACCCGCCTTAGCGAGGAACTGTTCCAGCAAATCAGATTCCTGGAATACCTTAAGGAAATGGCCGCGATGTATGGTTATGACATTTCCGAGCCTGCAAAGGATGCGAGAGAGGCTATTCAGTGGACGTATTTTGCGTATCTTGGAGCTATCAAGGAGCAGAACGGCGCTGCAATGTCCTTGGGCAGGGTCAGCACCTTCTTTGATATCTACATTGAGAGGGATATCGAGAGAGGCATTCTTACAGAGGAGGGTGCACAGGAGCTGATGGACGACTTTGTTATCAAGCTTCGTATTGCTCGTCACCTGCGTACACCCGAGTACAATGACCTGTTCGGAGGCGATCCTATGTGGATTACCGAGGCAGTAGGCGGTATGGGTGAGGATCGACGCAGTCTGGTTACCAAGAACAGCTTCCGTCTGCTAAACACCCTGTATACCTTGGGCTCATCCCCCGAACCCAACATTACAATTCTCTGGTCCACATCATTACCTGATGCATTCAAGAAGTTCTGCGCCAAGGTTTCCGTGGACACAGATTCAATACAGTATGAGAATGATGACGTAATGCGCCCTATCTATGGAGATGATTATGCAATTGCCTGTTGTGTGTCGGCCATGAAGATAGGTAAGCAAATGCAGTTCTTTGGTGCCAGATGCAACCTGCCCAAGCTTATGTTAATTGCTCTTAACGGCGGCTACGACATTTCCAGCGGCATTCACATCGGACCTCAGAACCCTGTGCTTGATGGAGATAAGCTGGACTATGATCAGGTCAAGGAAAGATTTGAACAGTACAATTCCTGGCTCATGCGCCTCTACGTGAATACAATGAATGTAATTCACTACATGCATGATAAATACGCCTATGAGAAGACTCAGATGGCACTCCACGACACAGAGGTGGAGAGGTTTATGGCCTTTGGAGTGGCAGGACTTTCAGTTGTTACAGACTCCCTGTCTGCAATCAAGTACGCAAATGTTCGTCCCATCAAAAATGCTGAGGGCTATATTGAGAGTTTTGAGACCACAGGTAGCTTCCCCATGTTCGGCAATGACGACGACAGGGTAGACCTGATTGCCAAGGATGTTACCCACAAGGTAATAACAGAACTGCGCAAGAACCCCACCTACCGCAATGCCATCCACACCTTGTCTGTGCTGACAATTACTTCTAATGTGATGTACGGAAAGCATACAGCGGCAACTCCTGATGGCCGTAAGGCCGGTGAGCCCTTTGCTCCCGGAGCTAACCCCATGCACAACAGAGAGGAAAACGGTGCCCTGGCGTCCCTCAACTCTGTGGCTAAGATCAGCTATGACGATTGCAGAGACGGCATCTCCAACACATTCTCCATCACACCCAATACCTTGGGAACCACTGACGACGAGAGATGTGTCAATCTGGTGTCCATTCTTGATGGTTACTTCGCAAAGAAGGCCCACCATATCAACGTAAACGTAATGAATAGGGAGACATTAATCAAGGCCTATGAGAATCCTGAGGCATATCCTAACCTGACAATTCGCGTATCTGGTTATGCCGTAAACTTCAACAAGCTTTCCCGTCAGCAACAGCGAGAGGTTATTAGCCGTACTTTCCACCAGTCTCTATGATGCTAAAGGTTCATTCTATTCAATCTCTGGGTACACTGGACGGCCCTGGCATTCGCTTTGTGGTATTCCTCCAGGGCTGTCATCTGAGATGCAAATGCTGCCACAATCCAGACACCTGGGATATGGGAGCAGGGAAGGAGATGACGACGGCAGAGCTTGCAGAACGAGTTGCCAGATACAGGGAATATTTTGGCAGGGATGGAGGCATTACTGTGTCGGGAGGAGAGCCCCTGCTACAGGCAGAAGCAGTTGCCCAGTTGTTCGAACTGTGTCATCAGGGAGGCATAAACACATGTCTCGACACATCGGGATCCATTATGAATTCCCGGGTTAAAAAGCTTCTTTCCGTTACCGACAGAGTTTTGCTTGACATCAAGTATACAAATGACCAGGAGTATGTGGAGAATGTTGGTTGTCATATGAAGCCTGTGCTGGATTTCCTACAGGTTTTGGAGGATATGGACGTACCCACCACACTTAGACAGGTGATTATACCTTCAATCAACGACTCTGCTCAGAATGTTCATTGCCTCAGGGAAATAAGAGATGCACATAGGAATGTGGATTCGGTGGAACTGCTGGCCTTTCGCAAATTGTGTCAGACAAAATATCAGTCAATGAATATGCCGTTTCCCTTTGCGCATATACCGGAGCCAACTCAAGATATAATGGACAAATTGACAGCTCTGCTATAACGAACAACAGTGAATTTTTTCGTTTGGTCACCTATAATTGGCAGTAATGGTCCAATTAATAACTTGTTGTGAACCTACATAAAATAAAGTAAAATAGTCCTGTACCTATGAGTATAGGACTATTGTTTTGGAGGTTAGTATGAGATCTAGATTTAACAAGAGCATTTTAGCTATCATGTTTGCTTTGATTCTTATTGTTTTCGCTGGTTGTAACCGTCCCGGAGATCAGACAACCGATATTTCGTCTAACAACACCCCTACACCTGTACCAACTCCAACAGCAACACCAGAGCCTGGCCTTGACGACATATTGCCCCAGCAGTATGTGGTGGAGTTGGATATTGATGCGCTGCAGTATAATCCCGAGATTTACTATGTGGGAAATGATACCATCGTTTTGACATGGAAGAACCATAACTACGATGTGCCTTCTGATACAGCTAATGTAAAAACATTTACTGCTACGTACAATATTGCTACAGGCCAGTATACAGAGGGGCCTCAATTTGCTGCTAACTGTATGTTTGAGCATGCAGACCCCGTCACAGGCAGACTTCTTCTGTCAGACTACAGCGCACGCAAGTACTATATTTTGGATTCTGAGCTGAACACCCTACACACCATAGATATCGCAAACTATGGCGCAAAGTTCAACACCGATTTTTCCAAGTATTACATGGTTACAGATGGCTACCTGTATGAGATTGACGTTGCCACAGGAACCTCAACATATATTTCAGTTCCATATGGATTCAGAGTCAGTTATATGGACACTTATGACTACGTAAATAACATTATTTATTTGTCTGTCAGCACTTCTCCCTATAGTTATGGCAGCGCATATATGGCCTACGATATTGGCAAGGGTGAGCTCCTGTCTCTCACAACAAGCAACATAGCCAGATTTTTCTATAATGGATCTGCATATGCGGTTGGCTATGGCACAGGTGGCTTCCAGCTAATCCACGAGACGGATAAGCAGAGGTATACTTTTGCGCCCGGTGCAGTTGAGGGTACTGACATGACGGGATATATGTATATCGAAGGATCTCCCTACTTTGTGAAGAATTACAAGTTGGATGAGTACGGCAACTATTCCGGCGATATTGCCAACAAACTGTATAGTTTTGATGGAACCAGTGTTCTCAAATGTGACTTTACTGCACAGAGCAACTCCGTATTCGACATAGAGGATTATCTGTATGATTTCGATATGCTGGTGGCAGCCATGGACAATGGAGGCACATGGAAGGTTGTTGTTCTCAGGACAGACCTGATGGAGTTTTCCTCCATAGGTTCTGCAGAGGTAACCGATGCATATTCCATCGACAATAATATTATTACCAGCTATCAGCAGGATCTTGTGGTTCCTGAGGTTGATGAGCACTTGGCTGCACTCAGACAGAGGGCAGATGACCTGGAAAAACGATATGGTATTAAGATTTACTTCTCTAACCAGTGTGCTAAGCCTTTGTCCAACTCTTCATACGTAACGTCTTACACAGATAATTATTCTGAGAATTACGAGAGAGATCTTATCTCCTTTGCACTTAGCGAATTTGAGCAGGTGGCGGCACGTTATCCTGAGGGATTCTTCAAGCAGTTCCTGGACGCCCAGGGAACAGGTGGTATTAATATCTTCTTGGTTGGAAGTATTACATCTACCAACAATACCATAGCCTATTTCTATAAGAGCAACTACACCTATAATGTAGCGCTGGATGTTACTTATCAGGTGGGACAACAGGGCAATTTTGCCCACGAGCTGTGGCACGCAATTGAAACCAAGATGTCGGATATCGATCCCGATTGGCAGGATGGTTGGGATGAACTGAATCCAGATGGATTTGCATACTACGATACCTATGACTATTACGATAATGATTCTGTGCACTGGACATATTACGATTGGCGTACCGATGGCGTTTATTTCGTAGACGCTTATGGTAAGACTTATGCCAAAGAGGACAGAGCCAGGATTATGGAAAAGGTTATGGGTGACCCAGGTATGGCTGATATCCTTATGAAGCATGATACAATGAAGGCCAAGTTAACCTTTATGTGCGACGTCATTCGCAAGGCATTCGACACCAGTGATTGGGGCGAACTCTACTGGGAGAGATATCTGCCTTAATGTGCAGAGTAATTGCATAAAGCAGTTCAATAAGTTTAGACATAGAGCCGTTTCTTTCTGGCACAAGGGAACGGCTTTTGTATTTGACTAAAACATGGATTAACTTTATTGAAAATGGATAGAAATTATATCCGTACAGGCTGTACTATTTTGTAATATTTATATTGATTTATATAATTTTGTATTGTATGATTTCAATGCTACTATGAGGTAGTTTGGCGTGTATGATTAATCCTTCTGGATGTGGTCTTGCAGGCACATATTTCTAAATGAGAGAGGTTGTATACAAGATGGCAGAACTTAATCTGAACAAGTACGGTATTACTGGTACCACCGAGGTTGTACATAATCCTTCCTACGAGACATTGTTTGTAGAGGAGACAAAGCCTGAGCTTGAGGGCTATGAGAAGGGCCAGGTTAGTGAGTTGGGCGCTGTTAACGTTATGACAGGCGTTTACACAGGCCGTTCCCCTAAGGATAAGTACATTGTTATGGATGACACATCCAAGGACACAGTATGGTGGACTTCCGACGAGTACAAGAATGACAATCACCCCGCATCCGTTGAGACATGGAATGTCCTCAAGGATTTGGCTGTAAAGGAGCTCTCCAACAAGAAGCTTTTCGTTGTTGATGCTTTCTGCGGAGCTAACAAGGATACACGCATGGCCATTCGTTTCATCGTTGAAGTAGCATGGCAGGCACACTTTGTTAAGAACATGTTCATTGCACCTTCTGAGGAGGAGCTTGAGAACTTTGAGCCTGACTTCATTGTTTACAATGCTTCAAAGGCTAAGGTTGAGAATTACAAGGAGCTGGGTCTCAACTCCGAGACAGCTGTTGTATTCAATCTTACAACACGCGAGCAGGTTATCCTCAACACATGGTACGGCGGTGAGATGAAGAAGGGTCTCTTCTCCATGATGAACTACTTCCTGCCTCTTAAGGGTATTGCTTCCATGCACTGCTCTGCTAACACAGACATGAATGGCGAGAACACAGCTATTTTCTTTGGTCTCTCCGGAACAGGTAAGACCACTCTTTCCACAGATCCCAAGCGTCTGCTGATCGGTGACGACGAGCACGGATGGGACGACAACGGCGTATTTAACTTTGAGGGTGGATGCTATGCTAAGGTTATCAACCTTGACAAGGACTCCGAGCCCGACATCTACAACGCAATTAAGCGCAACGCTCTTCTTGAGAACGTTACACTTGATGCAGAGGGCAAGATTGACTTCAACGACAAGAGCGTTACAGAGAACACTCGTGTTTCTTACCCCATTAACCACATAAACAACATCGTTACTCCCGTTTCTGCAGCACCTGCAGCTAAGAACGTAATCTTCCTTTCTGCTGATGCCTTCGGAGTACTTCCTCCTGTTTCTATCTTGACTCCCGAGCAGACAAAGTACTACTTCCTGTCCGGATTCACAGCTAAGCTTGCAGGTACAGAGCGTGGCATCACAGAGCCCACACCTACATTCTCTGCTTGCTTTGGCCAGGCATTCCTTGAGCTGCACCCCACAAAGTACGCTGAGGAGCTTGTTAAGAAGATGGAGGAGAGCGGTGCTAAGGCATACCTGGTAAACACAGGTTGGAACGGCACAGGCAAGCGTATCTCTATCCGCGACACACGTGGTATTATCGATGCTATCCTTAATGGCGATATCCTGAATGCTCCTACCAAGAAGATTCCTCACTTTGACTTTGAGGTTCCCACAGAGCTTAACGGTGTTGACACCAAGATCCTTGATCCTCGCGACACATATGCAGATGCATCTGAGTGGGAGACCAAGGCACAGGATCTGGCCTCCAGATTCATCAAGAACTTCTCCAAGTATGAGGGGAACGAGGCCGGCAAGGCACTTGTTGCAGCAGGCCCCAAGGCTTAATTTAGCAACAGTATAGTTTGTTCAAAGGCTCGACGTTGTCGGGCCTTTTTTCTATGTTTATAATTGACAATTGACATGTTTGTTCAGTAGAAATAAACTTAAAACAGAGGTTTCAATAGTAATTAATCTATTCGTATTTAATTTATACAGGGACTACAAGCTAAGTAATAAGTTAGCTAGAAACGTGGTTAATGCTTTGCTAGTCCATATTTCTTGTCCGCTATTCCTTGTGGTCCTTGAGACTAAGGAGGGATAGTATGGCCTAATCAGACTTGTTTACCAAGAGAATAGCATGATTTTAGTATTTACCATTGTACTTACAGCTATTCCCAATACTGTATATGCACTGACTACACTTGATATAAATGAACCT
>JAFVXO010000065.1 GCA_017501105.1 Clostridia bacterium | reverse complement strand
GAGGGATGCGTATCGTTGAGCTGGAATGCATACTTGTCGGAGAAGGTGCTAAAGTCGGTGTTGCCCAGCATCTTGAACTCCTTAATTGCCTGCTGAATAGTTGCAGAGACAAAGAAGTACTGCTGTTTGAGTCTCAGTTCCTTGCCGGATATGTGATCGTCTGCAGGGTACAGGACCTCGACAATTGTCTTGGCAAGGTAATCCTGCTCTACGGCCTTGCGGTAATTGCCGGCGTTGAACTCAGCGATGTCAAACTTGTGTACAGCCTCTGCGTCCCACAGACGTAGGGTATTAACTGTATCTGTGCCGTAGCCAGTAATCGGAATATCGTGTGCAACGGCCATAACGGAAGAGTAATTCTCCTGAACGAAGTCGTAGCTATCGTTGCCCTTGGGAACGTATCTTACTGTTCCGCCAAATTTAATCTCAAAAGACCACTCGGGACGAATAATCTCCCAGGGGGTAGTGCCGCCAATAAGCCAATCGTCAGGTCTCTCCTCCTGCTCTCCTCTATTGTTGATCAGCTGCTTAAAAATGCCGTTCTTATAGCGAATACCGCAACCTACAGCAGGCATATCCAATGTGGTGAGGCTGTCCAGGAAGCAGGCAGCCAGACGGCCCAAACCGCCATTGCCCAAACCCGGATCGGGCTCTGCATCTTCTACTGTGTCCAGAGAGATACCCATCTCGTCCAAGGCCTCCTTGACACCATCCATAATGCCCAGATTAATCAGATTGTTGCCCAGGAATCGTCCCATAAGGAACTCCATGGACATATAGTAAACCTGCTTGGTGCCGTTATCATAGCAATTCTTGATAGTGTGCATCCAACGCTCGATGACCATTTCCTTAACGGCATTGCTGACGGCGGCATAAATCTGCGTGGGCGTAGCATCCTCCAACTTCTTGCCGTAGAGAATGGTTAAATTGTGCTTGACCTCGGCCTTAAACTCTGCCTTGTCAAACTGTGTATAAAAATGTTGAGTCATGTTTCCTCCCAACCGTAAATTAAAGCTGTTTTTGGCAAATATACTCAAAAACCGCAAGCGATTTTTTGCTATTTTAACCTAATCAATTCCATCCGTCAATCTTAGAACGGCGAATTGCACCGAAAATAGTATTTTTAACATCCGAATGGTCTTTAGCCATAGTTTCCAGGAGTTTTCGGGTCTCTGTGCGCTCCGTATAACCATCGTAGGGGCAGGAGTTCTTGATGGCCTCAAATCCGCTGGCCTTCATATAAATTCGTATTTCATCCTCCTCCGCAAATATCAGAGGCCTGATTACTTTTATTCCGCTGCGGCTCAATTCCGTTACAGGGGCAAAGGTGCTGATACGTCCCTCCCTGAAAAGGCTCATCAACATGGTTTCTACCACGTCGTCCTTGGTATGGGCCAGAGCTACGGTGTTGCAACCCTCTGCAACAGCTGCTGAGTTCAGAGCACCCCTTCTCAAATTGGCGCATATCGCACAGGGACTGGTCCCCTTGTCAACGTATGAAGCAGTAACCTTGCCAATATCTGTGGCCACTGCTGAAAATGGTACATTTAAATTATCACAAAACTCCTTCAGCCTGGATATGTCCATGTTTCCATATCCTAGATCGATATAAATTGCTCTTAGGTCGTATTTTATAGGATAGTATCTGCGTAGGGTGGCCATACATGCCAACAGAGACATGCTGTCCTTGCCACCGGAAAGACCCACTGCCACAGAATCCCCCTGGGCAATCATGTTGTATTCCTGAAGTGCCTTGCGCACCATTCCGGGCATTCGCTTAAGATAATCCATTCTTCCTCCCATGTCCCGCTATGGACCAGCAAATCCACGTGGCCAACAGAGCACCAATTGCCGCACCAATTGTATCTACTCCGATATCGTACCAGTCGAAAACTCTGCCCGGCACAAAAATTTGGTGAACCTCATCTGTTACAGCATATGCAACTGACAGGAAAACGGCCAATGCCCAATTGCTGTATCCGTTGATACTGAGTATACCAATTCTCTCATATGTACCAATTAATACTGCCAGCAGCACAGCCAGTCCACAGAACTCCAGGCCATGTCCCATGGTACGGATGACTTCCTCCGCTTCCATGAT
>JAFVXO010000064.1 GCA_017501105.1 Clostridia bacterium | reverse complement strand
CACATTTAATGTAAAGGTGGACATGGAGTAGGTATGGATACATTTATTAACATTATCAAGGCAATATTGTTTGGCATAGTTGAGGGAATTACCGAGTGGTTGCCTATCAGTAGCACAGGCCACATTATTCTGCTGGACGAGTTTGTAAAACTGGACTGTAGTGCAGCGTTTTTTGATGTGTTCGAGGTGGTTATTCAGTTAGGTGCCATCATGGCCGTTATTATAATGTTTTTTGGCAAGCTGAACCCCTTTGCCCCCTCCAAGTCTGTGGAGGAGAAGAAATCCACCTGGTCCCTGCTGGTCAAGATATTAATAGCCACAATTCCCGCTGCCGCAGTGGGTGTTGTGCTGGATGACCTGATGGATCAGTATTTGTACAATGCATGGGTTGTTGCCCTGGCACTGATTTCCTATGGTGTGGCATACATTTTCATCGAGAGAAAGCACGCCGCAGCCAACATAGAGTATCGCATCAACCAGGTTGAGGAGATAACATATAAGGATGCCCTTAAGATTGGATGTTTCCAGATGCTGTCTCTGGTTCCCGGAACATCCAGATCCGGATCCACGATTTTGGGAGCAATGATGATTAAGACTCGCAGAGAGGTTGCTGCAGGGTTCTCCTTCTTTATGGCAATTCCCGTTATGCTGGGCGCCAGCTTCCTGAAGCTGCTCAAATTCTTTATGGATGGAAACACCATGTCTATGGAGGAAATCGGCATAATACTGGTGGCATCTGTGGTGGCATTTGTGGTTTCTCTGTTTGCCATCAAATTCCTCATGGCCTTTGTCAAAAAGCATTCATTTGAATTCTTTGGAAAATACAGAATTGTACTGGGCTTGGTTGTCCTCGGATATTTTGCAATTAAGCTGGTGTTTTAATTAAGGAGGAATAATGGATATTTTGTATTTTGTGGTCCCCTGTTATAACGAACAGGAGGTCTTGCCTGAAACATCCAAGAGATTGTTGGCCAAACTGCAGTCTATGATTCAGGCAGGGCAGGTTTCGGACAACAGCCGCATACTTTTTGTAGACGATGGATCTAAGGACACCACATGGCAGATCATTTCTGATTTGCACCAGCAGGACCCACACTACTCGGGACTCAAACTTTCCAGAAATAAGGGGCACCAAAACGCAGTTCTGGCCGGTCTTAGCTACGCAGTTAAATTTGCGGACATCACCATTTCCCTGGATGCGGATTTGCAGGACGATATTGACGCTGTGGACAAGTTTGTGGAGCAGTACAAACAGGGCAGCGATGTGGTCTACGGAGTGCGCAGTGCCCGAACAACAGACACTGCATTTAAGCGCAGTACCGCTCAGAGCTTCTACAAAATCCTGGAGGCCTTTGGCATTGAGATTGTGTACAACCACGCTGACTACAGGCTGATGAGCAGGCGGGCTGTAGAGGCCCTCATGGACTTTAAGGAGGTCAACCTGTTCCTCAGAGGAATCGTGCCTCTGATTGGATTCAAATCCTCTACAGTTCAATATGAGCGTCATGAAAGGTTTGCGGGCACATCCAAGTACCCCCTGAAGAAAATGCTCAACCTGGCCATCGATGGAGTTACATCCTTCAGCATCAAGCCCATCCGCATGATTACTGCAGCGGGAGTTGGAGTGTTGGGGGTTTCGGCCATTATATTCGTATGGATGCTGGTAAATGCCATTCGGTACGGCCTCTCCACAGTTCTCTTGACTCTGTTCTCTCTTTGGCTGTTGGCAGGATTACTGTTGGTTGCGCTGGGTGTAGTGGGCGAATATGTGGGCCGCATGTACATGGAGACCAAGGCACGCCCCAGATTCTTTATAGACCAAACCCTCAACAAGGAGTAATGGGGGAGCATATATCATTTTCGCTTGACAGAGATATAGGCAAGCACCTATTATTTTCTTGGATATAAATTTGGAGGAAACATGAGACACAAGCTTTGGATTATTCTCGCGCTAGCGATTGCTACAGTTATGATTATTACAGCATGCGGCCCGGATAAAACTACGGACAACACCACAGACTTGACTACAGACCTTACAACTGACCCTGATGCCACACCTACACCAGATCCCCATCCCATGGTGGCTGAGGGCAAGTGGCTCTGCACACCGGAACCTCTGGAGTGCCTCAACAACACATCTACTCCTGTGGAAAGATACGGCCAGCTCCAGATAATTGGCTCTCAGCTCTGCGACAGCAAGGGTAACCCCATTGCCCTTCACGGAGTCAGTTCCCACGGCCTGCACTGGTATGGCGAGTTCGTCAACAAGGACACCATCCAGTGGTTCAGAGACGACTGGAACATCAACATTTTCAGAGCATCCATGTATACTGGAGAAAAGGGATACCTGACAGACCCATCTGTTAAGGAGAAGCTGATTGAGGCTGTTGACGCCTGTCTCGAGTTGGGACTGTACGTTATCATCGATTGGCACATCCTGGAGGACAACAACCCTATGGCCAACGTGGATGCAGCTGTGGATTTCTTCACCGAGATGGCAACCAAGTATGGTCAGCATCCCAATGTATTCTATGAGATTATGAACGAGCCCAACGGCAACGAGATCACTTGGCTGGGACATTGCAAGCCCTACGCAGAGAGGCTGATTTCCACAATACGAGCTATTGACCCGGACAACATTATCCTGGTGGGCAACCCCAGATGGTCATCCTTCCCGAGAGAGGTTCTGGAATCACCTTTGGGCCCTGAGTACAACAGCAATATTGCATATACATACCACCTGTATACCAACGAGGGCCTCAGGAAGACGGAGACTCTTGAAGAGGCCATGGAGCAGGGACTGTGCATCTTTGTGTCCGAGTGGGGCGCAATGGATTCTGACGGAGACGGCGAGTTGGGCAAGCAAAACGGCAACCAGTTCATCCGCTGGATGAAGGAGCACAATGTGTCCTGGGTTGCATGGAGCCTCAGTGACAAGAGAGAGACTTGTGCCTTCCTCAATAACAACGGTTATGTAGATAGACCTTCCCTAACCGGAGGTTGGACTGCAGATCAGCTGTCACCATGGGGAACCTGGTTGAGGACTAAGATACGTACTGGCAACGAATAAGTGATGAGAGGTGTCTGGCAACAGGCACCTTTTTTGT
>JAFVXO010000063.1 GCA_017501105.1 Clostridia bacterium | reverse complement strand
TAGTGATCTTGAGATTGGTTGCAGCTCCCATTACCAGATGAACGGGATAATCCCTGACCACACAAATCTTGCACGCATCTGTCAGAATCATCTTCTCCTCCTCGCTAAGGGACTGGTACAGCTCCTTGAGCAAGTTAATCTTAAAGCTCTGGGGTGTCTGACCCTGATACATACGATTGCGATCGGGAATTTCCGAAATAATCTGTCCATTGTTGGAAACCACTATAGTGTCGACCGCAGGAACTACGGTATCAACAGCACCGTATTTCTGAGCTGCATCGATGTTCTCTTCGATCATGCGGATAGATAAGAAGGGACGAACGGAGTCGTGGGTCACGATAATGTGGTCGTCACTCTGTCCGTACTGACTCTCAATGGCGCTGACAATATTAAAAATAGTGTCGTTGCGGTTGTTGCCGCCTGTGACCACACAGATGCGGTCTCTCTGGGACGGAACATGGCGCTCGATAAGGTCATTGGTATAGCTTACCCAATCCGCGTGGACACCGATATATATCCTGTCCAATCGAGTGCAGGTAAGAAACTTTTCCAGCGTATGGACAATAATAGGCTTGTCCCCCAGGGGCAAGAACTGCTTAGGCATATCTATCATGTGCATACGAGATCCAACACCACCGGCTAAAATCGCACCAAAAATCATGTATTATTTCCCACCTTTCTCTTATTACGGCATAAAAACTGTACTATACTTTGCCGATAAATTCAACCCGAGGGACTGCTCCTTTTTCCATGAACCCTTAGCTTTTTACGGTTTTCCTGTTACAATAGAGGAAAAATACAATCCGCATCACAGGAGAGTACCATGAAGTACATTATCCAATTACCCACAGGCAGTTGGTCCACTATGGACTATTCGTCACAGGACATTCTGCACAGATTGCAGATGGTAGTAGAACTAGTACCTGTGGACAAGGTTATTCTGGGCTGGTACCCGGACCCGCACATGTACCAGTCTATCGGGGCCTTCCTGAATTCCCGCGGAATAGATATGGTTCTATGGATGCCTGTCTTTTCGGAGGTTGGAGATTTTGTTCCTGTAGATCCAGCCAAGGACCTGTGGGGCAATGCCATTGACTCATGTCTGGCACAGCAGGGTGAGACCTTTAACTTCTGTTGCCCCTCTTCTGATACAAACATCCGTGCCGTTCTTGATATATACCGCAATCACTACTCCCAGTGTGGATTTAAGGGAGTCTTTCTGGATAGAATCAGGACCCATTCCTTTGGCGGAGGCGTTGCCGGCGTGCTCAGCTGCGGCTGCGACAACTGTCGCAGGAAGTTTCTTGACCGAGGTCTATCTCTGGACCTGGTTGCCGAGGAATACGACCGCCTAGGGGATGATTTCTTTAGCATATCTGACTACTCCCCTGCTCAAGGCTATAGCTTTGCAAACAAGTTGGCTTCCGATTTCTTTAAAATCAAGGGGCACATTGTCAGTGACAGTATTTCCGAGTTGTGCCGTTGTTTTAAGGACATGGGGCTCACAGTAGGCCTGGACCTGTTTGCGCCCTTAGTGAGCGATTTTGTCGGTCAGGATTATCATTTGCTGGCTTCCCATGCAGACTTTATCAAGCCCATGCTGTATAGACGCACATTTGCACCCGCAGGAGTAGGCTACGAATATGACCTGCTGCATCAACATGCACCCTCAGCCACAGGCTATCCCCAGATGCAGATGGACCGGAACTTTCTGCTGGCACAGGTAGAGAGCCTCAAAGGCCTACCCTGCGCCAAGTTCCCGGGAGTTGAGATAAACTACAATCAGCAACTGGTGCCTACAGACCCGGAGTATATCCGCAGCTCTATCCAGACTATTATCCAAGGTGGCGCAGACGGAGTTACATTGTCCTGGAACATTATGGAGGCCCCCAGGGAGCATATTCTGGCCCTGCAGTAAATTCGCTGTGCAAAATAATAGACCTGGGATACGTTGATCTCAGGTCTATTTAACTTGTCTTCAATTACTTGAGCTCAGGCAGCAGGTCGTGGCGCATAATGTCATTTCCATTCACATCCACTACCTTAACAGAATCCACCACTGTCTGATGTTTGCGGTTAAATTCTTCCAGGGAGTCAGCCTGTACTGTAAATCCGGCAACTCTGTCGCTACTGCTCCTTGCTCCGCCACTCTTGAAGCCCTGAGGTCTCAACGGGCGATAGTCTGACAGGATACCCTGTTTTACCAGTTCCTCAAAACCCTCCAAATGGTCAAAGACGCCAGGATTACAGTAGATGAAATCGTTGACGATATACTTGTTCTCCGGGCCCCTCAGTTCCACATGTGGTTTAAGGCCCAGTGTCAAATCGATAACCGCCTTAATCACATCAAATCCACAAGCCCTCTTAATCAAGAGATACTTCATATTTCCGCCGGTACGGGCGCAAAATTCAAGCACAGACACCGAATCTCCCCTATCAATCATCTGAATAAGCATGGGAGCATTCTTAATCCCAAAAGCATCGGCAATTTGCTGGGCCACCAGTTGGATCTGTTCCATAGTCTGGGCTGTTGCGTTGACTGGATATCTGCCTCTAAAAATAACGAAACGGTCATCGTCCTCAATCTTTTCGCTATTGGACACACAGAGAATATGGGCCTTGCCCTCCTCTACATATACGTCTACACTAATTTCCTGTCCGTGGCAAAACTCCTCAACAATCACAGTCCCGGCACGGCTAATCTCCTTAGCCTCTCGAAAATACTCCTGCAAGGTTGCGTCGTCCTTGGCCTTTCTCACTCCGCGGGAACTGTATGCGTCCGTGGGCTTTACCACTAAAGGGTACTGTAACCGGTGTATCTTGTCCCATTCCAGCTCCGTCAGCTCAATATACCGGGATGTGGGAATATTGTTCTCCCAGAAGATGCGCTTCATATACTTTTTATCCGAAACGTCCTGGGCTGTCTGATATGAGATATAGCAGGGCAGTCCCAGCATCTCTGACACCTGGGCAACTACCAAGAGCACCTGGTCTGCACAACAGGTAATCAGGAAGTCTACTTCTTCTTTAACCGCCACTTCCTTTACAGCGTCTATATCGAATAGGGGAATTTGATAAAACAAGTCCGCATAGGGCCTGGCCAGGGCATTGGCATTTCCATCCGCCAAAACCGTTGTGATTCCCCTATCCTTCAGTTGCTTAATCAGTTCAATTTGAGCAAGTCCACCCGCTAAAACTAAAGCCTTCATACTTCACCCCTTCCTATGTCTGAGGAGATGTATTGGCTGCATTTTGTGCTTCCATTATCTCGTGTCTGGTTCTTGTCTCGTTTAGGTTCTGGCCGTCAAATCTGATTCGGTCAGAGTTTGTGCGCATTTCGCTCTTGCTGAACACCACAGGTATGGTTTTGAGCACCATCTTTACGTCCAAAAGGAAACTTACGTTTTCAACATAGTAGATATCATTCTCAAATTGAGCGTTCCATGTCCAGGAAGCGGATGTCAGCTTGCTCCCCTTAGACAGATTCCAACAGGCCAGCCCGGGGCGTACACTGTGGCGGTATTTGTGGCGCTCGTTGTAGAGAGGAAGGTATTCAACCATCAGGGGCCTGGGTCCAATAATAGACATGGTGCCGTTGAATACGTTGAACAGTCCTGCCAGCTCGTCCAGGGATGTCCTCCTGAGCAGTCTGCCAAATTTGGTGATTCGCTTGCTTGCGTGCAGCAGGTTGCCATTATCATCCTTGGCATTTGTCATGGAGCGGAACTTGTACATATTGAATATCTTGCCGTCCTTGCCAGGTCTTTGGCTTATGTACATAACAGGTGCTCCATGGAAAATCAGCTCGAGTACACAGATTACCAGCAAAACGGGGCTGAGTACTATAATGGCCATACCGCTGAGCACAACATCCAGCAACCTTTTGATGTACTTGGAGTACAAGGTCTGCTTTGGTTTTGGGATGTCCGTCCTGATTTCTGGAACTGTTACTGTTTCTACTGACATTTTTTACCTCTGGCTACACTTAAATTTTTATAGTCCATTGTGCTTTTCTGTGGCCACTGCCTTTTAGTAAGCACAAGTCCAGTCATTATACCACATTATGGAAATTATTCAGCGGGAAGCTCCTGCGCCTCAACCGCATCTGCCTTGGAGGCCTTGAGTTCTACGTAGAACTCTGCTGTCGCAGCCTGCATATAGGGCTGCAGGAAATAAAAACCCAAACCTCCTGTGAATCCGCTGAGGAAAATCCATCCGATAAAGGAGAACTGCAACTTAAACATTCTCCATTTATTGCCCCTCATCATATCCCTGGCTTGAACAAACGCCTCGCTACTGGTCATATACGGATTGTCTGCCAGGAGATATGGAACAATAGAGTACTCATAGGCTTTGATAATGCCGGGAATAACGAACAGTAATGACCACAGATAAGTCTTAATTGCCACCAACAGGAGCGTGCCCACGTTGCGGCCATACTTGGTCTTAAATCCGTAGAGGAGTTCTCCCAGAGCAGGTTTCTCCTGAGTATTGACGATAAAGTACCTGGAAAGAGAAACATTCAGAGGGTTTGCCAGTAGGACTATAACGATAGTTGTCATTACAGACACACTTATTGTCATATGGATTATTTCCCCTATGGCATCCCAAAGAACCTGTGTAGTATTTGTGAAAATATTCGGATTTGCCATTATTCGCATAAGCACTGTTGTGGCGGATCCTGCAACAAGAATGTTTGTCACAACACCTATGACAGTGGTGACAATCAAGGTTGCTGCAAAAGCCCACCAATACCTACCTGTCAGAGCAGCTCTGGCTCTGGCTCTAAGTTCTCTCGATCTGGACATATTTGTTACCTCCGTTTTTATTTGATTATACCTCAGAAAACAAAAAAGCGACACAGTATCGTGCCGCTGTTAGCCAATTAAAAATGGCCCACCAAAACCTATGTGCGCTTCAATTAACTACTGCTTTCTCATCTGTCGCAGGAACAACAGAATTGCCGCTCCGAGGATAACCGCTGCATATCCCAGCACCCACCATATGTGAGGAAAAATACCTGCAAAATCGCCTATCAGCACTGCCCGTCCCATATCCACTGCATGGACAAAGGGAAATAAGTTTGCGATTTTCTTAAACGTGCCTCCCACCAGTTCCAGATCGAACCAGGTGCCTGACAACCAGGCAGAAAGGTTCGTGAGCAGTGCACCGCAGATGCCGCCCACCTGCTTATCGTTAAACACGCTGCCGCACAGCAGACCCAGAGCAATGTAGAGCAGAGACACTGGGACGATAAACAGGATAGCCCACAGAATGTTAATCGTAACCTCCAGTCCCAATGGAACCGCAACAGCATGGCAAATCACGCATTGAGCAACTGCAATTGGCACCATTGGCAACGTATAACCCAGGATGAAGTCCATGGATGTCATTGGCGTGGTATACAGACGTTGGAGCAATGAACTGCCCCTATCTTTTGCAATAATGGTTGCTGAAAACAGCGTCATAAATGAAAGCCCAAATACCGCTATGCCTGGAGTCAGGTGCTGTATTTCAAAAAGAGCTACCGGTATGCTTGCCTGAATAGCACTGAGCAACAAAATCAGCACCACAGGGAATCCCAGGCCAAAGGCCAAGTTCAGCGGATCCCTCAATATTTCCTTAACATTTCTCCTGGCAAAGGTCAGCATTCTCATTTTGCCACCCCCTTAACAATACGCACAAAAGCCTGCTCAAAATTGTCCGTCTCTGCCGTTTCCTTGATTTCTGCGGAGGTTCCGCAGAGCAGGAGTCTTCCGTCTTTCATGATGGCAATACGGTCTGAGAGGGCCTCGGCCTCTTCCATGTAATGAGTGGTCAGGATAATTGTAACCTTTCCCTTGAGGGAGCTAATCAAATCCCACATATCGCTGCGGACGAGCACATCCAATCCCAATGTTGGTTCATCCAGGAACAGGATCTCCGGCTCGCTGATCAGAGCCATGGCAATGCTAAGTCTGCGCTGCCATCCGCCGGACAGCTTTCCCGCCTTTTTGTTAATTACAGAGTCCAGGTCCAATAGCGCCGTTAGTTCTTGTATCTTGGCCTTTTGCTTCTCCTTGGCAAATCCATGGACTCCGCACATCAGCTCCAAATTCTCTCTGACAGACAGGCCCGGAGCAACTGCAGTTTCCTGTGGTGATACGGCTATTATAGATTTTACCGCTGCAGTATCCTTAATTATGCTCCTGCCATTTAGCAGTGCATCTCCACTTGTGGGCTGTGTAAGGCAGGACAGCATTTTGATAGTGGTGGTTTTGCCCGCTCCGTTGACACCCAACAGG
>JAFVXO010000010.1 GCA_017501105.1 Clostridia bacterium | reverse complement strand
GCTATGCAGGGCATGGCATCCGGCCTGGGAGATATATACACTATGTACTACACCGATGAGGAGTACGATGAATTCTACTCCGATATGTCTGGTAGCTACGCAGGCATTGGCGTATCTGTCACAATGGGAGCAGACAATCTGCTGACCATCCTCAAGGTGTTCGATGGAAGCCCTGCTGAGGCTGCGGGCATGATGAAGGGCGACCAGGTTCTCAAGGTGGGTGATCAGGACGTTACATCCGGCTACACTTCCAATGAAATTGTTCCCATGATCAAGGGAGAGCCCGGCACATCAGTTAGCATTACCTTCTACCGCCCCTCTACCGAGGAGACATTTGTAAAGGACGTGCTGAGAGCCGAGATTACTAACTACACAGTCACATACGAGATGCTGGAGGGCAACATCGGCTATATCCAGATTTCTTCCTTTGACGCCAATGTGGACACACTGTTCAAGTCCGCCATGGACGCGGTAGTAGCCCAGGGAGCCAAGGGAGTCATTATCGACCTGAGAGACAACGGCGGCGGATACCTGGCACAGACCCTGAACATGGCTGACATGCTGGTACCCAAGAACTCCCTGATGCTGACACTTAAATACGCTGACGGCACGGCAGACGAATACAAGTCCTGGTCCGCACCTGGCTATACGGACATCGAGATCGTGGTGCTGGTAAACGAATACAGCGCCAGTGCATCAGAGGTGTTCTCCGGCATCCTCAAGGATCACGGCAGGGCCAAGATTGTGGGTGTAACCACATTTGGCAAGGGCATTGTGCAGAATGTGGCCACGTTTGAGGACGGATCTGCAGTCAAGCTCACCGTCGCCAGCTACTTCACCCCTGGCGGATATGAGATCCACGGGAACGGCATCACACCCGACGTTGAGGAGAAAATCGACCCCAAATACGAGCTGTATTCACCCTCTGTTATTCCCGAGGGCTGCGACAATCAGCTGAACAAGGCAGTTGACACCGTAAAGGGAATGATCAATGGCAACTGATAACTATCGAGGATTTGCGTCAATATACGATGCGCTGATGTACGATGTGGACTACCAGGGCTTGGTTGACTACATCGACGGGCTGGTGCCTGTGGCAGGAGCCAAGGTGCTGGACCTGGGTTGTGGCACCGGCAGCGTTATGGCAATATTGGAGAGCCGCGGAGCAACAGTGCGTGGAATGGATTTGTCCCGGGATATGACTGCGCTGGCGGCTGCCAAGTGCCCCGGCAGCTTGGTGGTTACAGGGGACATGAGGCTCAGGGAGAGCTATCTCCAGCTACTCGTAGAGGGTGGATACGACCTGGTGCTGAGCATGCTGGACTGTCTCAACTACCTGCCGGAGGAGCAGGACCTGCTGGTCACGTTTCAAAATGCATATGAGGCCCTGGCCCCAGGGGGACACCTTCTCTTTGACATGAACACAGAGTACAAGCTGTCCCAGGTGCTGGGAGACAATTTTTACTACGATCTGGGCGAGGACGAGTGCTACCTGTGGGAGAACGAATACGACCCAGACAGAGGCGTGTGCCGGTTTGATCTGACCTTTTTCGCCAAGGAGACGGATGGCAGATACAGCCGCATTGACGAGGTGCACAGGGAGTACGCCTACAATACGGATAGGGTGGTAGAACTGCTCAGGCAGGCGGGTTTTGCCCTGGTAACCACCTATGGGGATCGACAAATGAGTGCGCCCCGGGAGCGGGAGGAAAGAGTGTTTTTCCTGGCCCGCAAGCAATGATACTTCAGGAGGATTGACATAATGAGTATGGAAATTAACCCCAACATGCTGGTGAGAGGAACAGCCGCCGACGGGCAGGTCATGTTTTTCTCTCTGGACTCTACACAGTTGGTTGAGGAGGCCAGGCGCAAGCACAATCTGAGCCCTCTGTCCACAGTTGTATTGGGCAGGTTGCTGACAGCAGCCGCATTGGCAGGCCAGGAGCTCAAAGGGGACAAGGACGTGCTGACCATGATTCTCAAGGGCAGTGGCCCTGCAGGTACGGTGTTGGTAACGGCTAATTCCAAGTCTCAGGTAAAGGGATATATTGACAATACAAATCTGGAGACCAAGAGCCGCGAGGACGGACATTTTGACGTAGCATGGGCAGTGGGACCTGAGGAAGGTACACTGACTGTTATTCGCGACCTGGGCCTGAGAGAGCCCTATGTAGGCCGTGTGGAGCTGATTTCTGGAGAAATTGCAGAAGACATAGCATATTACTATGCAGTGTCTCAGCAGACTCCCTCGGTGGTGTCCTTGGGCGTATTGATCGACACAGACGGAAGCGTCAAGCATGCAGGTGGATTTATGCTGCAAGTACTGCCAAACACTCCGGAGGAGACCATCGCAGCCCTGGAGCAGTTGGTGGGTGGTTTCCCGCCGGTGACATTCCTGCTGGAAGAGGGTTTTTCTGCAGCAGAACTCATGGACCTGTTGCTGAACAGGCTGGGATTTGAAATCACCACACAGACAGCCGCAGAGTATCACTGCGATTGTTCCAAGGACCGCATGGAGCGCAAGCTGATGACTATAGGCAGGGCAGACCTGCAGAGCATCGTGGACGACGATCAGGAACAGGTGGAGCTGGTATGCAACTTCTGCAACACAGCGTACAGCTTTACTAAAGACGAGATAAGGGAAATGATAAAGTAGGGGAGAAGTAAGAAGTAATATATTCTTCCTACCTTTTACTTCTTGCTTCTTGCTTCTGGTTTGTTCTCTTTCTTTCGGGTTGCAAAAAAATCTTTTATACCCCCTTGACAGTGGGGAGGCTAATGTGTAAAATAACCCTTGCTTTCGCACGGAACAGATTGTTTCTGATGAGGCGAGGGATAGTGGCCCGGTAGTTCAGTTGGTTAGAATGCCAGCCTGTCACGCTGGAGGTCGTGGGTTCGAGCCCCATCCGGGTCGCCATTATTTTTGGTCAGATAGCTCAGTTGGTAGAGCAGTGGACTGAAAATCCACGTGTCGTTAGTTCAATTCTAATTCTGACCACCAATGCGGGTTTAACTCAGTGGTAGAGTGTTACCTTGCCAAGGTAAAAGTCGCGAGTCCGAATCTCGTAACCCGCTCCAAAGGCCGTTCACATGAGCGGCCTTTTTCTTTTGTTCTTAATAACAAGTCTTAACCGGCGGCCTGCAACCGCATTATCTATAGTTGTAGCTGTGGTTAACCTGATTGTGCTACGCGCGCAGTCGGGTTTTTTGTGTGTTGTGGGTGGGTGCTAGAATTTGCCCGTATTGCAGGATTATCCAGATTGTTGTATAAAAAAAGTATAGGAAAGATACACGTTTCATAGTCGTCAACAGAGCATACAGGAGGTGTGTGATGAACGTTCTAGAATGTAGAAACCTTAGCAAGGCCTACAAAAAAGGCAATTTTGTGCTAAGTGGTATGAATCTGACTATCCCTGCCGGGAAGATTGTGGGACTTTTGGGTCCTAATGGTTGCGGCAAATCAACATTGATCAAGTTAATATGCGGGTTGCTCCAGCCTGACCAGGGGGAGATATTGGTGTGCGATCAGCCTGTCGGCGCGGACACCAGAGCTCTTGTGTCCTATTTACCTGAGCGTCCGTACTTTGACTCTTGGATGAAGGTCCACGAACTCCTGGACTTTTTTGTGGAGTTCTACCCTGATTTTGACAGAGCAAAGGCAGATACGCTGCTCAAGGATCTGGGCATTGATCCTACGGCAAAGCTCAAAACGCTTTCCAAGGGAACAAAGGAAAAGGTGCAGCTAGTTTTGGTAATGTCTCGTCGTGCCAGGCTCTATTTGTTGGATGAGCCCATTGCCGGAGTTGATCCTGCAGCCAGGGACTACATCCTCAGGACAATTGTAGGCAACTACAATCCAGATTCTACCATTGTGATTACTACTCATTTGATTGCTGATGTTGAGGAGATCCTGGACGATTACTATTTCATGGGATTTTCCGGCATCATCCGACAGTCCGGATCTGTGGCGGAGGCCAGGGAGGCCGCCGGCAAGACGCTGGATGCCATATTCAGGGAGGTGTACAGATGTTAAAGAAACTCTTTAGGTACGACCTGAAATTTTTATTCAAGTATTGGTGGATAGTGGCCTTGGCAACTTTGCCTATATCGGTGGCGGGAGGACTTTCCTTCAGGACATTGCTCCGGGCCAATGCAGACATCACAGCACTGCAGGTGATTTTCTCAACCCTTGGCATGTTCGGAGCAATTGTTGCCATCGTCGCCATGGCTCTTATGCCGGTGATTCTCAACGGCGTTCGATTTTATAAGAACCTCTATAGCGATGAGGGATATTTGACCTTTACCTTGCCAGTGGAGAGGAGAGATATTCTGAAGGCCAAGCTGCTATCGGCTATGACCTTACAGCTGACGACCCTCCTTTTGGTTGTGGTCGAAGTGCTTATATTCACTCTTTGCGCCACAATGGGCATTGAGGATATAGGCGTAGTGGTCTTGCCCGAATTCAGAGCCAGCTACCTGCTACTGGGATTAGAGGTGTTGATCCTCTTCCTGGAGGCAGAGATGTTCTCAATATTATTGATGTATGCGTGCATATCCTTTGGAGCCATAATTGCCAAAAAGCATAAGGT
>JAFVXO010000062.1 GCA_017501105.1 Clostridia bacterium | reverse complement strand
TTCTGCCCCAGGTCTGCCTGAATCTCCAGGCGCTTTTCGTCCGCCAGGGTGCCCAGGCTAATTACGCTGCGCCTGCAAATTTCGCTGATATTTGTCTTGACCATATTCATAGTCTTCTGCCCAGACTCTATTCGTGTCAATTCCAGCAAATCATTTGTCAACTTGTGAAGGCGGTTCACCTCATCCCTGATTATAGTCAGATAATAGTCATGCCTTTCCCTTGGAATAGTGCCATCTTGCATTCCTTCAATAAATCCCAGAATACTGGTCATTGGCGTCCTAAGTTCATGGGAAATATTTGACACAAATTCGCTGCGCATTTTCTCCAAGTTCTTGAGACTGGCCATCATACGGTTAAAGCTCCTGACCAGATCTCCCAGCTCGTCCTTGCCCGGCCGAAGCGGTTCCACGTCAAAGTCTCCGGCGGAAACCTTCTGAGCCGCCAGGCGCATGCTCCTGATCTGTCTGGACATAGGCCTTGAAATCATCAGAGCTAGGACGAGACATATCGCCGCTGTACAAACAAGGGATATAGACCATATTCTCACAATCGGGAGGGCTTGGATTGTCATGGAAGACATAGGTATACTGATAATTATGGTATAACTCGTCTCGTAGTCTTCTGTTCTGTCGGTTTCCCTCTGTACGAAGGTGTACCACTCCATATCGTCGTCCCCACCGAAGTAACTATGGGACAACACCCCGTAGAAATTTCCGATAAGTCTGACCAATTTATCATCCTCTGTGTTCAGCAAATACATGGCTTCCTTGGGAAGCTTCATATTGCCGCTGGCAGATTGTTCGTAGGACGACTTAACTTCTGAAGGTATCTCAGGATATTCCATCCAGATATATCCCTCTGAATTGACTAGCCAAATGTGGGCATTTCCAAAATCGCGAGTCTCACGCTCCACTGTTTCCTCCAGAATCTCGTGACGATCTAATCTTTCGGACGAGCTGCTGTCAGGATTCCGGGATACCGCGAGATATTTATCCAGATCCTTGAAAATGTTGTTTATGGCATCCTCTACCATGTTGTTATTGGTATTGCGGATATAGGCATCCATTTGGTATAGCTGGGACAGTCCTGACACGACAAAAGCAATGGCTGCAATTATCATCAATGCCACAACCAACTTGGCCCACAGGGGTTTGATACCAAACTTGGACTGCATGTTTTACTCCTTGTTTATAACCTCAAATTTGTATCCTACTGCCCATACAGTTTTGAGGGTCCAGAACTCATTTCCGGGCTTAAGCTTCTCTCGAAGTCTCTTGACGTGGACATCTACTGTTCTGGAGTCGCCGGAAAACTCAAATCCCCACACATTCTCCAGCAATTGCTCTCTGGTAAAAACCTTGTTCGGATTAGAAGCGAAGAAATATAGCAACTCCAACTCCCTGGGGGGCATATCAACAGGACTATCGAATATACAGACACTATATTCCTTCTTGTTTATTGAGAGATTGGGGAGGTTAACAATGTCAGAAGTTTCCTTATCTCTTTCCTCAGAGAGATCGCTCCTGCGAACTCGCGCTCTGACCCTAGCCACCAGCTCCTTTATTTCAAAGGGCTTAGTCATATAGTCATCTGCTCCCAGTTCCAGTCCTACTACTTTGTCAATAACCTCTCCCCTGGCGGAGAGCAAGATAATAGGCAGCTTACTGAATTGCCGAACATCTGTCAAAACTTGCCATCCGTCTAATCCTGGCAGCATAATATCAAGAACCATTATGTCAGGTTCCGCAGCTCTGCACACCTCAATTGCGGTTTTACCATCATATGCCAACAATACTTTGAAGCCTTCCTTTGCCATGTACAGCCTAATCAGTTCACATATGTTCTCGTCGTCATCTACTACTAAAACGGTAACCTCGTTATTGTTCATATCCTTTTCCTCTTAAGTCATTGTGTATACTCAATTACACCAGAAGCCTTAAATTAACATTATAATAGCATACTTTTTCCATATTTGCCTACAAAAACCAATTTTTCTGATGTATTCACAAATTACGCGTTAATACAACCTATGCCGCTGTTCTATCTCACATTTAGGGATTATTTATGGAAATCCAGGCAAAACTTTCTCTGTAAGGAGGTTTTTGCCATGCTGATGATGATACGTACTATTATACTGTTTGTTTTGGCCCTGATTTCAATCCGACTTATGGGCAAGCGGCAAATTGGAGAGTTACAGCCATACGAATTTATAGTAACCATGATTGTTTCCGAACTGGCGGTACTACCTATGGAAAACCCCGGTGTACCCCTTATTTACGGTGTAATACCACTGATGACCGTTCTGGCGCTACAGTTGGCTATATCAATTATTTCCCTCAAAAATGTTACCTTCAGAGAGTTCCTGTGCGGCCGTCCCTCCATCCTGGTCCACAACGGCAAATTGGATGTGCCAAACATGCAGGAAGAGCTGATTACTACCACTGACCTTATGAGTCAGCTGCGATGCGCCGGGGTTGAAAACCTGTGTGATCTGAAGTGGGCAATAATGGAGTCTAATGGAAAGGTCAATATATATACGACCCCTGCCTACCCTACGGAACTGATTATAGACGGAGAAATAATTGAGGAGTCTCTGGCCATTTTCAACAAAGACCGACATTGGCTGGAAAAGAGGCTGGGATCTCACGGGATCAAATCAGCCCAGGATGTGTTTATTTGTACCATGGAACCTGACGGTTCATTGTTTGTTCAGCGCAAGGAGGGAGACACATGAAAAAATATCGTAAGACTCTGTTGGTGCTGATTGTAGTATCCCTGCTGACTGTGATTTTGGCCCTTACCAGCAGTATATTCGTGTACAGGACCTGTTCGGAACTGGCAAACGCTCTGGAAAAAGTGGATCTTAGTGACAAAACCTCGGTGGAGGCCTTCGCTGAACTATGGGAGCGCAAATCCTCAACCCTGTACGTGTTCCTGGATCATCAGGTTATTCGCGAAATCGACGATTTTATATGCAGCATGATAAACTATTGTAACAGCAGTGTATGGGAGCATGCCGAGGAGCGACGACAGCAGGCCGTATATGCCCTCTGGGATATCTCTTTCTTTGACCTGCCTGTGCCAAGAATGCTTTTGTAAGCAAAACAAATATGTTTTGTTCCTGTAAACTGACAGGCCAACAGACAAGTTTATGGTGCATAGACTCTACAAAAACATCGGAGTCCTACCACAATGATAGAGTTTGTTCTGCACGTCCTTCGTCTGCTATCCAAGCTCCTGCCTGTCAGCGGACAGCTTACCCTTGGCAAGTCATTTCCTAAGGCCCTGTCGCCCGAGGAGGAAAGAGAATTAATCCACCGCTATTACGATTTAGGGGACAGAGATGCCCGTGAACAGTTGATTGAGCGCAATCTGAGACTGGTTGCTCACATCGTCAAAAAATACGCATCGGAAGGAGATTCCGGAGACTTGATTTCCATTGGGACCATAGGACTGATCAAGGCAATCGACTCCTTTGACAGCAACAAACTGAGCCGCATTGCACCATATGCCAGTCGCTGTATCAACAATGAGATCCTTATGAGCATTCGATCTGAAAAGCACAACCGAGGAAATGTGTACCTCAGCGACACTCTGACTCAGGACAAGGACGGAGAGGAGATGACCTACCAGGAGCTCATCGAATCCACTGAGTTATCCCCCCAGCTGGATCTGGAGAGCAAAATTGAAATGGACTACCTTATGAACGTAGCCATCAAGGAGCTGTCTCCTCGGGAGCTGGAAATAATCCGTCTGAGATATGGTTTTGCCACCGGTCGCTGTGAAACCCAAGCTGACGTGGCAAGCAGGCTGAATATCTCCCGCAGCTATATTTCCAGAATAGAAAAGGCTGCGCTGGCAAAGCTCCGACGCAGTCTTGATGAACATCTGTAATTGCTGGTGGGATTAGTCCTCCCGCCTCCTCAATATAGATCCCTCCGGAAGGGACTCCGGGCAGTTGATATACAGCCGTTGCATGGGGTGAGGGGCCACTGACCTGGCCTCTCCCGTCTCTGCATCTACGATGTCTGTTATGGTGTAGCTGAATGGGCGACGGTTGGGAGTCAACACCTCCACCTCTTCTCCTACGCGGAAGTTGTTTCTCTGGGCAACAAGCACACTGCCAGCCGGAGTGTTCTCCTGCTCCAACACCGATGCCACAAAGGTATAGCCTCTGATATACTGGCTGCTCTCCTGATTCTGTCCCTCGTAACCCATACGCCCGTCCAGATAGAATCCGGTATAATACCTGCGGTGGCTAACCTTAGAGGCCTCCTCTACGAATTCTGGCAATCGGGCATAATACTCCTCTGGACTGCGCATATATGCGTCAATGGCGCTGCGATATGCAGAAGTAATGCCTGCCACATAGTATGCACTCTTCATACGTCCCTCTATTTTGAAGGAGGTAATTCCTGCCTCAATGAGCTCCGGTATATGATCTATCATACACATGTCGTTGGAGTTAAGTATGTAGGTACCTCTGTCATCTGTCTCGACGGGGAAGTACATACCTTCCCTGGTCTCCTCGTAGAGATGATACTGCCATCTGCAGGGTTGAGCACACTCGCCTCTGTTGCCGTCTCTGGCTGTCAGTCTATTGCTCAAAAGGCATCTTCCCGAATACGAAACGCACATGGCTCCATGTACAAAGCACTCCACCTCAGGTGTTCTGGTTGCATTTTTGCCGTATTCCTGCATAGCGTTGCATATTGCCTCTGCCTGCTTAAGTGTCAATTCTCTGGCCAGAACCACTCTTTCCGCTCCCATCTGTACGTACTGAAGGGCGGCCAGACTATTGGTGACATTGGCCTGTGTGCTGACGTGAATAGGCATCTGAGGTGCCACCTGGCGAATCAGGGAGATCACGCCGATGTCCGCTGCGATTAACGCATCTGCCCCCAGATCAACAGCCTTGTTAATGGCAGCAATCATTCCCTGTGTGTCCTCGTCTCGGGAGTAGATATTGAAGGTAAAGTAGATTTTCTTGCCATGTCGGTGCACATAGTCCACGCAATATCGCAGCTGTTCGTCGTCGACTTTGGATTCAGCCGGAGAGCGCAGACCATATCCCAGGCCACCCATGTATACCGCATCTGCACCATAGTCCACTGCGGCCTTGAGCGCCTCCACATCTCCTGCCGGAGCTAACAATTCTATATGTCTTTGCCTCATGTCGGATCTTCTCCCAAATTCTGATATCAGTCCTCTACGATATAATCGTATTTTCTGACGTTTGCCAAATGCTCGCTGTAGGTCTTGGCAAATACAGAGGATCCATCTCCCGTGGCACAGAAATACCAATAGGGAGTATCCTTTTCCATATCCAGTACTGCCAAAATAGAATCAATGGATGGATTGCATATGGGCCCCGGAGGTAATCCTGCATACATATATGTGTTGTATGGATCTTCTACCAGGGTGTCGCTGTTATAGATAGTCTCCTTAACAGAGCCTGTGTCTCTGCGGAAGATATACTGCAGCGTGGCACAGGATTGCAGCTTATTGAGGCCCGCATCGTTGGAATGGATACGCTTGTACAGAACTCCGGCAATAATTCTCCTCTCGCTGGAGCTGGATGATTCCTTCTCCACGATAGACGCCAGAGTGAGCACCTCGTTTATATCCAAACCCAGGGTTTCCATCTGTCTGTAGTACTTGTTCTTGAATTTTGTTTCAAAGTTAGACAAGAATTTGTTAAGAACGGTACGACCGTTGGAACCTACAGTGAAGAAGTAGGTGTCTGGGAACAAGAATCCCTCCAACAGCTGGTCCTTGCCCTCGGGAATATCCTGGAGGAACTTGTAGGTCCAGACCTCTTCCTCAATAGCTCTCATAAACTCGTCCCTGGTGATTACCTTGTTTTTCTCAAGAAGGTCTGCAATTTGTTCTATAGAATATCCCTCGGGAATCATTACGGTAACTGTAATTGGATCCTGAGTCAGGGCATACATCAGCTCGTTGTAGTTCATTCTCTTGGAGATAATGTGATATCCTGCCTGATACTGACCATCGTAGCCGTTAATCTTGGACAGCAGTCGGAACATGGCCACGTTGTCAATGTAGCCCTCCTCCTTGAGCTTGTTGGCAATGGATATGGTGGTGGAATTGTAGTCGATCATTATCTCCTCGCCATCGATGACCTCCATACCCTCTGCCTGCTCGAGAATCGCTATATTCTCCTCGGTCTTCATGGCGTATCTATAGGAAAAGTCAAAACATGCATAGAAGACAGCGATAAAAAACACCGCCAGGGCCATATATCTGACCAGCCTTGACGAAAACTTGCGCCATTTATCTCTATTAATTTGTTCTCGACTC
>JAFVXO010000061.1 GCA_017501105.1 Clostridia bacterium | reverse complement strand
TATCCTGATGCAGGGCCTGCAGGAGCTGGGATATGAGTTCCCCGTACCTCAGGGTGCATTCTATATATTCATGAAGACCCCCACAGAAGACGAGAATGAATTTATCAACAATTACTGCTTGCCAAGAAATGTTCTTGCCGTACCGGGCAGAGGCTTTGGTTGCCCTGGATATATGCGTGTGGCATATTGCGTGTCGGAAAAGACGATCAGGGGAGCGATTGAGGCGCTTAGGGAGTGCAAGTGAGAGGTAAGAGGTGAGAGGTGAGAGGTAAGAGGTGAAACACCTCTGTGATACCATATGGGTGGAAACAGTGGGTGACACACTAGTAGAGGAATAAGGGTCTTATGATAGTCTTTGATCAAGAGAACTCGGATTATCTGCGAGAAGTAGGCGAATACAAATAATTTCAAGGTGTCAAGAAAAAAGCTTGACACCTATTGTTTTTGTGCTAATATAGTCTGGTGCTATTGGAGGTAACCATGACTGATTTCTCTAGGATTCCTTTTTTACTGGACTTTTACGGAGGCCTTCTCAGTGAGAGGAGCTTTTCAGCCATGGATATGCATTTCAACGAGGACAGGTCGTTGGCCGAGATAGGAGAGCAGCTGGGTATATCCCGCCAGGCAGTCAGCGATTTGATTGCCAGGTCTAAGGATAAGCTGGAGTCCTACGAGGCAGCCCTGGGTTTGGCAGACAGATTCCTGAGTCAGCGCGAACAGCTGACAGAGATTCGTGCAGCAGTTACCGGTATTGACCGAGATGTGTTGGCACAGGAGGACAGGGACACACTTGCTCAGGTGGACCAGGCACTTACCCGTATGATTGGAGATTTGTGATGGCGGTATTTCAGGGATTTTCTGACAAGATACAGGCTATAGTAGGCAAACTTCGCGGCCAGGGCCGTGTTACTGAGGCGGATATCAAGCAGGTATCCACTGAGCTCAAGAGGGCATTGATTTATGCCGACGTCAATCTGTCGGTGGCCAAGGACTTTGTGGCTCGCGTTTCAGAGAAGGCGTTGGGAGAGGATGTTCTCAAGAGCCTCACTCCCGGTCAGCAGGTTATCAAGGTTGTCTACGAGGAGCTTACGGAGTTGCTGGGTTCCAAGCAGACCAAGCCTCGTCTGTCATCCAACCCGCCTACAGTTTACCTTATGTCAGGTTTGCAGGGTGCAGGTAAGACTACGGCCACTGCCAAATTGGCCAACTATATGCGCAAGCAGGGCCACAACCCTTTGATGGTAGCATGTGACGTCTATCGTCCTGCAGCTATTCAGCAGTTGCAGGTACTGGGTCGTCAGCTGGATGCCAAGGTTTTCACCATCGAGGGAGAACAGAACCCGGTTAAGATTGCCACAGAGGCAGTCAAGTATGCCACTTCCTACCTCCACGATATAGTCATTATCGATACTGCAGGTCGTCTGCAGATTGACGAGGACATGATGCAGGAGATGGAGGATATCAAGGCAGCCGTTAATCCGGACCAGATTTTTCTGGTAATTGACTCTATGATCGGTCAGGCAGCAGTTAACGTGGCCAAGACCTTTGATCAGAGGATCTCCATCGACGGCGTTATCCTGTCTAAGTTGGACGGCGACACCAGAGGCGGTGCAGCTCTGTCTGTCAAGGCAGTTATAGGCAAGCCTATTCTGTTTGCCTCCGTAGGAGAGAAGCTCAACGACCTTGAGCCCTTCTACCCAGACCGCATGGCCGACAGAATTCTCGGCATGGGAGACGTCAAGTCCCTTATTGACAAGGCTCAGGAGGCATTTGACGAGGAGCAGTCCAGAGAATTGGCCAAGCGTATGCTCAGCAATAAATTCACCTTGGATGATTTCCTGGAGCAAATGCAACAGCTCAAAAAAATGGGCTCCATGGAGGAAATTATGGGCATGATTCCCGGAGTAAATGCCAAGGCTCTCCAAGGTGCTTCGCTGGACGAGAACAGGATGGTTCGTATGGAGGCTATTATTCAGTCCATGACCACTTCCGAGCGCAGGAACCCCGATTTGCTCAACGCATCCCGCCGCAAGAGAATTGCCGCAGGTTCAGGCACCACTGTCCAGGATGTGAACAGGCTTGTGAACGACTTTGAAAATATGAAGAAGATGATCAAGCAGGTAGGAAATATGGCCAAGGGCAAGAAGAAGTTCCGCGGCATGTTCTAACAGATATTAGTGCCATAGGCATTAGATATATTTTATATTATTTTGGAGGTTTACCAATGGTAAAAATCAGACTTAAGAGAATGGGCGCAAAGAAGGCTCCCTTTTACAGAATCGTTGTAGCTGACGCCAGAGCTCCCAGAGATGGCAGAGTTATCGAGCAGATCGGCACATATGATCCTATGACAAATCCCCACACTGTTACAGTTGATGTGGAGAAGGCTAACCAGTGGCTCAAGAACGGTGCTCAGCCCACAGAGACAGTTAAGAAGCTGCTTAAGGACAACGGTGTAGGATAATGAAGGAACTGCTTACAACTATTGTTACTCCCCTTGTATCCAAGCCTCAGGATATTGTCATTTCCGAGACGGTGGAAGGAGATACAGTTACGTTGACACTGCACGTAGCCGAGGAGGATATGGGCAGAGTCATTGGCAAGCAGGGCAGAATCGCAAAGGCTATCAGGACTTTGATGAAGTCCGTTGCTGTCAGAAATGACACCAAGGTAGTAGTAGAGATCGTTTGATAATGAGAGTAGAAATCGGCAACATCGTCAACACACATGGTATCCGAGGTGAGGTCAAGGTTGTTCCTCAGACCTTTAATACGGCCAGATTTTCCAAACTCAAGCAGGTATATGTTGAGCGAGGAGAGCGCTGCCAGAGGATGTCCATAGATACCGTCAGACGTTCCGGCAATTTGGTGTTTATCAAGTTCCAGGGCGTGGACAACCCCGAACAGGCAGCTCTGTTAAAGGGCTGGGATATAACTATCGACAGAGAAGAGACCCTGCCTCTGCCTGCCGACACATATTATATCTTTGATCTGATTGGCTGCGTGTGTCTGGACACCCAGGGCAATATACTGGGCAAGGTTACAGATGTGTTGGAGACTGGTGCCGCCGACGTGTACGTTATCAAGGGCGACAACGGTAAGGAGAAGTTAGTGCCTGCGGTGCATGAGTTTATCAAGGACGTAAACATCGGCACCAAGACTATAATCATCGACCCTCCGGTGGAGGCATGATGAAGTTTACGGTTCTGACTATTTTTCCTGAGATGATTCAGGAGTTCTGTGCCCACAGCATCATTGGACGCGGTGTGGACAGAGGACTGATTTCCGTTGATGCGGTTAACATCCGCGACTTCACGGAAGACAAGCATCTCAAGGTGGACGATACTCCCTATGGCGGAGGAGACGGCATGGTAATGACTTGCCAGCCCATATTTGACGCTGTAGAGCAGGTTAAGTCTGAGAGTGAGCATTCTCCCAAGGTCATATATATGAGCCCCCAGGGCAGTGTTTTGACCCAGGGTAAGCTACGACAGCTGGCTGAGGAACAGGAGTTGATCCTGTTGTGTGGTCACTACGAGGGCATCGATGAGAGAGTTATCGAGAATCTGGTGGACGAGGAACTGTCTATTGGCGACTATGTTCTGACCGGTGGTGAGCTGGCAGCAATGGTTGTTATTGACGGCGTTTCCAGACTATTGCCCGGAGTGCTGCACAGTGACAATTCCAGTGTAGAGGAGAGCCACGAGACGGGTCTGCTGGAGTATCCCCAGTATACCAAGCCTGAAAATTTCCGAGGCATGTCAGTGCCGGAGGTTCTGTTGTCAGGTCATCACGCCAACATTGAAAAGTGGAGGCAGGAACAGATGATCGAGAGAACCAGGACCAAGCGACCGGACATGTACCAGAGGGCAGTGGAGGACAACAACTCTATTATTGCCCAGGTTAACGCCCGTATAGCTAAGGAGCAATCCCGTGCCAGGCGGAGGGCTTCCCGGAAAGATAAATAGATGTTTGGATTTTCTACTTGATGTTTTGAATTGATGATACTATAATACTACTGTTTGACTATTTATTTGTTTTTTATCACCATTAAGGAGGTGCTACGATATGGCAAAGTGTTCAGTTTGCGGTAAGGCAACGGTTTTCGGTCACAACAGAAGCCACGCTCTTAACGCTACAATCCGCACATGGAAGCCCAATGTTAAGAAGGTTAAGGTTGTTGACGAGAACGGCGCTACTAAGAGAGTTTACGTCTGCACATCATGTCTTCGCGAGGGCAAGGTTACCAGAGCTTAATTAGTTCTATATACCATACGATTTTGAATGACAGCCGGCTACTACAGTGGCCGGTTTTGTTATGGAGAATTCTTGTTTAACTCTAAATACGGCAGCATTAACAGAGACTCTTGGTCGCTGTGTCTGTTTTGGTAGTCTTTTAAGAAGAAAAATTTATAATTTACATATTTATGCAATTATGATACAAACATACTGTAAAGCTAAGGACACAATTAGTGATTAGTACACTCACAGAGGCATGGCCTCTACCGCTATAGTCCAGAAAGCAGCATATATAGACTTAGTGGGAGCGTCTGTACTCTGTCAGAGAGTATAGGCGCTCTTTGTGTTTTTAGGCCAAGCGGTTACGAACCAAGAATAAGGAGGTGGATTAAATGAAAAAAATAGTAGCTATGTTAATATACTTGTTAGGAGTTTTAGCTGGGTGTTTATATCCTGTTGAGGAATTCGACCCAGCCGGAGAACTTGTGGCAGAAGACTATATCAACTATAGATGCTATGAT
>JAFVXO010000060.1 GCA_017501105.1 Clostridia bacterium | reverse complement strand
GTGCCTCGGTTTTTGCTTACTTATCTCCTAGTATTAAATCTAACTCTTCTCTCAACAGGTATCGCCATTTGCCCTCGGGCAGTTTGCCCAGTTCCAGGCCGCCAACGGCAATGCGTTTCAGCCACTTTACGGGGCAGTTGACATATTCCATGAGGCGCTTGACCTCGTGGTATTTGCCCTCAGTAACCTTGACTATTACTAAGCAGGGCTCCAGCACTGTAACCTGCGCAGGGGCGAACTGGGTGCCGTCTGGCAGTGTTACACCCGCCGCCAGTGTCTCCAGGTCCTGCTGATCCGGTGAATAGGAGGTTCTGGCAATATAGGTCTTGACCACCTGATGTGAAGGGTGGGTTATTTTCTTGGTGAATTCTCCGTCGTTGGTCAGAATCAGGAGGCCGGAGGTGTCGTAGTCCAGGCGGCCTACAGGGTAGACACGCTGCTTTACCCCCTTCATCAAATCCAGGACGCAGGGACGGTCGAACTGGTCCTTGTTGGTGGTGACGTATCCCCGAGGCTTGTTGAGCATGATGTACACCTTCTCATTCTCGGGGCGAATGCGGCGGCCGTTTACGTAGATGCGGTCCTTGTCAGTGACTTTGGTGCCCAATTCCGTAACAGTCTTGCCATTTACCTGAACTTTGCCCTCTGTAATAAGAGTTTCACAGGCTCTGCGGGATGCGACGCCACAGGATGCCATATATTTTTGCAGTCTGATTTCTTCCATATTTATCCTTTCCGCAAGCGAAACCTGCTGAGCTTCGCAGTGAAAACGTACAGTGAATAGTGAACAGTTCCGGAAATATGCTCCCAACCAGTTTTTCACTCTTCACCCTTCACTCATATTCCCAGGGCAGTCTTGGCCAGGACATCGGCCTCCTCGTTGTATTTGTCTCCGGAATGGCCCTTCACCTTCACAAAGGAGACCTTAACGGCGTTGCGAATCTTGTTGTAGAACTCCACATAGGCCCGGGTACCCTCCTTAGTGGTCTTCCAGGCGCCGGTACACCACTTGGCGATTCCCTCGTAGTCGTGGTAAATGGTCAGTTGTGGAATGCGATTTACATAGCAGTAGCGCATGGCTACGGCCGCTCCCTTAATCTCGCCAGCCACGTTTCGCATGGCGGCCATTTCAGGATTGTCGAACTTCTCGTAATGTCGGTGAACTCCGTTGGGCTCAAACATGACAATGCCGTAGGAGAACTCCTGGGTTGCCACGTTGTAACTGCCGTCCACGTAGGCTATGGCACAGTTGTTTGCAGCACACTTGCTAATCAGAGCCTCATCGCTCAGAACCTCCTGATCGCAGGAAACGGGCATGCCCATAAACATCTGGGCCTCCGTCTTGGTCTTGAAACTCTTGTATTCTGCGCCGGGGAAGCCATCCACCTGGGCCTTGGCCGTGTCCCAATCCGTGTATATGCCAGGGGTTTGTCCCCTTCTGACTGCGTAAAATTTAGTTGCCATAATTTGCCTGGTGTAGGTGTGCTGTGGGGAAATGTTATTTGCCCAGACGCTTCTGTGCTCTCTTCTGAGTCTGGTAGTCGTTCAGCCACTTGGCCTGTTCCTTCTTGGACAGTCCCTCGGGCATGTTGGACTCTATAATCAGAGCGCGGCGGCGAATCTTGAAGAACTCGATGGTGTACATGATCAGGGACCAGATACCTGCCAGGGCAACCAGATACATCATTGCGCAGATGGTGTACTCTCTGATGGCTCCGCCGGTGGTCAATACGCCGGAGTTAAATGCATTCTGTGCGTCCTCGTAGAAGATCAGATTGATAATCATAGTCAGATAAATGGCTGCAAAGTAGATTACGGTGTAAACCTTGCCGTACCAGGAAGCACCCTTGACCAGATGCAGGTTTTTGTATAGCAAAAGTGCGCCGACGCCAAGAATAAGCTCCTTGATCAGAATTACAGGGAGAACGATGGTGGGAACCACGCCGTAGATGTACAGGCAAACCAGACAGGCGTACTGCAACAGCTTGTCTGCGATGGGATCCATGACCTTGCCGAAGTTGGAAACAGCGTTGTACTTGCGGGCGATATAGCCATCGGCAACATCGGAGAATCCTGTAATCAACAGGATGGCAAATGCTGCAATCCAGTACTGAATGCCCTGATTTCCAAAGATGATAAAGTAAATCAATCCAGGAACACAAACTATACGAAAAAGGGTCAAAATATTGGGTACATGTTTAATAAACTTGTTCACAACGTCATCTCCGTATCCACATAATATGACAAAACAGTCAATGGAAATTCTATACTTCGAGTCATCCTTTGTCAATGAAAAGCCCTCTTATATATAAGGGTGGATGGCTAATTTGATTTTTAACAAGTTTGTGGGGAACTATAACGAAAAAGCTGTCCTTTTTGCGACAATAAGTATCCAACCACATATTTATTATCACATTGACTAAAACTCATTGACGGTCAAAAAAAGGGGTGCTATATTTCATATTACTATTGCAAAATATGTTAGCAATTGCAGTAGAGCACTGATTTTGCATCTGTGCCAACTATTCCGGCGAAAGCAAAGGTTCTCCGGGATAAAACATCAAATTAATAGATGTACACACCTTGCAGTTCTTAACAGGAACCGGGTTCCGGCTATTTAGTACGGACTTTGGAAACTATAGGATCAGTCACGACTCTACGGAGTTGTGATTCTTGAAAACTCTTTGCGGGGACTATAGTTAGCCGGGTGTGGGGTTCGCGCAGAGCTGTTTTCGGCTGTACGCGGTCTCAAGCCGCAAAGGGGGATGCAAAAATGGATCACAAAGTAGTTGTCGAGTTACGCGACATAACTGTAGAGTTCGACGGAGAGCGGATTCTTGATAACATGAGCCTTGCTATCAGGGACAAGGAGTTCGTTACTCTGCTTGGAGCTTCAGGTTGCGGTAAGACTACCACCCTGCGTCTGATTGCAGGATTTCTCAAGCCCAATTCCGGTCGGGTTTTCTTTAACGGCAAGGACGTTACCGACGTTCCACCGTATCAGAGGCCGGTCAACACCATATTCCAACGATATGCACTGTTTCCACACTGCAATGTTTACGACAACATTGCCTTTGGTTTGCGTGTGTCCAAGGTCCCCGAGCCGGAGATCAAGGAGCGGGTTACCGAGATGCTCAAGCTGGTAAACCTGAGCGGTTTTGAGAAGCGCAGTGTTTCCAAGCTTTCAGGCGGACAGCAGCAGAGAGTTGCCATTGCCAGAGCTGTTATTAATAAGCCCAAGGTTCTCCTGCTGGATGAGCCTTTGGCTGCATTGGATGCCAAGCTCCGCAAGGACATGCAGAATGAGCTTAAGAACATTCAGCGCCAGTTAGGCATTACCTTTGTGTTTGTAACCCACGACCAGGAGGAGGCATTGTCCATGTCCGACACCGTGGTTGTTATGAACCAGGGCAAGATTCAGCAGATTGGCACACCCATAGATATTTACAATGAGCCTGAGAATGCATTCGTGGCAGACTTCATTGGCGAGTCCAACATTATCGACGGCGTTATGCGCAAGGATAAGCTGGTTAATTTCGATAACCACGATTTCGTATGCCTTGACAGCGGATTTGGCATTAATGAGCCTGTTGACGTAGTTATTCGCCCTGAGGACGTAGACATCGTACCTCTGGATCAGGGCATGATCAGCGGCACCATTACCTCCGTAACATTCAAGGGGGTACATTTTGAGATTATCATTAGCGTCAATGACTTTAAGTGGATGATTCAGACCACTGACTATCACGCCGAGGGCGAGACAGTGGGCCTCTATATCGAACCGGATGCTATTCACATCATGCGCAAGTCCGAGTATTCCAACATGTTCGGCGATTATTCCACCTTTAGTGAGGAGATGGAGACCATGAGTGACGTGGACGCCATCGAGGAGGAGGAATAATGACCAAGCGTTCTGCGCGGCAGGCGCTGATCAATGCCCCCTACATGCTGTGGGCCGGCATATTCATCGTCGTTCCGCTGTTCATTGTTATGTATTATGCATTTACGGATAGCACGGGAGCATTTTCCTTTGCTAACATACTGGCTTTGGCAGACTACGCCGAGGTCTTTAGAGTTTCCATAATATTTTCCGTAATTGCAACCATTATCACATTGCTCATAGGATATCCCTTTGCATATTGTCTGACCAAGCTCCCCGTAAGGGCTCAGCGCATGCAAATGATGCTTGTCATGTTGCCCATGTGGATGAATCTGCTGATTCGCACATATTCCTGGATGAATATTCTGGAAAAGAACGGCCTGATTAACACAGTATTGAGTGGATTGGGTTTGCCTACTGCCAATATGATAGGCACGCCGGGAGCGGTTATTCTGGGTATGGTCTACAACTACCTGCCCTACATGATTTTGCCCATCTACACTACCATGGCAAAAATTGATCCCTCTTTGTCAGAGGCAGCCGAGGACTTGGGCTGCAATGCATGGCAAAAGATGCGTCGCCTTATTGTGCCAATGAGTATTCCCGGTGTGGTCTCCGGCATAACTATGGTATTCGTGCCATCTATCAGCACGTTCTATATTTCTCAGAAGCTGGGCGGAGGCAAAATCTTGCTCATCGGTGACATTATCGAGAGGCAGATTCAGGTGTCCTATAACTACAACTTGGGTGCCTCCCTGTCCTTTGTTTTGATGGTACTGATACTTATTAGTATGGCCATTATGAACCGCTTTTCAAATGGAGAGGGGGAGATGGTAGTATGAGGTCCGTCAGATCTATATTCATGGGACTTGTATATATGTTCCTATATGCCCCCATTATGATTTTGGTGTTCTTCTCCTTCAACGCAGGAAAAAGCACATCAGTATTTTCAGGGTTTTCACTGAAATGGTACGGCGAATTGTTCTCAAACGGCGAGGCAATGAATGCCCTAGGCAATACACTGTTGCTGGCGGTGACATCCGCCCTGATCGCAACGGTGATTGGAACTGTGGCTGCAGTAGGTATTTACAATATGCGCAGTAAATTCCTCTCATCCACGGTTATGTCCGTAACCAACATACCTATGATGAATCCGGATATAGTAACAGGTGTTAGCCTTATGCTGTTGTTCGTATTCGTTGGCAGGCTGGTTGGAGCAGCTACTTCTCTAAATTTCGTAACGCTCCTTATAGCCCATGTAACATTTAACATTCCCTACGTAATATTAAATGTACTGCCTAAGTTGCGACAAACGGATAGTCGCCTGTCAGAGGCAGCACAGGACTTAGGGTGTACACCGGTACAGGCGTTTTTCAAGGTTGTACTGCCAAGCATTGCTCCAGGTATCTTCGCTGCTCTGCTCATGGCATTTACGCTTTCCTTGGATGACTTCGTAATCTCCTACTACACCAACGGAGCGGATTTCCAGACATTGCCTCTGATGATTTACTCCATGACTAAGAAGACTGTGCGTCCCGACATGTACGCCCTGTCCACACTGATTTTTGTTACAATTCTTATCTTGTTGATTGTATCCAACATACTGCAGGAAAAATCTGACAAGAAGAATAGGAAAGGAATAAACTAATGAAGAAAATAATCTGTGTCATATTGGCTCTGGCTCTCGGTATTACTGCATGTCTGTCTATGGCAGGATGTAGCACCAACGATACTGTAGAGAACCTGGAGGGTGAGTATACTACCGAATACGCCGGCACCACACTCAATGTATTTAACTGGGCTCTTTATATTTCCGATGGAATCGAGGGTTCATTGGATGTAAACGCCGCATTTGAAAAGCTTACAGGCATCGATGTCAACTACAGCACATACGATAGCAATGAGGCAATGTACGGCAAGATGAAGAGTGGCGCGGTAGCATATGACATTGTTATTCCCTCTGACTACATGATTCAGAGAATGATTAACGAGGATATGCTGAGAGAGATTGACGTTACCAAGCTGTCCAACTACCACTATATCGACGACAAGTACAAGGGACTGTACTATGATCCGGACAACAAGTACTCCGTGGCATATAACGTAGGTATGGTAGGACTTATTTATAACACCACATTGGTTGAGGAGGCTCCCACCAGCTGGAAGGTTATGTGGGATGAGAGATACACAGGCAACGTCCTGACATTCAATAACCCCAGAGATGCCTTTGCTATTGCACAGTTTGCCTTGAACATCGACCTTAACACTACAGATATCGCCGAGTGGAATAGAGCAGCAGATTACCTCAAGCAACAGAACAAGATTCTCCAGGGCCGCGTAATGGATGAGGTTTTCAACAAGATGGAGTCTGCTAATGCGGCCATCGCCCCCTACTATGCAGGTGACTTCCTGTCCATGCAGGAGGAAAATGAGGACCTGGCATTTGTATATCCTGAGGAGGGAACAAACATCTTTGTAGATGCTATCTGTATCCCCGAGAACTGCCAGAACTACGAGGCAGCCCTCATGTATATCAACTTCCTCATGGAGCCTGAGGTTGCTCTGGCAAATGCTGAGTATATTTACTATGCATCTCCCAACACAGCTGTAGTCAATAACGAGAATTATAGCCTCAAGGACAACGAGATTCTGTACCCTGAGGTAGAGCCCAAGACACAGTATTTCCACGATCTCCCCAGCGATGTTCGCACACATTATGAGAATTTGTGGAACGAGGTTATCTTGGCCGACTAAACATGGCTGAGTTCAACTACAAGGGAATAAGCGTAAAGGAATGCCCCGGCGGTCTCGTGCTGTCCGGGGTTTCAGACTTTATCCCCAGCCACACCTTTACCTGTGGCCAGTGCTTCCGCTGGCATGAGGTGGACGAGGAGAGTTACCACGGCGTGGCGGGAGGACACAGTGCCCGAATCTCCATGCTCAAGGACGGGGCAGTGGAACTGCTGGGTGTGACAGGAGAGGAGTTCAGGGGATATTGGTATAACTATCTGGACTTGGACACAGACTATGCTGCTATTAAGGAGGCAGTAGCCGACGACGGCATTATGAGGGAGGCTGTCCACTATGGCAGTGGAATCAGACTCTTGCGTCAGGAGTTTGGAGAAACAGTTATTTCCTTTATCATCTCGGCCAACAATAACATTCCCAGAATATCTGGCTCTGTAGAGAAGATTTGCAACAGATGGGGCGAGCCCGTTGCAGGTACAGATCGCCGGGCGTTTCCCGAGCTGCAGGTGTTGGCTCAGGTGACGGAGACGGAACTCAGGGAGACAGGTGTTGGCTTCAGAGACAAGTACATCAAGGCCACAGCCGGTGCACTATCCTGTGCTGAAACTGCAGATCTCGTGTCCCTGCTAAGGCAGGGTACCTGCGGTGAAGCGGCGTCATGTCTGGAAAAGTATCCGGGAATAGGCACCAAGGTGGCCCACTGTATATTGTTGTTTGCCGGAATCAGGTACGATGTGTTCCCCAAGGACGTCTGGGTGCTGAGGGTTATGAAGCAACTGTATCCGAGCATCTCCGACACTCCGGCAGACATCGACAGGGCAGTGCAGGCCAGGTTTGGCGGCAGGGCAGGTTATGCTCAGCAGTACCTGTTCCACTACGCCAGAAACAATTTATAATATTGCATATAGTTCTCAAGCCAATCACCCGAAGGAAATGCCCCTCGGGTGATGTTTAATCTATACTGGAATATACCTACCGTATTCTACCTTGTACAGCTGTTGAACGGGACAGCGGTT
>JAFVXO010000009.1 GCA_017501105.1 Clostridia bacterium | reverse complement strand
GTGGAATCCAAAGTCAAGTCTCCCAAATCTGTCGTGGGAAACAAATCTCCGCAGGCCGTCAGACATGCCGCTGTGGCCATAAGAATGATTATTAATTTAATAGTTCTGATGTTCACTGTGTAACCTCTTTGTTGGAGTATGTATGCAAACAAAATAAGTATCAGCAATTACAAGTAACGGCGCAATACTCAGCATGACAAATTCTAAAATGCGTAGTTTTGTAATCTTCTTTTGTGTGTCTATAGCACTTATCCTTCTTTTTTTATTATAACAGAACCGAATTCAGTTTTCACTGCGCCTTCCCAAAAGGCCCGTTGGAATATAAAAATGCCCCAATTCTGTTTTGTCCAGAATTGGGGTACATATATCCGCCATGCATCAAGCTTTTTTCTATTTGTTACAAATCATTTTAATTCAGCAACATCCATATTACTGCTTTTCACCCAAGAATATCTTGCTACAGTTTTTACATCGATAGCAGGTATCTGGTAAATGGCGTCGTATGCGGTTGCGCCTTACAATTGTTTTTGAAATGCAATCGCCCCAAATCCCACCACCTACAGCGCCAGCAAATGTAAACAGGAATATAAGTCCAACCTTATCATAAGGGATGATAAGGGTAGAAAGAATCAGGAACAAGAATAACCCTATGGTTGCAAAAACGGGAATCAGCAACATAGTGCTCAACTCAGCAATACCACTGCGTTTTACGCGTTTGGGAAGAACGGCTACTTCAGTACTGTTGCAAGCGGGACACACAACTTCTCCCAAAAATACAGAGGTGGCTTGGGATGAGGATTCCAAAGGAGAATATTCTTCTGCTGCAATCGATCCGGGCTCGGGTTCCTCTTCTTGGGAGGATGTGGTATCAAGGATGCCGCGAATCCGTCGGATCAGCGTCTCCATCGCCTCAGCTTTTTTCTGATATGCAGCATAACGTTGGGCTCCCGTCAACAAAAAGTTGAACTCATCATTGAGTATGCAATCCTCAAGCATAAACGGTAATATTACTTTGCCGCAATTAACAGCAGAGTCCAACTCTTTAAGCACCCAATGGGAGCTCTGTGCATTTTTAGATAAGATCAACACAAACACTTTGCAATTACGGATCGCTATTGGAATTTCCTTGGTATAGTTGGATCCCCCTGGAATATCGCGGGGAGCCATCCAACAGGATAATCCGTTTTTTTCCAACACATTGCGTACCGTTTCTGCATTAGCCGCATCGATTGTGCTATAGCTAATAAAAACCTCTTTCATTTAGTATCCTCCAAGACAAACACACATCTTGTCGAACAGTATAACATACTGTAGTAAGAAAATAAAAATAACGAACTAACTTCTTTAATTCTTGTAGTCCTTAACACAAAAACTGTAGTATATAGGTGAAAGGATGCTTGACAGATGAACGACGAGAACGAATTTGTCTTGGCTGTTACGAACGGTTTTGATGCTGGCGAATTGTACGGTCGATAGCAAAAAACAAAATGCAGCCGAGAGCATAACAAAGTATGTCCACTGCTGAAAAAGTTCTTCCAAGCAAAATAGAAAAGAACTTGCTGTCTTCAAGTCCAATCAACTTTACGATATCGAAGTATTGTCCGATTTCGACTGCGACCGCAAACAGAAATACATAAACAGGCAAAGCGGTTACGCCCTTGGGAATAAACACCCTGAAAAAACAGCAAATAAGTACGGTAACGAGTACATCGCCGACATACGGGCGAACAAAATTATCATTTACAAATAACGCGATAATGATTTCAGTTAACAGTATGCCACAAAACAAAAGGGCATACAGTATTCGTAGTTTCTTCAATGCTTCGTCACCGCCTTTGCTCGATTATAACCCAAGACCATAGAACCGACAAGTAACGAGACCATTTCGGTGATTCATTTTATTTTGACAGAGGGGTAGCAGTGTAACGATGTTGCTTACCTTCCAAAAATCAGAGCATTTAAGAGAAAAGTGAAGAGGTTATCGTAGAAAAGAAAAATCCCCATATCCTACGATACGAAGATTTTGGCTGTTACGAACCATTATGATGCCACTTTGTTTTTAAAAAAGAGCTAAAATTAGCGACTTTTTATTATTTTATTAAATATTTCCAGTTCGATAAATTGGATTTTGTCTTACTTGAGTTCATAAAATGCAAGGTGGTGGAAATTCAACCTAAAGGAGGTCCATTCTTCACCGAGGGGGTTATACTTAATGATTCAAGACAAACTCCTTTGTTCTGGGGTTGAAGCACAAATATAGCATAGGCACAAGGGAAAGCAGATTTCCAACCGTAAATACCAAATACAGCGGAAGCACATCACCAAGAACGCCGTAAATCACCGCAGACAGCGCTGTACCACCGACAGATGCCGACTGAATAAACCCAAGAATTGCCCCTCTGTTTTCCTCTGGCAAAGCCAGCATCAAGGATGCATTAAAAATCGTATTGCCAGCAGAGTTTGCAAAGGAAGCAAGAAAAGCCATAATACACAAAGGGACAAACTGTTTGGATATGTAAGTAAGACCAAAGAATAGTACAGAACTTATGAAACCAGCAGCCAAGACCCAGAAGCGAGTCTTTGGTTTCAGCTTCACAACGCCCAACACCAGCACGCATATCAAAGATGCAGCAGTCCAAATAGCCATCAGATATCCATACATATCTACAGTAAAGCCTTTTTCCACACAAAACGGCAGCACCAATGTAAGTGGGCCCGCTGCCAGAAGATTTATAAGCAAGGCGCAGGGAACAAACAGCTGCAGACACTTATCCGAAAAAATCATTCTTACCGCTTTTTTGGAATCCCGAAGGATGCTTTTAGCAGATACCTGTGCACCCTGCTGCACGGTTCTGGGAACACTGATAAACAGCTCTGATACTGCGCTATACAGATTGCTCAGACCGTTGATAATCACAATAAGCGGGACTCCGAAGAAAGCAACCAACACACCACTAAAAGCAGTTCCCACCATGTTGATTAGGGCATTGGAGCCTGAAAAGATAGATTGACCCCGAGTCATGTCGTCACGGGGAATGATATCAATCATTAATGTGCTTGCCGCAGGAGCATAAAACACACTGCCAAGGGCTGCCAGGAACGCAGCGAACAGGACACCGAAGATATTCAGCTTATCCAAATAAGCCAACAAGCCAATCCCCAGCATAATCATACACTGCATGATGTCCATACCCACCAGAACCCATTTACGATTGCACTTATCCACGATGCTGCCGCTGAAAGGGGACAGAAACATTGTAACTAACATGGAGATGGCAGACATAATGCCCATAAGACCACTGGAACCTGTCTGTTCGTAGACCCAGTAGCCAATGGCGACACTGTACATTAAATCGCCTATTGTGCTGACAGCATTTCCCTGCAAAAGCAGGACGAAATCCTTGTTCCACAACTTTTTCTTCATAGTTTGTCCTTCCAGTTTGTATTAACTGTTCCTATCTTTTCTTCAGTAGCAAAAGAACCTTTTGCGATATAAAAAACTTTCATTTCCGCCATAAATCACGGCGAAGCCGTGTATATCATCAATTTCGCAGAAATTGTATATCATCATTACGAAAGCACAATACAGCCTACGGCTGATGATATACACCTTCGGTGATGTTATACACGCGTGCCGCGTGATGATATACCATTGCTTTCGCAATGGATAAAAAAATCGACAGGTCGAAACCTGTCGATTTTCTGGTGGGGAGAGGTGGATTCGAACCACCGAAGCAATCGCAGCAGATTTACAGTCTGTCCCCTTTGGCCTCTCGGGAATCTCCCCAAAAACGTCGCTTTGTTTCGTGCGACGCCGATTATATTAGCATATACCCCAGATGGTGTCAAGCTAATTATTGTGCAGTTTTTAGCCTATTTTGAATCTCCAGCAAGAAGTCCTTGCTGCTGACCTTCTTCTTGTTCTCCAGAGTGCTTACCAGGTATAAGTCGCCGGTCATAACACCTGACTCGATGGTGTCGAGGGAGGCCTTCTCCAGGCGCTTTGCAAAGTCTACCAGATCCTGGTTACCATCCAACTCACCTCTCTTGGCCAGAGCGCCGGTCCAGGCAAAGATAGTTGCGATGGGGTTTGTGGAGGTCTCCTCGCCCTTGAGGTACTTGTAGTAGTGTCTGGTAACTGTTCCGTGAGCTGCCTCGTACTCGTAGTTGCCGTCAGGAGATACCAAAACGGAGGACATCATGGCAAGGCTACCGAATGCAGATGCTACCATGTCGCTCATTACATCTCCATCGTAATTCTTGCATGCCCAAATGAATCCGCCCTTGGACTTCATAACGCGCTGAACAGCATCGTCGATGAGGTAGTAGTCGTAGGATATGCCTGCTTGCTCAAATTTGGCCTTGTAGTCCTTTTCGTACACTTCGTTGAACACATCCTTGAATCTGTGGTCATACACCTTAGAAATGGTATCCTTGGCTCCAAACATAATGCTCATGCCTGTGTCCAGAGCATAGTTAAAACAGCTGCGGGCAAAGCTCTCTATGGAGCTGTCCACGTTGTGCATTCCCATTACAATTCCGTCGCTGTTATAGCTATGTACAGGCAATACCTTCTGGCTGCCATCAGGTGCGGTGATTACCAACTCTGCCTTGGATCCGGCCTCTACCTGAGTCTCTGTGCACTTATAAATGTCTCCGTATGCATGTCTGGCAATAACGATGGGCTGTGTCCATGTAGGAACCAGAGGCTCTACTCCCTTAACTGTAACAGGAGCTCTAAAAACTGTGCCGTCCAAAATGGCTCTGATGGTGCCGTTGGGGCTCTTCCACATCTGCTTCAGGTTGTACTCCTCTACTCTGGCGGCATTGGGAGTAATGGTGGCACACTTAACACCTACGCCGTACTTCTTGATAGCCTCAGCAGCCTCTACTGTAACCTTGTCGTCAGTCTGGTCTCTGTAGGGGAGTCCCAGGTCATAATACTCAGTGTTGAGCTCTACAAAGGGTGAAATAAGCAGTTCCTTAATCTCTTGCCACAGGATCCTGGTCATCTCGTCGCCGTCCATCTCAACCAATGGAGTTGTCATCTTAATCTTTGCCATATATACCTCGTCAAATTGAAATTAATATCAGTTGGTGGCCTTGACCACTCGTGCTATCTCTGCTACCGCATCTTCCATGGTCAGCGCTGTAGTGTCAATGTAAGGAAACGCCTTGGACAACTCTGTGAGAATATTGTTTGCCGGTGGCAATTCCAAGCCAGCAGCCTCTACAAGCTCCCTATGGGAGAATATCTCCCTAGGTGTACCACTGTCCAATATGCGGCCGTCTCCCATAACTACCACATGATCTGCCATGGCAGCCTCGTCCATAAAATGGGTAATCATAATAACCGTAATACCCTGCTCCTTGTTGAGGGACATAACCAGATCCAGAATATCTCTCCTGCCGGCGGGGTCAAGCATAGCTGTTGACTCGTCCATAACAATGCAGTTTGTGTGCATGGCCAATATTCCTGCAATGGACACACGCTGCTTCTGTCCTCCGGAAAGGTTATTTGGTGCAGATTTTGCATATTCTGTCATGCCTACCTGTGCCAACGCCTCATCTACTCTGCGGTGAAGTTCATCGTAGGGTACACCAAGATTCTCTGGGCCAAAAGCCACATCCTCCTCCACGGTAGTACCTACAATCTGGTTGTCAGGATTTTGAAAGATCATGCCAATACGAGAGCGAATATTCCAGATGTCCTCCTCATTAGCTGTACTCATACCATCCACAGTTACGACGCCTTTTGCTGGAAGCAGCAGACCGTTCATAAGCTTGGCCATAGTAGATTTACCGGAGCCATTGCGGCCCAAAATAGCTGTAACCTTGCCCTGCTGAATATCCAGAGAAACACCGTTAACAGCGCGGACTGTATCGTCTACGCTGCCCTCATATGCAAAATACACATTGTGAAATGAAATGTAACTCATCTGTCCTCCAAACAACCTATCTATTATCACACATCCCATGGCAAAACACAATCCAGCTACAATAATAGGCAACATACCGTATCATTTTTTTCGAGCATGAAAAATGGCACCCTCCACTAGGAGAGCGCCATTATTAATCCTGCATTTACAGCAATCAGATTGAATTAGACAAGCTCGAGGATAACAACCTCTGCAGCATCGCCGCGGCGAGCGCCAAGCTTAATAATTCTTGTGTAACCGCCGTGAACGTCCTTGTACTTAGGACCGATCTCATCGAACAACTTGCTAACAACGTTGATCTTGTTGCCATCCTTGTCGGACAGTCTATAAACATACTTCATTGCAGCTCTTCTTGCGTTCAATCTTGACGGATTATCGACTCTGACCATCTCGGAAACTGTCTCGCGATCAATAACATCATAAACCTTGCCGTTCTTGGATGTCTTGCTTACAGTCAGCTTGTTACCCTTAGAATCTGTCTTAGCTCTGGAAACTGTAACAGACTTGGATGTGAAGTTATCTGACTCTTTAGCAGCTGCGGCAATGAGCTTCTCAGCGACCTTCTGGACCTCTTTAGCTCTTGTCTCTGTTGTCTGAATCTTTCCGTAGTAAAGAAGCGATGTAACCATTCCTCTTAACATTGCCTCTCTCTGGTCGGATGTCCTGCCAAGCTTTCTTACGTTGGACATGAACAAACCCTCCTTGAATTAATTAAAATCGTAATTTAATGCTCACTTGTCGGCATATTGCCCGACTGCAATGAGACTTATTCGTCGCTATCGGCCAACTTGAGACCAAAGGCCTCCAGCTTGATGAGAACTTCGTCAAGCGACTTTCTGCCCAGGTTTCTGACCTTCATCATTTCCTCTTCGGTCTTGTTGGTCAAATCCTCGACGGTGTTGATACCGGCTCTCTTCAAGCAGTTGTAGGAACGAACTGACAAATCCAACTCCTCGATTGTTGTCTCGAGAACCTTCTTGTCGCTCTTCTCCTCCTTGCTGACTGCTGCATCAGACTCATGTACATCGCCGGAAAGGTTAACAAACAGCTCAAGGTACTTGCACATAATCTTGGCGGAGTTGCAAATAGCCTCCTCAGGAGTAATGCTGCCGTTTGTCCAAACCTCCAGGTTCAGCTTGTCGAACTCGGTGTTGTTTCCAACACGTGTGTTCTCTACTGAGTAGTTAACCTTAGTTACAGGTGAGTAGATAGAGTCGATCGGAATAATACCGATAGCCTGGTTAGGCTGCTTGTTGTTGGATGCAGATACATAACCTGTACCATGACCAATGTAAAGCTCAACATAGAATCTGGCATCACCATTAAGTGTTGCGATGTGCAGATCGGGGTTAAGAATCTCTACGTCTGCAGGGCAAATAATGTCTGCAGCTGTAATCTCACCCTCCTCTGTTCTGTCGATAATGAGTTTCTTCTGATCGTCAGAGGTTCCGTGGTTCTTAAGTGCAAGGCACTTAATGTTAAGAATGATCTCTGTTACATCCTCAACAACGCCGGGCACTGTTGTAAACTCGTGCAAAACATTGTCGATCTTGATGGATGTGACGGCTGTACCCTCCATAGAAGAGAGCATAACTCTCCTAAGAGCGTTACCAAGTGTTGTACCGTAGCCTCTCTCCAGGGGCTCTACAACAAACTTACCATACTTGTTGTCATCGGTCTTCTCAACACATTCAATTTTAGATCTCTCAATCTCTATCAAAGTAATAACCTCCTATTACTATCAGCAAATACCGTTTACTTGGAGTAGAACTCAACAATCAATGTCTCATTTACCTGCAGGTCGATTTCCTCTCTTGTGGGAAGAGATACAACCTTGCCCTTGAGGTTCTCCTTATCGGCCTCGAGCCATGAGGGAACAACCTTGGATCCTGCAATTTCGGTAATAGCCTTGAACTTCTCAGAGCTCTTGCTCTTGTCCTTAACTGCAATAACATCGCCTGCCTTAACAATATAGGAAGGAATGTTGACCTTCTTGCCATTTACGGTGTAGTGACCATGAATAACCAGCTGTCTTGCCTCAGCACGGGATGTAGCCAGGTTGAGTCTGTAAACTACATTGTCCAGTCTGGTCTCAAGTGTCTTGAGCAGCTCCTCACCGGTAATGCCCTTGGAAGCTGCAGCTGCGTCAAAGTAGCCTCTGAACTGCTTCTCAAGAACACCGTAGTATCTGCGTGTCTTCTGCTTTGCTCTGAGATGTACGCCATACTCAGATGTCTTCTTTCTGCCCTGTCCGTGCTGTCCGGGAGCATATCCTCTCTTGGTCAGTGCGCACTTGGAAGTGTAGCATCTCTCACCCTTAAGGAAGAGCTTCTCACCTTCTCTGCGGCACAGCTTACATGTTGATTCTGTATATCTAGCCATTGATGAACACTCTCCTTTCCACTAGACTCTTCTACGTTTTGGCGGTCTGCATCCGTTGTGAGGGATAGGAGTAACGTCCTTAATCATTGTGACGGTAAGACCAGCTGTCTGCAATGCTCTGATTGCGGACTCACGGCCCTGTCCAGGTCCCTTTACAAAAACTTCAACAGATTTGAGTCCATGCTCCATGGCTGCCTTTGCGGCAGTCTCAGCGCACATCTGAGCAGCAAAAGGTGTGCTCTTCTTTGCGCCTCTAAGACCCAAATTACCAGAACTGGCCCAGGAAAGTGCATTTCCAGCTGTGTCTGTCATAGTAACAATAGTATTGTTAAATGAAGCGCGGATATGGGCCTGACCAAATTCAATATTTTTCCGTTCCTTTCTCTTTCTGGAAACGGACTTTCTGCTATTTACCTTAGCTGCCATTAGTCATTCCCTCCCTTACTTCTTCTTGCCTGCCATAGTCTTGCGGGGGCCCTTACGAGTCCTGGCATTTGTCTTGGTTCTCTGTCCTCTTACGGGCAAACCAGCTCTATGCCTTCTACCGCGGTAGCAGCCAATCTCAATGAGTCTCTTAACGTTAAGAGACACCTCTCTTCTCAAATCACCTTCAACAGTATAACCCTTGTCGATGATATCCTTAAGCTTAGCAATCTCGTCGTCAGTCAAGTCATTGGACCTTGTGTTGGGGTCAATGCCAGCTTCTGCAACGATCTTCTTTGCACTTGTGATACCAATACCATAGACATAGGTAAGAGCATATTCAATTCTCTTATCTCTGGGAAGGTCAACACCAGCAATACGTGCCATGTAAAAAAATCCTCCAAAAATTTGATGGTGGACAAAGTAATAGAAAAAGAGACACCAAGATCCCGCATTTCATGAACGGACCGGTTAGATCCACACATGAAAAGCGGGCAGCCGCTCCCGGTCGCCGCTAATTCAAATTAACCCTGTCTCTGCTTATGCTTAGGGTCAGAGCAAATAACCATTACTCTGCCTTTTCTCTTAATTACTTTGCAATTATCGCAAATCTTCTTAACAGACGGTCTTACTTTCATGCCATCCTCCTATTATTTAAGTCTCCAGGTGATACGTGCTCTGTTGAGGTCATAAGGTGACATCTCTACAGTAACCTTATCTCCAGGATATATTTTAATGTAATTAACTCTGAGCTTACCAGACAAATGTGCAAGCACAACGTGCTCACTGTTGTCCAACTTAACCTTGAACTCAGCATTGGGCAGTGCTTCAACAACAGTGCCGCCCATTTCGATCATATCTTCCTTTGGCAAGGCAAGAAACCTCCTTAATTATACACATCTCAAAAACAAAGGCAATTACTTTTTTCTTCCAAAGCAAATTTCGTTACCTTGGACAAAAACGCAACAGTCAGTCCTTTAGTTTTTGGGCAAATTACCTTTTCAGTGTCAGTATCATTGGCTCGTCCTCTGTGATAACAATTGTGTTCTCATAGTGAGCAGACAAGCTGTGATCTTTAGTGTAGACAGTCCATTTATTGTCCATATCTACTGTAACCTCGTAGGTTCCCATATTGACCATGGGTTCTACGGCAATTGCCATACCAGGCTCCAGTCTTGGTCCCTTAAACTTTGAAACAAAATTGGGAACCTCCGGCTCCTCATGTAATTCTCTGCCAACACCGTGTCCGATGAAGTCCCGAACTACACTATAACCGTTTGACTCAACAACCTGTTGAATGGCGGCGGATATGTGTGAAATCCTGTTGCCGTATACTGCAGCAGCAGCACCTGCAAAGAAGCTGTCCCTTGTCACATCAATTAACCTCTGTGCCTCAGGGCTGATGTTGCCAACTGCGTAGGTCCTTGCAGCATCCGAGTGGAAGCCATCCAGAAGAACTCCTCCATCGATGCTAACAATGTCTCCCTCCAACAGAACTCTATCTGATGGAAGTCCGTGTATTACTTCGTCATTAACGGAAATACACAGAACTGCCGGGAAGGGAATCGAGTCCCGGAACATTCCGGGCTGCCCCTTGAACGAGGGCAGCGCGTCATGCTTCCGTATAACTTCGGCTGCAATACTGTCCAGGTACTTGGTAGTAATACCAGGCTCGATGACCTTCTCTAACTCATCAAATACCCGAATCAGTATATCTGCCGATTTCTGCATTTTATCAATCTGCGAACGAGATTTGATATTAATCATAGGTTAGTCTTCCAGGAATCCGGAGTGATGTCTCATGATCATCATGGACTCGGCAGAGCGTACAACCTCAAGTGCAACACCAACCATGATGAAAACTGAGGATCCACCCAACCACAGACCGTTGATGCCAGTGATGGTACCCAACAGAGAGGGGAACAACTGAACCACTGCCAGGAACATACCGCTGAACCAAGTGAGTCTGTGCAATACCTTAGTGATATATGCTGCAGTCTCTCTTCCGGGTCTGATTCCGGGAATGAATCCGCCATTGCTCTGGATGTTGTTTGCCAGATCAACAGGATTGAACTGAATGTATGTGTAGAAGAATGTGAAGGCTACAATCAGTACTGCATATACAACGTTGTATACCCATCCGCCTGTCCACTGATCTCTCAAGAACACGATGAAAGCATTTGTGGAGCTGGGCCAAATAAAGCTAACAATTGTAGAGGGCAATACCATGATTGACATAGCGAAGATGATTGGAAGAACGCCTGCCCAACATACCTTAATCGGTACATATGTGGCCTGTCCGCCATACATCTTGCTGCCAACAACTCTCTTGGCATACTTAACAGGGAGTCTTCTCTCTGCTTCGTTAACCCATACAACACAGCCGATAACTGCCAGGAATACGACTACAACCAAAGCCATAATCAGAATTCCTACAACCTTGTTACCCAAAAGGCCATTGCTGTAGTAGCTAATCATTGTGGATACTGCAGAGGGTCCTCTGGAGATGATATTTACGAAGATAATCAGTGAAATACCATTTGAAATACCCTTCTCAGTAACCAAATCGCCCAACCAAACGATAAGAGCTGTACCGGCTGTCATAGTCAGAACTACAACTGCCATGATGAAGAAGTTGAAATTGCTGAGGGAGTTATGAATACCCCATGTAATTGCAACTGCCTCAACCAAGGCCAAACCGATTGCAGAATATCTGGTGATACGGTCGATCTTCTTACGTCCCTCATCGCCTTCCTTAGCCAGCTTGCCCAGGCTATCGAAAGCCACGCACAAAAGCTGGATAATAATTGAAGCGTTAATGTAGGGAGAAATGCTGAGTGCGAAGATAGTAGCATTGGAGAATGCACCACCTGTAAACACATCAACCAGTCCAAACAAGCTGCCGCCGCCCTGGGAAACCAGGCTGGCAAGAACAGACTTGTTCAGGAAAGGAATCGGGATCTGGCAACCAATTCTGTAAACAACCAGGATAATGGCTGTGAACAGGATCTTCTTGCGCAATTCCGGAACCTTAAAAATATTAGCGATACCGGAGAAAATCTTTTTCATATTACAGTACCTCTACCTTGCCTCCGGCTGCAACAATCTTCTCCTCTGCTGCCTTTGTAACCTTCTTGGCCTGAACAGTAACCTTCTTAGTAAGGTCTCCGTTTGCAAGAACTACGATACCATCAACGATCTTCTTAGTGATACCCTTCTCAAGTACTGTCTCTGCGTTTACTACGTCGCCGTCATTGTATCTTTCCTGAATATCGGAAAGCTTAACCTCTGCATAGACGTTCTTGAAATTCTTGTTGTTAAATCCAACCTTGGGCAGTCTCATGTAAATGGGCATCTGACCTCCCTCGAAACCGACTCTTACGCCGCCTCCGGATCTTGCCTTCTGTCCCTTGTGGCCTCTGCCACCGGTCTTACCGTTACCGCTACCTGCGCCTCTTCCCTTTCTGTAGGCCTTGGCGTTAGGATTAGCAGTTCCTAGTTCATGAAGCTTCATGCATTTACCTCCTCTACCTTGACGAGGTGATTAACTGTATGAATCATACCGAGAATCGCATCGTTCTTTTCTTTAACAACAGAACTTCCGATTTTCTTAAGACCCAGGGCCTTGACGGTCTTCTGCTGATTTTTCTTGCTATCATTGGTGCTCTTGATCAAAGTAATTTTAAGCATATCAAACACCGCCTTATCCTAAAATCTCAGCAACAGTCTTGCCGCGCAGAGCTGCAACCTGCTCAACTGTCTTAAGGTTCTTGATACCATCTACAGTAGCCTTAGCCATGTTGATGGAGTTGTTTGTTCCGAGAGACTTAGTTCTGATGTTCTCAATACCGGACAGCTCAAGAACTGTACGTACGCCGCTACCGGCGATAATACCTGTACCGGAAGGAGCAGGAATCAAAACAACCTTGCCTGCGCCGTAGTTACCTACGATCTGGTGAGGAATTGTGCCGTTAACCATGGGAATTGTAACCAGGTTCTTCTTGGCATCTTCAACTGCCTTCCTGATAGCCTCAGGAATTTCAGTGGACTTACCCATACCAAGACCGATAGTTCCCTTGCCATTTCCTACTGCTACAAAAGCGCAGAATCTGGAGTTCTTACCGCCCTTAACAACCTTGGTAACTCTCCTTACGCTGATAAGCTTCTCGGTGAATTCCTTAACTTCTCTCTCTCTATAATCATTACGATCGTTACGCATACGTTACCCCCTGTTAAAAATTCAGTCCGGCTTCGCGGGCGCCCTCTGCCACAGCCGCTACACGACCGTGATAGACATAACCGCCTCTGTCAAAGACGACTGTATCAATGCCCTTCTCCAGGGCTCTCTTAGCAACGAGAGTACCGACTGCCTTGGCAGCATCGATGTTGCCACCATATGTGCACTCGCTCTTAACAGCCTCATCCATAGTGGATGCTGCTACAAGAGTCACACCTGCAACGTCGTCGATAACCTGAGCATAAATGTGCTGCAAGCTACGATATACGCAAAGTCTGGGGCGCTCGGCTGTGCCGGAAACGCTCTTACGAACGCGGACGTGCTTTCTATTTCTTACTTCTGCCTTGTTAACCTTGTTAATCATAGATCACACCTCCTACTTCTTACCCTTTGCGCCAGACTTGCCTTCCTTACGTCTGATTACCTCGTAATCATACTTAATACCCTTACCAAGGTAAGGCTCAGGCAGTCTCCAAGATCTAACGACTGCAGCGGCCTGACCGACCTTCTGCTTGTCGATTCCCTTAACAATAATTCTGTTGGGGGCAGGTACTTCGAACTCAACACCGTCACCATCAGTGAACTCTACGGGATGAGAATAACCCAGGTTCAGAGAAAGTGTCTTGCCGTTCTTCTGTGCTCTGTAACCAACACCGTTGATCTCCAAGGTCTTTGAGAAGCCCTGGCTTACACCGGTTACCATGTTGCTGATCAGTGTTCTGGTCAGACCGTGAAGAGACTTGAACTTGCTCTCGTCGTTGGGTCTGTCAACAACAACCTCGGCACCCTCTACAACAATAGAGAGGTCCTTGTCAAATGTGCCGTTAAGCTCACCCTTGGGGCCCTTAACGGTAACCACATTGCCCGCTGCTACGTTAACAGTAACGCCAGCAGGAATGGCGATGTGCTTTCTGCCAATTCTTGACATATTTTTACTCCTTCTGCTCATGCCAATTGCTATGAGCTGCTCTTAAAATTGTGGATGGTGTGGAATCCGATACCCCTTTTTCCACACTATCCTTTTCAGAATCAATGGGGTAAAGCCCTAGTGGGCCATCGTTTACCAGATGTAAGCGAGAACCTCGCCACCAACACCAGCCTTGCGAGCTTCCTTGTCGGTCATAACACCCTTGGATGTTGAGATGATAGCAATTCCGAGGCCACCAAGAACCTTGGGCAGCTCATCCTTGCCGGCATAAACGCGGAGACCGGGCTTGGAAATTCTCTTAAGTCCGGAGATAACAGACTTCTTGGAAACATACTTGAGTGTGATCTTAATCATACCCTGCTTGTTGTCCTCGATAACGTCGTATCCGCTGATATAACCTTCATCCAAAAGGATTTTGGCAATGGCCTTCTTCTCGTTGGAAGCGGGAACTTCTACTGTTTCATGCTTAGCAACACCGGCGTTTCTGATTCTGGTGAGCATATCTGCTATTGCGTCAGTAATCTGCATATTTCTATTCTCCTTCCAATCTTACCAAGATGCCTTCTTAACTCCGGGAATCTCGCCCTTATAAGCGAGCTCTCTGAAGCAGACTCTGCAGATGCCGTACTTGCTGATGTAGGCGTGAGGTCTACCGCAGATGAGGCATCTATTGTGCTGTCTGGTGCTGAACTTCTGAGGTCTAGCACCCTTAACGATCATTGCTTTCTTAGCCATGTTTTACCTCCTAGTCCTGGGCGTAGGGCATTCCAAGCAGTGTGAGGAGTGCCTTGGCTTCTTCGTCAGTGTTAGCGGTTGTAACAAATGCGATGTTCATTCCGCGAACCTTGTCGATCTTGTCGTACTCGATTTCGGGGAAAACCAACTGCTCCTTGAGACCAAGGCTGTAGTTTCCTCTGCCGTCGAATGCATTTGTGGGAACACCCCTGAAGTCTCTAACTCTGGGAAGAGCAGCATTGAAGAGCTTGTCGATGAACTCGTACATTCTCTCGCCTCTGAGTGTAACCTTGCATCCAATGGGAGAACCGGCACGCAGGTGGAAGTTAGCAATGGACTTCTTGGCTCTGGTAATCATGGGCTTCTGACCTGTGATTACGCCGAGATCGGCGCAAGCTGCGTCAAGAGCCTTGGAGTTATCCTTAGCCTCGCCGACGCCCATGCTGATAACAACCTTATCCAGCTTGGGGATCTGCATTACGTTCTTGTAACCAAACTTCTCGCGGAGAGCAGGTACTGCTTCTGTCTTATACTGTTCGTACAATCTGTTCATATCAATAACCTACCTTCCTTACTTCTTTGCAGGAGTGAAAGTGTCGATAACGGCCTTGCACTCTTTGCATACTCTGGACTTGGAACCATCCTCGTTAACAACTCTGCCAACCTTGGAAGGCTTGCCGCACTTGGGGCAAACCAGCATAACGTTAGATGCGTTAACGGGTGCTTCCATCTCGAAGATACCGCTCTGCTGCTGAGCAGATCTGGCCTTCTTATGCTTCTTGACAATGTTTACACCCTCAACAACGACGGTGCCGGCCTTAGGATTGGTCTCGAGAACCTTGCCCTTAGTGCCCTTGTCTTCTCCTGTGATAACGATAACTGTATCGTTCTTCTTAATGTTATTATTAGTCACTGTCTTTACCTCCATTAAATTACTTCGGGAGCCAGGGACAGGATCTTCATGTAATCCTTATCTCTCAGTTCGCGAGCGATGGGGCCAAAGATACGGGTGCCGACGGGATTGCCGTCATCCTTGATGAGAACAGCTGCGTTCTCGTCGAATCTGATGTAAGAACCATCGGGTCTCTTAACGCCCATTTTTGTCCTGACAATAACACACTTTACAACGTCGCCCTTCTTAACCACGCCGCCGGGAGCAGCTGATTTTACAGAGCAGATGATTACGTCGCCAATATTGGCAAATTTCTTATGAGAACCGCCCATAACTCTGATGCACATAAGTTCCTTGGCACCAGTGTTGTCTGCAACTCTCAGTCTGGTAAGTGTCTGTACCATTTACATATCCTCCTTGACCGGTTACTTGGCCTTCTCAACAATTTCCACCAGTCTCCATCTCTTATCCTTAGAGATAGGTCTGGTTTCCATGACTTTAACTGTATCTCCGATGCCGCAGACATTCTGCTCATCATGTGCCTTGAGCTTGTATGTCTTTCTGACAATCTTGCCATACAGGGGGTGCTTTACGTGGTCAACAACAGCTACAACAATTGTCTTGTCCATCTTATCGCTGACTACTTTACCAACTCTGGTTTTTCTAAGATTTCTTTCCATCGTTTATCTCCTTCCGGTTAGTCAGCTGCGTTCTCACGCTCTTTAAGAACGGTCAAAACCTTTGCAATGTCTCTCTTGACGCCCTTGATCAACATGGGATTGTCCAACTGGTTCGTAGTGAACTGGAATCTCAGTTTGAAGAGTTCAGACTTGAGTTCCTTGAGCTCCTTCTGAAGCTCCTCTGTGCTCTTGCTTCTGATATCTTTAATTTTCATCTGCGCCACCATCCATTTCTTCACGCATTACAAACTTACACTTGAGGGGAAGCTTGTGGGATGCAAGTCTAAGTGCCTCTCTGGCAATAGCCTCGTCAACGCCGCCGATCTCGAACATGATTCTGCCGGGCTTAACAACTGCTACCCAGTACTCAGGAGATCCCTTACCGGAACCCATTCGGGTCTCAGCAGGCTTCTGTGTAACCGGCTTGTCGGGGAAAATCTTAATCCAGACGTTACCGCCCCTCTTGATGAAACGAGTCATCGCAATACGGGCTGCCTCAATCTGGTTGCTTGTAATCCAAGCGGGCTCAAGGGCTACAAGACCAAACTGGCCGTAAGTAATTTTGTTGCCTCTGGAAGCAACACCCTTCATTCTGCCGCGCTGAACTTTTCTTCTCTTGACTCTCTTAGGCATCAACATTAGCGCTTACCTCCTTCGTTCTTTGTGCGCTTTGTAGCGCCGGGAAGGACTTCGCCCTTGTAGATCCAAACCTTAACGCCGATCTTACCAGCTGTGGTGTTTGCCTCAGCAAAACCATAGTCAATGTCAGCTCTAAGGGTCTGCAGCGGGATAGTACCCTCGTGGTAGCTCTCGGATCTGGCAATTTCAGCGCCGCCAAGTCTGCCGCCACATGTGGCCTTGATACCCTTTGCTCCGAATCTCATGGCTCTGCCCATAACCTGCTTCATAGCTCTTCTGAAGGAAGTTCTCTTCTCCAGCTGCTGAGCGATGTTCTCAGCGCAAAGCTGTGCGTCCAGGTCGGGGGACTTGATCTCAGAAACACTGAGGTTTACCTGCTCTGCAGGTCTGTTGATAAGCTTAACAACTGCATTCTTGATCTCTGCAATGCCTGCACCATTCTTGCCGATGATGATACCGGGCTTTGCTGTCTTAACAATAATGTTAACCTTGTTTGCAGTTCTCTCAATCTCGATTCCGGAAACGGAAGCTGAGTACAGCTTTGTCTTCAGGAATTTTCTGATCTTGTAGTCCTCAACAAGGTACTTGCTGAAGTCATTCTTGTCTGCGTACCACTTGGTGCTCCAATCATGGATAACGCCGACTCTCAGTCCGTGGGGATTAACTTTCTGTCCCATAATAACCTCCCTACTTTCTCTCTTTAAGAACAACTGTAATATTTGTTGTTCTCTTGTCGATTCTGTCAGCGCTTCCTCTGGCTCTAGGCATGATTCTCTTCATGATAGGGCCATTGTCGGCATATGCCTCTGCAACATAGAGCAGGTCCTTATTGAGTCCATTGTTGTTAACTGCGTTAGCCTCTGCGGACTTGAGCAGCTTGTAAATGGATCTGGATGCTCCTCTGGGAGTGAACTTAACGATAGCCAGTGCCTCCTCGAGATCCTTGCCACGGATAAGGTCCAACTCCTGTCTCACCTTGAGGGGAGAGAATCTTGCGTTCTTGCTGCCACCCATAGCTCCGGCCTTAAGAGTTGCTACACCGCGGTCCTTACCGATACCGAGATACTTGCGCTCTTTCTTTGCCAAAGTGACAGGCTTATTATGCTGTCTGTGAGTTCCGCTGTAGAGGGCGAGCAATTCGTCCTTTCTGGCAAGAACTTCGTCTTTTGACATAACTTTTCTTTCCATTATCTTTTCTCCTTCCTCGATTACCTGACGGATGACGACTTCTCAGAAGCCTTGTGGCCCTTGAAAGTGCGGGTAGGAGCAAATTCACCCAGCTTGTGTCCAACCATATCCTCGGTTACATATACCGGAACATGTCTTCTTCCGTCGTAAACTGCGATTGTGTTGCCGACCATCTCGGGGAAGATGGTAGAAGATCTGGACCAGGTCTTGATCACCTTGCGATCGTTAGCCTTGTTCATGGCAACAATTCTGTTATACAGCTTGGCCTCGATGTAAGGGCCTTTCTTAATTGATCTACTCATTATATCCTCCTATGGCCTACTTGCGTCTCTTAACAATCAGCTTGTTGCTGGCCTTGTTGTGCTTGCGGGTCTTCTTACCCAGAGTAGGCTTACCCCAGGGAGTAACAGGTCCGGGAAGACCTACGGGAGACTTACCTTCACCACCACCGTGAGGGTGATCGCAGGGGTTCTTTACAACACCGCGAACGTGAGGCTTAACGCCCAGGTAACGGGACTTTCCAGCCTTACCCAAAGTGATGTTGATCTGGTCCTCGTTGCCAACAACACCGATTGTTGCCATGCAGTTGATGGGAACCATTCTTACCTCACTGGAGGGGAGTCTCAGAAGAGCATACTTGCCTTCCTTACCCATGAGCTGTGCATATGCACCGGCTGCTCTTGCCATCTGTCCGCCGTTACCAACTGTGAGCTCAATGTTATGAACCATGGTACCTACGGGAATGTTTGCAAGCTTCATTGCGTTGCCGGGTTTGATGTCAGCTGTATCAGAGGAGATAACTGTGTCGCCTACGTGGAGACCCTGGGGTGCCAGGATATATCTCTTCTCACCATCGGTGTAGTTAAGGAGAGCAATACGGCATGTTCTGTTGGGATCGTACTCGATTGCTGCAACCTTAGCAGGAACATCAAACTTGTTTCTCTTGAAGTCGATAATTCTGTACTTTCTCTTGTTTCCGCCGCCAACGTTCCAGGATGTGATCCTGCCGTATACGTTACGTCCGCCGGACTTGGAAAGAGACTCTGTCAAGGACTTCTCGGGCTTAGTCTTTGTGATTTCCTCAAATGTGGAAACTGACATGCCACGTCTTGACGGAGTAGTAGGTTTGTAATACTTAATAGCCATTTAGTTCACTCTCCTTCACTTAGACTGTTGCGCCGAACTCTTCAATAGAGGTTTTGTACTTCTTGTTTGTGGTTACGGGCTTGCCATCCTTGCCGATGTATGTCTCCTGCTGGGGATCCAGATCAATGGTAACAATGGCCTTCTTCCAATCGGCTCTGTAGCCGCTGAAGCCCTGAACTCTCTTGGGCTTGCCGTTGTAGTTCTGTGTGGAAACAGAAACAACCTTTACGCCAAAGAGCTTCTCAACAGCAGTTGCAACATCAACCTTGGTTGCCTTCTTAGCTACTACGAAAGTGTATTTGCCCTCTGCAATAGCCTCGTTGCTCTTCTCTGTGATATAGGGTCTAATAATGATATCTTCGTACATCATCTGTATACCTCCTGAACCTTGTTAAGAGCGTCCAGTGTAATTACCATGTTGTCGTACTTGAGCAGGTCGTATACGTTGATAGTGTTTACAAGAGCTGTCTTAACTCCGGGGATATTTCTTGCAGACTTGATAACATTTTCGTTCTTCTCAGCCATAACAACGATTGCGCTGTCGCCTGCGCCGATGTTGTTCAGAACCTCGATCATAGCCTTGGTCTTGATCTCGTTAAGTACAAGAGAGTCAAGAACGATGATCTGGGAGTTTTGGCACTTGTCGGTGAGAACGGACTTCATAGCAAGTCTCTTTTCCTTCTTATTAAGAGTGAAGGAATAATCTCTTGGCTTGGGTGCGAATACGATACCGCCATGTCTGAACTGAGGAGCTCTTGTGCTACCCTGTCTTGCACGGCCTGTGCCCTTCTGTCTGTAGGGCTTACGTCCGCCGCCTCTTACCTCTGCTCTGGTGAGTGCAGACTGTGTTCCCTGTCTCTCGTTGGCCAGAATGTTTACAACCACTCTGTGCATGGCCTCTGTATTGACCTCGATACCGAAGATCTCTGCGGAGAGCTCAACCTCGCCAACTGTCTCGCCTTTGATATTCAATACTTTTAAGTTTGGCATTTTCTTTCCTCCTCCACTATCAGTTTGCCTTTACAGCATTTCTGATGACCAGGAGACTACCCTTTGCTCCGGGAACTGCGCCTCTGATGAGGAGCAAGCCTCTCTCTGCATCAACCTTAACAACATCCAGGTTCAGGATTGTGGAGCGCTTGCCGCCCATACGGCCAGGCATACGCTTGCCCTTGGCAACCTTACCGGGAGTTGTTGTAGGTCCCATGGAACCTACGCCTCTGTGGTACTTGGAGCCGTGAGCCTTAGGTCCGATGTGCATACCATAGCGCTTAACTGTACCCTGGTAGCCCTTACCCTTGGATGTTCCTGTAACGTCAACCTTGTCTCCGTTATTGAACATGTCCTCTACCTTGATAACATCGCCGCAGTTGTACTTGGAGCAATCGTCCAGTCTGAACTCGCGAAGATATCTTGTAGCTGTCAGGCCGTTCTTCTTGAACTGACCCATGTCAGGCTTGTTGAGTGCCTTCTCCTTGCACTCGCCATAACCTACCTTAACGGCATCGTAGCCGTCCTTCTCTGTTGTCTTAACCTGAACAACAGTGCACGGTCCGGACTTAACGACCGTTACCGGGATGGACAGACCACTCTCATCGAAGATCTGTGTCATTCCGATCTTAGTTCCTAAAATCATTGATTTCATGTGATTACCTCCTCTTGGTTATTGGTTCATCTATGTAACCCTGAAGCCCATCTAGATGAACATGACCGGGAACAGATTGTCCGTGTCTGTTCCTAGTAAATACTTTCAACCGGGGTCGAAAGTAAATTGACTTGATTATCCGACCTTAATCTCAATCTCAACGCCTGCAGGCAGCTCAATCTTCATGAGAGCATCAATTGCCTTGGGGTTGGGGTCGAGAATGTCGATGACTCTCTTGTGAGTTCTGATCTCGAACTGCTCACGAGCGTCCTTATACTTGTGGGGAGCTCTCAGGATTGTGATAATCTCCTTCTCTGTGGGCAACGGAATAGGTCCGGAAACCTTTGCGCCGTTTCTCTTTGCAGACTCAACAATCTTAGCTGCGCTCTCATCCAATACTACGTGATCAAATGCCTTTAATCTGATCCTTACCTTCTCGGCTTTTGCCATTTTTCTAACCTCCTAGATTAACTGTTTTCGACAATTAACCGGAACTTCCACTCGGCCGTGTGTATCATTGGCTTTCATACAAAAACCCAGAACTCTCGACCCCGCAGACCGGCCTCAGCCGACCTCAGAGCCTTACCCTGGGTTGACACACAACTGCTTCGCAGAAATACTACAGTTCTTGTCGCCCTGTTTCGATGAACCGGACATTCTCCGCATGAGTTACCAGCATTCCGCTGCAATCTCACACATCATCGTTACGATCTAATGCGCCTTAATGCGCAAGCTTTGTAATAATAATACAAATCCCTCGGGAATGCAACCATTCGACGAGGGATTTATAATCAATATTTGTAGAAAAAGTCATGAACTTTTCTGCTGTTTTTATGCATTTTATACAGTAATTTCGATTACACTATGGTGTGTGTTTCCTATATCTTCTAAGACGACTGATTATGTCTGTTAGTATGTTTGGTTTTTACCAATACCAGTACTACTGCCACAGCCGAAGCAGAAACACCTATAACTACAGCCACAATAATCAGAGCAGAATTATCCACCTGTGCGGCGTCCGCTTGCTCATCCTCCGTATCGGTAGGCGCTGTAGCCTCTGGCGTCATGGTAGCAACAGTCTGGTCATCTGTGGGCTCATCTGTGGGAACTGGGGTCGCTGTATTATCTACTACAGGGTTTTGCGTGGGATTGTCCGTTGCCTCTGGTGTAGCAGTTGCCGCAGGTGTAGCTGTCTCCTCGGGTGAAGGCATTGCTCCTGGCGTCGCCGTCGGTGTAGACACAGGCGTGGCTGTTTCCTCGGGCGTAGCTGTTGCCTCAGGTGTTGCTGTTGCCTCAGGCGTAGCTGTTGCCTCAGGTGAAGGCATTGCTCCTGGCGTCGCCGTCGGTGTAGATACGGGCGTAGCCGTGGCTGTCGTACCAGGTTTAGATGCAGGCGTAGCTGTAGGCGTAGAGGTGGGGGGTGCCGTTGGCTTGGCTGTTGGTGTGGCAGTAGGCTTAACTGTTGGCACAGGGGTTGGAGTGGCAACAGTCAGCTTGCTCAGATCCACTTGTTCTGTACTGTATGTTCCCGTACCCGGCTTGTCATCAATATATAATGTCATATATTTAGAACCAGGCAGTATCTTGGCGCCATATATTTGATTGGTGCCCGTATAGCTAT
>JAFVXO010000059.1 GCA_017501105.1 Clostridia bacterium | reverse complement strand
TTACAAATGGAACAATGAATCGTTCTGGTATTTGCCCTCACAGGTCAGGTGGATTCCCAGCTTCTTGAACATGGAGTTATCGGCGTGGGAAAGGATTACAGTGGAGTGGGCCTCGCAATCTCTGAGCTTGTCCAGCTGGTCCATGGCCAGTCTGGCAGTGTCGGATGTGCTGGCGCAGATGGCCAGTGCGTGGAGAACCTCGTCCATATGCAGACGTGGATTCTTGCTGCCCAGATACTTGGTCTTGAGCTGGTGGATAGGGCGAATAACGGACTCTGACAACAGGTCAATGCAGTCCGGAATCTGTGCCAATACCTTGAGGGAGTTAAGCAACATGGATGAGCAGGATCCCAGCAGGTCCGTGGTCTTGCCGGTAATAATCCTGCCGTCGTGGAGCATAATGGCAGCAGCCGGTGCGTCTGTCTCCTGAGCCTTGTTGAGGGCTGAGGCTACCACTGGCCTGTCCGCAGAGGTGAGGCCGGCCTTCTTCATAATCAGTTCCTGCTTGTATACGATGTCCTGGGAAACTTTGCCCTTTGCCTCAGACACCAAAGCGGTGTAATAGCGGCGGATAATCTCCTGGCTGGCGGCGTCAGTAACTGCGTCGTCGTCGAAAATGCAGTTGCCGGCCATGTTTACTCCCATGTCTGTGGGGGACTTGTAGGGACAGTATCCGTATATCTTTGTAAAGATGGCCTCCAAAACGGGGAAAATCTCCACATCTCTGTTGTAGTTTACTGCTGTAGAACCATATGCCTCCAGATGATATGGATCGATCATGTTTACGTCGTCCAAATCCGTGGTGGCAGCCTCATATGCCAGGTTGACTGCATGCTTGAGAGGCAGGTTCCAAATGGGGAAGGTCTCGAATTTTGCATAGCCGGCTCGAATGCCTCTCCTGTGCTCGTGGTAGAGCTGGGATAGACATGTGGCCATCTTGCCGCTGCCTGGACCGGGGGCTGTAACGATGACCAGTTCTCGTGATGTCTGGATATACTCGTTCTTGCCGTAACCCTCGTCACTGACAATCTTCTCTACGTTTGAGGGGTAACCGCTGATGGTATAATGGAGATATACGGGAATGCCGCAACTCTCCAGATATTTTTTGAACTTAACTGACTCCTCGTGAGCCTGGTCAAACATGGTGAGGACAACGCTGCCCACATAGAGACCAACACTGCGGAATGAGTCGATAAGGCGCATAACGTCCTGGTCATATGTGATGCCTAGGTCGCTGCGAACCTTGTTGCGCTCAATGTCTGAAGCTGCAATAACTATGACCACCTCAGCCTTGTCGGCTAGCTGCAGGAGCATCTGCAATTTAGAATCGGGGCGAAAACCGGGAAGAACTCTACTGGCGTGATAATCGTCGAAAAGCTTGCCACCAAGTTCCAGATACAGTTTACCTCCAAACTCATCAATCCTGCGACGAATATGTTCGCTCTGCATATTGAGATACTTGTCATTGTCAAAGCCGAGTCTCACGTGGACACCCCCAATAGTAAAAAATATCGAAAATTATTTTATCACATTCGCAGGCCAATTCAAAAGGGAAAATGGAATAAAGTTACTAATTGTGTCATGTGGGTAAAACTGCACAAAAAAGGCGCATTGCTGAGCAAAGCGCCTTGGGTCTGAATTTTAACTGGGTTAGACAGAGAAGAGCATTTCTCCGTATGTGGGGAAGGGCCACAGGTCTGCGGAAACTATGGATTCCAGCTTGTCCACTGTAGTGCGCAGGTCCTGCATTGCCATAAATACGCTGTTACGATGGTACTGTGCCTGTTCCAGAGGCGTGAGGTGGCAATCGCCATTGGCACATACGGTTGCCTCCAGATGGGCCAACTTGCTGTACATATCTGCGGAGAGATCTGTGAGCTGAGCTGCCAGACATGTCTGCATTGAGCAATTCAAAGAGGGGTTGAGGTCCATGAGTGCAGTGGCGGAATTGGCCAGATCAGTGGCGTACTGTGCAACTGCGGGGACCACTGAGCGCTTGACCATATCGATCATAGTCAATGCCTCGATGTGGATTATCTTGCTGTAGTTGTCGCAGTATATGTCCCTGCGGGAGGTTAGCTCTGCTGCAGAAAATACGCCGTGACGTGCAAACAGTTCTATGGATTCGGGAGAGGTGTAGCAGGCAATGGCATCCACAGAAGAGGGGATGTTGTGTAATCCACGGCGGGCAGCCTCCTCAATCCACCTGTCGGAGTATCCGTTGCCGTTGAAGATAATGCGGCGATGGTTGCGAATGGTGGTCTGCAGCAGGTTGTTGAGGGCAGTGGTAAAGTCCTCCGCACCATCTAACTCGTCTGCAAAGTGGCGCAGAGACTCGGCCACAATGGTGTTGAGCACGATGTTGGATGCCGCAATGTTCATAGAGGAGCCCAGTGAGCGGAACTCAAACTTGTTGCCAGTGAAGGCAAAGGGGGAGGTCCTGTTTCTATCTGTGGTGTCCTTGGAGAATGTAGGCAGGGTGTGCACGCCGATTTCCATGCGCTGCTTTTCCATGCCGCCATATATCTCGCCGGTCTCAATAGCCTTAAGGATGGCGTCCAGTTCGTCTCCAACAAACATAGAGACAATGGCCGGAGGTGCTTCGTGGGCACCTAGACGGTGATCGTTGCCGGCGGAGGCAACAGATGCCCTCAGCAGATCCTGGTAGTTGTCCACAGCCTCAATAACTGCGGCGAAGAACAGCAGGAACTGTGCGTTTTCGTAGGGCGTTTTGCCGGGATTCAGCAGGTTAATGCCTGTGTCTGTGGTAAGAGACCAGTTGTTGTGCTTGCCGCTGCCGTTTACGCCGGCAAAGGGCTTCTCATGCAACAGACAAACCATGCCGTGCCTACGGGCAACAGTCTTCATCAGCTCCATTGTGAGCTGGTTGTGGTCGGATGCGATATTTACGGTAGTATATACAGGAGCCAGCTCGTGCTGTGCGGGAGCGGCCTCGTTATGCTCTGTCTTGGCGTAGATGCCCAGCTTCCACAGTTCCATATCCAGTTCCCTCATGAAGGCGGCAACTCTTGGTTTGATTACACCAAAGTAGTGGTCCTCAAGTTCCTGCCCCTTGGGAGGGTTGGCTCCAAAGAGTGTACGTCCGCAGAACACCAAGTCGGGACGACATTCGAACATGTCCTTGTCAATCAGGAAGTACTCCTGCTCGGGACCAACAGTGGGTACTACCCGAACAGCATCTGTAACGCCGAACAGCTTGAGAATGCGGAGGGCCTGGGTGTTGAGAGCCTCCATGGAACGCAGCAGGGGGGACTTCATATCCAGAACCTCGCCGCTGTAGGAACAGAAAATTGTGGGAATGCACAGAGTGTCGTCCTTAACAAATGCAGGGGATGTAGGGTCCCAGGCGGTATAGCCACGAGCCTCAAATGTGGAACGCAGACCACCTGAAGGGAAGCTGGATGCGTCGGACTCGCCTTTGATGAGCTCCTTGCCAGAGAACTCCATAATAATCTTGCCTTTGCCATCAGGAGAGATAAAGCTGTCGTGCTTCTCTGCAGTGATGCCTGTCATAGGCTGGAACCAATGTGTAAAATGGGTAGCGCCCTTGGATATAGCCCAGTCCTTCATGGCTGCGGCAACCGGGTTCGCGATTGACCTGTCTAAAGACTGCTCCTTGTCCACTACCTCGTGGAATTTGTCATAGACGTCCTTGGGGAGCATTGCTTTCATGACATCGTCATTGAACACGTTGCAACCGAATATTTCGGGTATGTTTGTCATATGGGTGAGCCTCCGTTGGGGTTAATAGCCTGTAGCTATTAATATGTACCAATAGTTAATAAATATATATGACGGATTTTAGGCGCGGGGGCCTTTTTTGTCAAGGGTGGAGCAGTCGCGCTGGTGCATTCAGGGAGGGTGTGGTATAGTTTG
>JAFVXO010000008.1 GCA_017501105.1 Clostridia bacterium | reverse complement strand
TCTGCATGCTCATGCCGGGGCTCAGGGTCGTTTCTTCCAGGAATACGCAGATGGGCGTCTTGCCGTTTTTAATAGCGCTGAAGATCTCCATACGTACGTACTCGGCGTTGACAGAATTGGGTGAGACCATAAACAGCACCTAGGAGCAATCCAGAATGCGCTGTGCAATAAACTCCGTAAAATCCACAGAACTGGGGATTCCCTTGCGGTCAAACCACAGCCTGACGCCCTTGTCGCTGAGTTGCCGCAGCAACTGGAATACCTGCTGGTCGTCCTTGTGGGCGTAGCTGACAAAGAGGTATGGCTCTGTGCCGTTGTAGGGCAGCAGCTCCGCAGGTTCCGATGAGGTGGTGGCCTGTGTCTGCGGAATCAGCGCCTCCAGCTGCTTCAGCCCCTCCTGGATGCCGTGGAACTTCTCTGCAGAGGCTATCATGGCTTTGTGATACAGGAAGGTGGCAATGCGCAGGGCATAGTCGGATCGGGAGGAATTCTCGTAGCTGATGGCTCTATTAATGTTGTCCAGAGCCTGGGAGTAGTTGTGCCTGATACTCAGGATGCGTGCCTTGGTGCAATAGTATTTGGCGTAAGTAGGATCCAGGTCGATGGCCCGATTAACCGCATCCAAGGCCTGGTCGTACCAGTCGTTCACAAAGGCCTCTGCATCGGAAAGTCCGCCCTTTTCGTAGACCGATGCGAACACATCTGCAAACAGGTGGACGAAGCCGGCGTTGTCGCTAAAGAGGCAGGAGTCCTTGTAGGTTGTCTTAAGTAGGTCCGAATAGCTGTAGAATCCGTCACTCTCTATGTAAAACAGCGCCCTGAGGTGGTCAAAGGTCAGGTGCAGCTCAAAGCGCATGGCGTTGTCGTCGATCAGGCGGTTGAGCTTGTGATAGTCCTTGACGTGGCGGTAGTAGATATTGAGGCAGTAAAAGGCATTGTAGGCTATGCCGGAAGGATACACCCCGTCTACAATCTCAAGCAGCAGCAGTTCCAGTTCTGGAGAACCATTGGCCATGACAAACTTGGTGGCACCCAGCTCGTACTGGCGGGTGCGCTCGTTGGGTAGATTCTCAAGAAATTGTAATAACTCGGTGTTGTTCATGGAAAAACCTCACTTCACAGCCATACAAATAATGTTCTCAACAACCTGACATGCCTTGTCCAGAGACTCTATGGGCAGGAACTCAAAACGGGAGTGGAAGTTTTCTCCTCCGGTAAACAGGTTGGGGCAGGGCAGTCCCTCGTAGGAAAGACGTGCACCGTCTGTACCGCCGCGAATAGGCTGAATCAGGGGAGTAACTCCAGCTTGCCCCATAGCCTCCTTGGCTCGGTCGATAATGTACATATGCTCTGCAATTTTCTCTCGCATGTTGTAGTAGGAGTCGGTGATAGTTACCTTGCAGGTGCCGGGGCCGTACTTGGCGTTAATCTTGTGGCCGCACTCCGCGAAGAGGGCCTTCCTGGCCTGGAACTGCTCCATGTCATGGTCGCGGATAATGTATGAGACCTTGGCAGACTCAGTGGCCCCGCCGATGGATGTCAGATGGAAGAATCCCTGATATCCCTCAGTGGTAGCAGGTGTCTGATCCTGGGGCAGCAGGGATGCGAACTCCGTTGCAACCAGAGCGGCGTTGATCATCTTGTCCTTGGCAGAACCGGGATGAATGGAGACGCCGGCAATTTCTGCCACAGCGGAGGCTCCGTTAAAGTTCTCGTATTCCAGCTCTCCCAGAGCTCCACCGTCTACTGTGTAGGCGTACTGGCAGCCAAAGCCCTCCACGTCAAAGAGGTCTGCACCTCTGCCAATCTCCTCGTCGGGGGTAAAGCCAACTCGAATCTTGCCGTGGGGCTTGCCGGATGCGATCAGATGCTCCAGCGCAGTGACTATGGCCGCGATGCCGGCCTTGTCGTCGGCGCCCAGCAGCGTGGTGCCGTCAGTAACTATAATACGATTGCCAATGTATTTGCTCAGATAGGGATAGTCGGCAACCTTGAGGACAATGTCCTTGTCTGCATTCAGCAGGATGTCGCCGCCGTTATATTCCACAATGGCAGGCTTGATGGGGCTATCTGCAGCCTCGTCGGAGGTGTCCATATGGGCGATAAATCCGATGACAGGTGCGTCTGTGTCGCAGTTGGCCTCCAGGGTAGCATACAGGTATCCGTGCTGGTCCAGCTTAACTTCTGTCAGGCCCAGAGATTCCAACTCGGCGGCCAGGTATTTGGCCAACTCTAGCTGCTTGACCGTAGAAGGGCAACTCTCACTTGTCTCGTCGGACATAGTGGGAAAAGCAACGTACTTTAGAAATCTCTCATAAGCCTGCATAGTAGACCTCCTCAAAATAATTCCTGGGATCAGACCTCGGAATAATTGCCCAGGAAGTGGAAACTCCTGCAGTTGCGCTGCAGCTGCTCCAGCATGGGTATAACGTTGGGATCCTCAACAGAGGCATCCAGGTCAATCAGGAAGATAAACTCAAAGTTTCTGCCGGAAATAGGGCAGCTCTCCAGCTTGGTCATGTTGATGCCCAGATTGGAGAACAGGGACAGGGTGTCATAGAGCGCTCCGGGCTTGTTATCCAGGGCGACCACCAAGCTAATCTTGTTGCTGCCGGGATAGATGGCGGGACGCTTGGAGATACAGATAAAGCGGGTGTAATTGTTATCGCTGTTCTGAATGTCGGTAGCCAAAGGCTCCAGTCCGTACAGGTCTGCACAAACGGGGGCACAAATGGCGGCCATATGCTTGTCGGGGCAGTCAGCTACCAGCTGAGCAGCCAAAGCAGTGTTGGCACAGGCGTGAAGGGATACGCCGGGAAGCTTGGACAAATATGCGGAACACTGGCCCAGAGCCTGCTCGTGGGAATATACCTCGGTAATGTCGCTGAGTTTGGTACCGGGTTTGACCAGTAGCTGATGGCGAATGCACAGTCTGGTGCTGCGCACGATAGAGCAGTTCTTGTTCTGCAGCAGCTCGTAGATGGCGCGAACAGAGCCGTTGGTGCTGTTCTCAATGGGGACAACGCCGTACTGGCACAGTCCAGACTCTACTGCAGCAAATACTGCGTCAAAGGTCTTAACATACATGAGGTGGCCTCTGGGAAACATCTGGTCACAGGCGGCCTGGCTGTTGCCACCCTCTACGCCCTGACATGCAATAACAGCCGACTGAGGGAAGAGCTTGTCCGCAGAGGATACAGCCTCCTCAATATGGTTGCGCAAATCCGAGGAGCCGGAAGACAGCTCTGACTCGCGAATGCCGGTTAGCTCCAGCATGTTCTCGAAAAATCGATAGGTATATCTCTCCAAGTCTCCGGATTGGCTGCAAACTCTCTGCAGGATAGCGCGGTTGCGGGCCTTGGTCTCCAGGGCGTTGTCTCCACTCTGTGAAGCCAGGGACATCCTCTGCAGGAACAGCTCCAGCATCTGGTCGTCCAGGTTGTTGATTTGATCAATTAATTTGATGTCTGACATAAATACCTCTCAATATTGTGCAGGTGTGGCCTGCGGTTTCGATGAACAAAGTCAATTTTATATATATAAGTAGTAAAACACAATACTAAACCTGAAAAAGAAGGTTGACGGAGCAGCGCAGAGGGACATATATTTTATGTGAAGGCGATATAAATATACATAGCCGAGGAGGATTATATGGGTTTTTCTAAGGATTTTCTCTGGGGAGCCGCAACTGCTTCTGCTCAGATAGAGGGAGCATGGGATCAGGACGGCAAGGGGCCTAGCATATGGGACGTACTTTACCCCGAACATACACGACATAACGAGCATCCCCACGATGCCTGCGATCACTATCATCGCTACAAGGAGGACGTGGCCCTGATGAAGCAATTGGGCCTCAAGGCATACCGCTTTTCCATCAGCTGGCCCAGAGTTATTCCGGACGGAACAGGGGAGGTCAACCCCCAGGGCATACAGTTTTACAAGAACCTGGTTGCAGAACTGCGGGCGGCGGATATCGAACCCATCGTAACTCTGTACCATTGGGATTTGCCCTATGCGCTGCACTTGAGAGGAGGCTGGCAGAACTCCGAAATAGTACAGTGGTTTGCCAACTACACCAAGGTGGTTGTAGAGGCTCTGTCGGACCAGGTCAAGTACTGGCTGACATTTAACGAGCCCCAGTGTTTTATCGGCATCAGCTACGTGGGAGGAGAGCACGCCCCCTTCTACAACGAGCCTCTGGCACTGCCAAACCTGACCAGAAACGTGCTGTTTGCCCACGCGGAGGCAGTCAAGACTATTCGCAAATACGCCAAGACCAAGCCGCTGGTAGGCTATGCACCTACAGGAACCATATACGAGCCTGCAGACGAGAGCCCCGAGGCCATCGAGAAGGCCAGACAGGATACCTTTGCCACATATAATGTGTTCACCGTCAGCTGGTGGTGCGATCCGGTGTTGCTTGGCAAAAATGCTCCCGCAGCTCCCGGATGCCCGGTGTTTACCGAGGAGGAACTGGCAGAACTCAACCAGCCCCTGGACTTCCTGGGATTTAACGTATACCAGGCAGCAGGACAGCATGTGCCTGGGAGCGGCTATAGCTCCAACACCTGGGTGGGATCCCCAATTACCACAATGGACTGGCCAATGACTCCCAACGCCCTGTAC
>JAFVXO010000058.1 GCA_017501105.1 Clostridia bacterium | reverse complement strand
TTGTTTGTCCAATACTCAAAAACCACAGTGGAGTACACTGTGGTTAGGCTAATTCATTATTTTTTCCTTAATACAATCGGAACTGCAACTGCTGCTCCCGCGATTATAACTCCTATAATAGCCAATATCCAAACCTTGCTGTTTTCTGTGGGCATTGGCTTCTCCACATCCTGACTCGGCTCTGTGGTTGGAATAACATCTTCCCCACTTGGCTTAGGTGTTGTTGTAACCTCTGGAGTAGGTTCTGCCGTTGGTGTAGCATCAGGCTCTGGAGCTGCAGTGGGTTCTGGAGTAGGTGTGGCAGTGGGTTCTGGAGTAGGTGTGGCAGTAGGTTCTGGAGTAGGTGTGGCCGTTGGCTTTGGCGTAGGTGTGGCCGTTGGCTTTGGCGTAGGTGTAGGAGCCAATGTTGGTGCAGTTGTTGGTTTTTTAGCTACTGATGGAGTTGTTTTGCCAGATGTAACAGATCCTTCTCCATATCCACAATCCAAACAATGTCCCTTATTCATTCTATGATTTTCCACGCAAGCTACCTGACCACAATCAAGACAATACTTCCAGTGATGGGTTGTATTAATCTCCTCAACGGTATATCTAGAAAAATAGTAAAATGTATGCTCTAATGGCTCCACTATTTCTTCCTTAGTGACTCCGCAATACTTACACTCTACTGTTCTCTGACCATACTGCGAACAAGTTGCCTTCTTTGTGACGCTCTTTTCTATCCAAGCATGAACATCTTCTACCTTAGTTCCACACTTTGTGCACCAGCCAGTGTGGATGTCATTACCTATTGACGTCCATTTACTACATGTGTGGTAACAGCTATATTTCACAACTGTTACATTGCCATGTTTTCCCTCAGAAACAGTATTCCAGTCCGAATTATTCTTTGGAAGATGAACTGTAAATACGCTATTCGATCCCAAACCAGTATATGTTTCATCAAAGTTTCCACCTAAAATATAAACATGTTTTAGTGTGGAAACACCTTCAAAAACAAAAAACATACGAGACACATATTTATGCAATGTTATCGAATACAAAGATGTATTACCAAAACAATAATTCATCAACTGATAAGACTGCTCTGGCATATCTATATGCTTAAGGCTCTTGCAATTATAGAAAGCATAATCCATAAAAGTAGATAAGTTATTAGGTAAAACAACATTTTCCAAATATAAGCAATTTTCAAAAGTTCCTGGTTCGATCCGTCTAATCTTATCTGGAATAACTATACTTTTTATTCTAGTATCCATAAAAGCATTTGCTCCAAGCACCTCTAGATTTTTAGAAAGATACGCTTCTTCAGCCAATCTACACTGTGCAAATGCATACGCTATCGGGATTCCAGTGATAGTATCTTCCACCACAATCTTTTTCACCTCATGGGCCACATGATCCCACGGCACTCCTGTTACATATCCAGTTCCAAATATACGCAACACCCCATTCTTTAATTCCCAGTTTGCAGTAGGACCACAGAATCCTGAGTAAACATCCAAATCCAAATTGGGTTTAACCGACATTGGATCGTTAACAGGAACCATTTTGAGAGTAGCTCCAATATTGCTTACTGATTCTGTCCATCCATTCCACGAACTATCACCTGATGGATAATAGACTGTAGCAGTAACCAGATAAAAACAATCCTCATCCACGATGGGGGCGCTACCAGTAAAAATCATAGTTCGAAGTCTTGGTGTAACATCCTGCTGCTCCATATATCGCAAAGATTCAACGCCTTTACCGAAGTATATACAAACCAATTCTTCACAACGATTAATAATACTTAGTCTAACCTTTTTAACTTTATCTGGAATAACAAGACTTCTTATTTTTACACAGCCGTCAAAAGCAAAACCCCATATATCTTCAAGTGTAGATGGTAGCTCTATGCTTTTTAAAAGCAAACAATCTTTGAATGCATACGATTCGATTCTAGTTACTCCTTCTGGAATAACTACTTCCTGTAAACTTTCGCAGTGTTCAAAAGCACTCTCGCCAATTTCCTTAAGGGTACTTGGAAGAGAAACCGTTTCTGCCTTTTTAAAATTACTAAATGTCTCATTACCAATGCGTTCGACACCTTCTTCGACCACAATATGCTTAGCCTTATACTCCCAAACGGACCAACTCTTATTGTCGTATGACCCTTTTGTCTCTCCTGTTCCCGAAAAAGTAAGTGTAGCCGTAGCCTCATCATAGGACCACGTTGCATTCTCGCCTGCTTTACCTGAAACAGGCTTTTCATCTGCAAATACTATTCCAGAAGTAAGAACGCATACAGCTATTGCAACAATGACTAGAATATGTAACTTTTTCATGCTTGCCCCTCCTTTTTGTCTTATATCTAAAACTATTATACATCCTCATAAAAATAATTGAAAAGAGGCACCTCTCACGAAATGCCTCTTAGTACTAACTATAATATTTTAGATTATTCCTCGTTCTCCTTCTCTGCTGCAGCAATAATCTTCTGTGCCTGGAAAGGAGGAACCTCCTCGTATCTCTCAAAGTTGGTGGTATAGGAACCTCTGCCCTGGGTCATAGCTCTCAGGTCTGTAGCATACTTCATAACCTCAGACTCGGGTACCTCGCCAATAACGCAGCACATACCATCGCCAAGCTGATCAACACCGATAACGCGGCCACGACGTTTGTTCATATCGCCCATGATATCGCCCTGGTTGTCTGTGGGAACAGTAACCTCAATATGGAGAACAGGCTCCAGCAATACGGGATTTGCACCTGTAAGCTGCTTGTATGCAAGGCTGGCAGCAACCTTGAATGACATTTCGTTGGAGTCTACGTCGTGGTAGGATCCATCCACCAATGTAGCCTTGAGGCCGATCATAGGATATCCTGCTAAAACGCCCTTCTTTACGCAATCCTGGAGACCCTTTTCTACTGCGGGGAAGTACTGCTTTGGTACAGAACCGCCGAATACGTTCTCCTGGAAAACCAGCTCGTCGCCCTCGTGAGGTTCAAACTCAATCCATACGTCTCCGTACTGGCCGTGACCTCCGGACTGCTTCTTGTGCTTGCCTTGAACCTTGATCTTCTTCTTAATCTTCTCGCGATAGGGAACCTTGGCCTCTGCCAGAGAAACGGAGACGCCAAACTTATTCTTGAGCTTAGATACGATAACGTCCATGTGCTGATCGCCCAGACCATAGATAACCATCTGATGAGTCTCAGCATTGTTCTCGTACTTGAAGGTAGGATCCTCCTCCATGATTCTGGCAAATCCAACGCCGATCTTCTCCTCATCACCTCTGGAGGCGGCAACAGCTGCCATACGCATATTGGGAATCGGGAATACAATCTTGTCAAGAACTGCGGGTTTGTTGATTTCGCAAAGTGTATCGTTGGTTGATGTGGCTACAAGCTTGGTTACGCAGCCAAAATCGCCACAGTGCAGCTCTGTAACGGGCTCCTTATTCTTACCTCTCAAGCTATAAAGGGAGGAAAGTCTCTCCTGTTTGCCCGATCTGGGGTTGTAAACTGTAGTGTCTCCCTTGAGGCATCCGCTGCAAACTCTGAACATGGTCTGCTTACCGAACTGATCAGATACTGTCTTGTATACCAGAGCGGTGAAGGGGCCGTCGTCGTTTGCAGGCAACTCCATATCCTCTCCTGTCTCGGGGTTAATTGCGTGAACTGTATCCAGTCTGTCCAGAGGAGAAGGCATATATGTAGCTATAGCATCCAGAATAACTCCAATACCTACGTTGTTAATTGCGGATGAACACATAACAGGCATAACGGAACCGGCTCTTACTGCAGCGGTGAAGCCTGTAACAAGTTCCTCATGTGTAAACTCCTCGCCCTCAAAGAACTTGTTCATCAAATCCTCGCTGGTCTCTGCAATGTACTCCTTGAGCTCCTCCCAAGTAGCGTCAACGTCGTCCTTGATGGAAGCAGGAATTTCCATTGCCACAGGAGCTGCATCAGTATACTCGTATGCCTTGTTATCAACAAGATCTGCAAAGGCCTTGAGCTTCTTGCCTTCCATAATGGGAAGCTGTGCAGGCTGAACGTTCTTGCCAAAGGCCTCCTTCAATTCGGAAAGAACTCTGGCGTAATCAGCATTTTCCTCGTCCATTTTGGTTACAACAAAGATAACGGACAGGCCCAGCTCGCGGCAACGCTTGACAGCCTTCTCAGTGCCAACCTCTACACCGTTCTTTGCAGGAACACAGATAACTGCGCTGCCAGACACCTTAAGTGCAGCTGCAACCTCACCCTCATAATCGAAAAATCCGGGAGTGTCCAACAGGTTAATCTTGACACCCTTCCACTCACAGGCGAGCAGAGATGAAGAAACTGAGAACTTCCTCTTAATCTCCTCGGCGTCATAATCGCTGACTGTGTTGCCGTCAGTTACTTTACCGATACGATCGATATGCTTGCAGCGGTAGAGTATAGCCTCTGCAAGAGATGTCTTGCCGCTTCCTCCGTGACCCAATAGACAGACGTTGCGGATTTGCTCAGTTGTATAATTCTTCATCTGTTCCTCCATACTTCGCGTTGTTGTTTAATTTCTATAAAGTTTGCCCAAAAAGAGCAACGACTTTGTACAATTTTATTTAAATAATATATGTTTGTCAACAATCTACGTATGACTGAGCTCACATTTTTTTGCTATGTCATATTCATTTTTATCGTCGATATTGCGCTCTTTTCTAATCTGCTAACCTGGGCCTGAGAAATTCCGATTTCCTCCGCCACTTCCACCTGTGTTTTACCCGAATAATATCGTCTGTTAATGACCATCCGTTCCCTGTCTGTCAATTTCTTCATAGCTTCTGTTAATGCCATGTTGTTTGTCCATTTTTCCACAGTTTCATTCTCATCCTTGATTTGATCCATGACGTACAAAGTATCCTCGTCGTCATGATAGACTGAATCAAACAGTGAAACAGGTTCCATAATTGCGTCCAGAGCAACCGTTACATCGGAAACAGGCAGTTCCAATTCCTTGGCTATCTGTTCTATGGTGGGCTCCCTGTCTAACTCCTCTCTTAGTCGATCTCGAACCTGCAGAGACTTATAGGCAATATCCCTTAGTGAACGTGAAACCCGGATGGAATTGTTGTCCCTGAGATATCTGCGTATCTCGCCAATAATCATTGGCACCGCGTAAGTTGAAAACTTGACATTTTGTCCCCTGTCAAAGTGATCAATTGATTTAATAAGCCCAACACATCCCACCTGAAACAGGTCATCAATATTCTCTCCTCTGTTGCTGAAGCGCTGAACTACGCTGAGCACCAATTTGAGATTGCCATTTATTAACTCCTCCCGCGCCGATTTGTCTCCCGCCTCGATTCTGGTAAAGAGGGCCTCCTTTTCTTCCTCACTTAACAAGGGCAGTTTCGATGTGTTTACGCCGCAAATTTCAACTTTATTTATAAACATGTTTTCACCAAAGTGTAGGAATTCGATTTATTTATTTCCCACCCATTGGCCATAAATACAGTTTATTTCGATGAAAATGTTGCCAAAAATACCTACTACGCTCTCTGCTGCAGTTCCTTTCTTAATCGTGTAAAAATCCTCTTTTCAAGTCGTGAAATGTAACTCTGAGAAATGCCCAGGGCATCTGCCACTTCCTTTTGAGTCAGCTCCTTACAGCCTCCCAGTCCAAATCTCATTTCCACTATTTGCCTTTCCCTGAGCGACAATTCGGATACTGCATCCCTGAGTACTTTGCGGTCGCATTCTTCCTCCATATCCCTGGCCAAAGTATCGTCTTCTGTCCCTATAATGTCAGACAGCAGTAGCTCATTTCCCTCGCTATCTACGTTGAGCGGCTCATCCAGTGATATGTCATTTTTGGAGCGCTGACTGCGTCTAAGATACATCAATATTTCATTTTCTATACATTTTGATGCATAAGTGGCTATCTTTATATTCTTATCTACTTTGTAGGTGTTAATGGCTTTTATCAAGCCTATGGAACCGATGGAAATTAAATCATCCATACAGGAGCCCGTATTATCAAATTTCTTCGCAATATAGACCACCAGTCTGAGGTTATGCTCAATAAGCAGACGACGGCTGTCTCCATTGGGATCCTCCAGTCTGCTGAGGGCTTCTGCCTCTGCTTCAGGACTGAGAGGTTCCGGCAACACCTCCGTTCCACCGATATAGTGAAAATCATTGCTGTCCAGCATCCCTCCTACAGCCCTTATAACCCTTTCTAAAATGTTGTTCAGATTCATATGTATTCCTCCTATTTACACGCTTCAGCGCTAATTATTGCCTCGTATCTGCCGTTGCCCAGGGACTTGTTTACCGGACACACCACAGGGGCTGGGATTTCTCTGACACCATTACGCGTATGGATCAGTGCACGTTCGCATCGAAAGCCCTGCAGCACACCGCAATCTGTGGCTGTGGAGTATGGAATCAGCCTCATTGCGGTCTCATCAAACACAGCCAGTTCCCACCCCAAAACAATTGCATAATTTCCGGAGATGGGATCTACCAGAGAACATCCTGTATCTGCCAGGGCTTTAACGCGAATCGTTTCATGCCCATGTAGTAATATTTCCAGTTCCACCACATCCTGCACGCAAGCTCCTGATCGGGAATACCTTACCCAGCAAAGTACCAACAGAGCAGCAACACCAATGGTAGGAATAATGAACTTGAACCTGTTGCCGGTGGCGTATACGGCTCCTGCAAAGACAAAGGAACATATGTAAAAGGCTATAATTCCCCGAATGCAGACACGCAGATTTTCAGGCGCATAAGCTATAGTCACCATAGCAATGGACATACACAGCTTAGCCGGCACACTAAACCACAGGGGAATGCTGAAATAGACTATTGAAATTACTGAATAGACTCCGCCTATAGCTGCGGAAATTATCATAAAGATATGTCTGTACTGCACTCCTGCCACCTTTGCTCCGATGAACAGAATCAGATAGTTGATAACTGCATTCTCTATGAACAATAAATCCGCATAAACGTACATAAAAAAGACACCTCACAATCAAATTGTAAGGTGTCTCAGATGTCGGTGTCTGTCACTTTTGGTACGTGCCAAAAATAACTAAAAATGAAGTTTATTCTCGTTGCCAGCAACTAATCTGGAAATATTTGCCCTATGGCCGTAAATCAACATGCCTGCAAGAATAACTGCAAAACCAAAATACCACCAGTTACCATACTGCCATCCTGCCAGCTTGGAAACCAGTATGCACACAGGGTAGCAAACTGCTGCTGCAATGGAACCCAGGGAAACATATCTGGTCGTTGCCACGATAACAACAAACAACAGAATCACGATAAGGCCAATTTTCCAGCTGAGTACAAAGACCGTAACTGCGGAAACAAGCACTCCCTTGCCTCCCTTAAAGTGGAAATATAAGGGCCAATTGTGTCCCAGGACTGCCCCAAAACATGCAGCCATAGCGGCCGGATTGAGTCCTGCCTCAGCCACAGATTTATAGGCATTCACAAAGTCCTGACCACCCAGAACATATCCTGCAAATCCCGGTGACATTATAAAGTTGTGCACCAGCATGCCAAGCAGTCCTGCAACGATAGCCTTGGCTACATCTCCCAGGAGAACCATAACTGCTGCCCCCTTGCCATATGTCCTGAGGGCATTGGTGAGGCCTGCGTTGCCAGATCCCTTGGTCCTGATATCCTCGCCATAGCGTATTTTCGAAACAGCCAGAGCTGTATTGATGCTGCCCAACAGATATCCTGCAAACAGTAAAATCAAAACATACTGCATTAGATATTCTCTCCCTTGCTCTTTTCTCTGACCAGCATGACCAAATCTGATCCCTCAAAGCCAAAATTCTTGCGGAGCTGGTTCTTAATGTATCTCTCGTAGGAGAAGTGGAACAGCTTCTTGGAGTTGACGAAGATGGCAAACTGGGGAGGCTTAACTCCTACCTGAGTTATATAGTACAGCTTGAGACGACGTCCCTTATCTGAGGGTGGTTGCACCATGGCAACCGCATCTGCCAAAATACTGTTGAGCATGCCTGTAGTAACGCGCAAGGCTGCCTGATCTGCCACGTAGTCGATCATCTGATATAGCTTGGGAACCCTTTGACCGGTTAATGCCGAGATGAACAACACAGGAGCATATTGCATGAAGGGGAATCTCAGATACAGTTCATCGGTGAACTGCTTCATGGTTCCGGTTTCCTTCTCCACAGCATCCCACTTGTTGACCACAAAAATACATGCCTTGCCCTTTTCGTGGGCGTAGCCGGCAATCTTGGTGTCCTGTTCGCTCTGTTTCTCAACTGCGTCGATCATAATGAGTACAACGTCTGCCCTGTCTATGGCCGCCCAGCTGCGAACAGTGCTGTACCATTCTATGTCATTATCTATCTTGTTTTGCTTGCGAATGCCTGCAGTATCAATAAATACGTATTCTCTGCCATTGTAGGAGACTCGGCTGTCTATGGCATCTCTTGTGGTTCCGGGCATGTTAGCTACAATCATGCGGTCCTCGCCCAGCAGGCGGTTAATCAGTGAGGATTTGCCAACGTTGGGCTTGCCAACAACGGCAACCTTGGTAATAAGGGACTCATCCTCCTCGTTTTCTCCTGCAGGGAAATACTTGTATATCTCGTCAAGCATATCGCCAATGCCAAGGGCCTGTACTGCGGAAATACATACCAGGTCCTCAAATCCCAGGCTATAGAACTCGTACATGTCGTCCGCCATGGTGCTCATAGAATCAACCTTGTTGACACAGACAACTACAGGCTTTTTACAACGACGCAGCATCTGGGCCACCTCCTGGTCGTCGGATGTGAGGCCGGTCTTGCCGTCTACCACAAACAGAATACAATCTGCCATTTCCATGGCCATCTGGGACTGTCTGCGCATCTGAGCATAGATATAGTCGTCGTTGACAGGTTCGATACCACCTGTATCTATGAGCATAAAGCTTCTGCCACGCCACTCAGCCTCACCGTAGATTCTGTCGCGGGTAACGCCGGGAGTATCGTCTACAATTGCGGTTCTGTTGCCGATTAAATAGTTGAAGATCGTCGACTTGCCCACATTGGGTCTGCCAACAACTGCCACGATCGGTTTTGCCATAAGTGTCTCCTATTATTTCAAAATTGCGTTAATCAGGGACCCGGGGTCCTCGTCAACAAAGGTAATCTTAATGCCTCCAAGGGATTCTGACAACATTTCCGGAGTCCAATCATCCAGGAATATGTCCTCATCTGCCTTAAGCATAACCCTGGGGAGAATCAGCCCCCTGCCAAGGTCCCTTCCCTTCAGCTGGGCGGAAATGTCTTGTCCCGTCAGTAGACCGGCTACGGTGATATTGTGACCGAAAAAGTCGTTGCGAATGCCTACTGTGCTAATGTTCAGCCCATCGAAAGCAGCCATAGCCTGACCCATTGCCCTCTCAAGCTCGGGCGCAAAGGCCAATCCGGTAGCTAATGTAACCTTGCCCTTAGTATAATCCGAATGGCAGTTGTCCTGTAGTGCCTGGGCAAACTCCTCCCGGAACAACGCTATCATGCCTACACCGTTGTCCAGCTGGGGATAGCCCTCGTAGTATTCTGCCTCGGGAATTTCCCTGCCTGACAACAGATAGAACTCGTCAGAGGGATAAAATAGTCTGGTGCCAAACTTGTCCAAACACTGCTGCTGGTATCTTTCAATCAGATCCAATGTCTCCTCTGCGGTCCGACTGTTGTGGGGCTCAATGTGGGGTAATCCCTCTCTGTGATCAGTTAGTCCTGCCGGAACAATAGCCACACTGTCTATGCCGGGCCACAGTGTCATCAGATCCTGAATGCTGCGCTCCAGCATAGCTCCGTCGTTGATACCTCTGCACAAAACAATCTGGCAATTTACTGATATGCCTGCATCCGTCAAATACTTGAGCTTGTCCATAACGTCTCCAGCAAATCTGTTGTGCATCATGGAGCATCTGAGTGCGGGATCTGTTGTGTGGACGGACACGTTGATAGGCGACAATCTGTATTTGATAATCCTATCCAGCTCATCGTACTTCATATTTGTCATGGTTATGTAGTTGCCGCTGAGAAATGAAAGTCTGGCATCGTCGTCCTTGAAATAAAGGCTATCACGCATACCCTTAGGCATTTGATTGATAAAGCAAAACACACAGTCATTGGTGCAGCTGCGCTCGCTGTCCATGAGATATGTGTCAAACTCCAATCCGATATCCTCGTACTGGTCCTTCTCTATGTCGAGAAGGATCTCTACAGAGCCACCGGACTTATCTCTGGACACTACCAACCTAAGCTCCTCCTCCATAACGGAAAAGCGATAGTCAAACACATCCTGAATACTGTTGCCATTAATGGACAACAGTACGTCTCCGGATACTATACCGCCCTCGTCACATATGCTGCCGGGCTCTACTGATTTAATTACGATTCCGTCCATAATAATTCACAAAGAAAAAGCGGCAGTAACGATAATGCCTGCCGCTTCTAAAGTCTAATGCCTCTAGTTATTTGTCTGCATCCAGATGAAGTACATCTGTGTTCTTATAATAACCACACTCAGGGCAAACTCTGTGAGCCAGCTTATAAGCGTGGCATCTGGGGCATCTTGCCAAAGCCGGAACCTCCAGCTTCCAATTGGCGCGACGCTTTGCTCCTCTGGCATGTGAAACTTTTCTCTTAGGTAATGCCATTTCTACACCTCCTGTCAGTGTATAATAAGAATTTAACTTATTCTAATAATTTTGCTAACCCTGCTAATCTGGGGTCAATCTCCGAATGACTGCAATCACAGTTCCGAAGATTTAGATTGATGCCGCACTTAGGACAGATACCCTTGCAATCATCGACGCAAAGGTCTCTGACCGGAATCGATGTGTATATACCATCTGCAACCAACTCCGACAGGTCTATCTGATTGCCGGAATATGGAATTGCTTCTGAATCCTCAACATCCTCCTTGCCCCTTCCGGCCGGTACAAAGCACTGCTCGCAATGCTGCTCCACCGTACGTGACAAGCTGTCCATGCATCTGGCACAAATAGTTTCGTACTCGCACCTGATGTCCATGGCGACGTATATTCTGCCGAGAACGTGTCTGGCAACTACCTCTGTAGCAACCTGTCGGATGCGTATCTCTGAACTCAGCAAATCCGTCATATCCGAGGGGATATCGTCAAAGCTATAGGTCAGAGGGGAATCAGAGCTAATTATGGGACGAACGTCAATCAGCATATAACTCCACCGTCAAAACAAAAGATTAACAGCATAATTATACAGCAAACGTCTCTTATGTCAACGGTTTTTTTGACACTGGATATGTATCCAGACCAAGTAGTATCTTCCACTTTGTACCAAGGTGTGATACTACCAAAGAAATGGCGTAGGCGCAAGGGAAACATGCCATTGCTATGCAATAGTTCCTCTTCCATATTTCATCAAATATAGTGGTGGTAGCCTCCGGTTGCGTGGCTGTATATATAATGGAATTAGCTATTAAGTTCATATAACAAACAGGACCCACCAATTGGCAGATCCTGTCTTACTATTTGAATTGTGTATCCACTCTTATGCAAATTTATTTAAAATTTTCTTTCACCCATTCAGTTAGATTCTCTTTTCCATCCTCAAAATTTAACAAAAAAACATTGTCATCCAATTTCAATTCAACTATGGGTAATTCATGTCCGTTATAAAAGTGAAAGGGGACAGTTACAAAATCTACCATATCCCCAACAACCAGATCTAATGGTTTGTCCGAAAAAATATAATATTCACAGATATCATCCTCATAACTAAGATATTCTTTTATTTCTTCACACTTAATTGTGACATTATATTCGTTACATTCAATTATTTCCCCAGACAATGTAACATAGTTCTGATTTTCAGAATATTTTGCAATCATTTTTGAGGCTAATATTTGGTTTGATAAATAGCATCCAGACAGAAGTGTAAATAAAATCAATGTAATAACAATCGCAAATTTCTTCATTTAATCATCTCCTCCCATTTTAATGTTGAAATATTTACATACACTTCTAAAGAAATAACCGAAGGTGATAACCCAAGCTGACCCAAATTATCTTTTTATTTTAAACCCACCTCTCTCATTTATGGCAACTCGGGTTGGATTCAGAATCAAATTCTTTCAATCAGTTCAGATGGCTTGATGGCTGCAACCGTGCTGTTCTTAAAATCCTTGATATTTCTTGTCACAATATAGTTTACATTAGCCCTTGTTGCACAGACCGATTGCAAAGCATCCTCATAATCAGCAAAATCCAAATCTGCCGCTTTAATAAGATCGGCCTCACGCAAATCAACCACAGTAAATAATGATGTGAGTGTAGTCAAAATATCCTTGATTTTTTTGCCATCCAACTCTTTTCGCATAATATATACGATATTTGGAATGGATAAGGCGCAGATGCATCCCGTAATCTGATTCACCTCACAGTATTTGAACACCTTGAGCGAATCTTCTACAAACTCTGAACGGTTACAAAGAACATCAAGAATGACATTGGTATCAATCAGCACTTTCATAGCGTGCAACCCTTTCTGCCCGTGCGTTACTTTCATCTATATCAGAAGAAAGAACCCCCACAAGGCTATCTGAAAGAAATGATACCGTCTTACCTTTGGAAATCATTCGTGCGACCTCAGACCCGTTTTTTATGATAACAATTTCCTGTCCTTCCTGAACCAATTTCAGAAATTTACCAAAATTGTTCTGAACCTCTGTTGCTGTTGCGGTTGTCATAGATTTCGACTCCTTCCTGGCTGTTCAATTTAGCTATTATTAGTATATCCTATTTTAGCTATTTTGCCAACATATGATAATGGCTGATTTTAATATTTCATAAAAAGTCACTTCATATACTACGTGTCACAAACCGAAGCATATCTCCACTTTTATGTAGCGCAAAAACAAAACGGCGCACCCCCAGACAAAGTTACACCGAACCACACATACAAATAAGATAAAAACAGGACCCACCAATTGGCAGGTCCTGTCTTACTACTCAAAGTATTCAATTATTTAGCGGTAAGTCTCATTGTCTCCTGAGCAATTGCCAGCTCTTCGTTGGTGGGTATGATGTATACCTTGACCTTGCTGTCTGGTGTGGAAATCAATGTCTCCTCTCCTCTGACCTTGTTCTTCTCGGGATCAATCTTAACACCCAGGAATTCCAGACCCTCAACAGCTCCTGCACGAACAACAGAATCGTTCTCACCTACGCCGGCAGTAAATGCGATGCAGTCACAACCGCCCATAGCTGCCATGTAGGAGCCGATATACTTCTTGACGCTGTAGCAGAACATATCCAGTGCCAGCTTAGCCCTCTCGTTGCCCTCGTTTGCTGCTGCATTGAGGTCACGGAAGTCGCTGCTGATGCCGGAGATACCCATAACGCCGCTCTTCTTGTTCATAAGGTTATCCACCTGATCTGCTGTCATGTTCTCCTTGTCCATGATGAACTTAACAATAGCAGGATCGATTGAGCCACAGCGTGTGCCCATAGGTGTTCCCTCCAGAGGAGTGAGTCCCATTGTAGTATCTACGCACTTGCCATGGTCAACAGCACTGATAGAAGAACCGTTGCCCAGGTGGCAGGTAATAATCTTAAGGTCCTCAAATGGACGACCGTCAACCTCTGCGCATCTGCGAGATACATACATATGGCTGGTGCCGTGGAATCCATATCTGCGGATGTGATGCTTTTCGTACATCTCGTAGGGCAGTGCGTACATATATGCCTTAGCTGGCATTGTCTGGTGGAATGCTGTGTCAAATACAGCCACCTGTGGAACGTCGGGCAACAGCTTGCGGCACTCCTTGATACCCAGGGAGTTTGCAGGATTGTGCAGAGGTCCCAGAGGAATGTGTGCATCGATAACATCGATAACATGGTCGTCAATAACAACGGACTGTGTAATCTCCTCTCCGCCATGGAGAACTCTGTGTCCAACGGCTGCAATTTCGCTCAGGTCGGAAATTACACCAACCTCTGTGTCTGTAAGAGCCTTAAAAACGGACATAATAGCCTCGCCATGTGTGGGCATGGGAATGCTCCATGTAGTCTTGGTTTCCATGTTGTTGTGAACCAGCTGACCGTCAATACCGATACGCTCGCAAATACCCTTGGCCACAACATCGCCCTTGGGCATATCCAGCAGCTGATATTTTAGGGAAGAGCTGCCACAGTTTATTACTAAAACTTTCATCGTTGAATCCTCGCTTTTTCTTTTTCGTCAAGTTAGATTGTGGACTGTACTGCTGTAACTGCAACAACACCCACAATATCGTCTACACTGCAACCTCTGGACAAGTCGTTAACCGGCTTGGCAAATCCCTGCATAATAGGGCCGTATGCCTCAGCCTTGGCCAATCTCTGTACCAACTTGTAGGAAATGTTTCCTGCATTCAGGTCAGGGAAAATCAAAACGTTAGCCTTGCCTGCCACAGAACTACCGGGAGCCTTGAACTCTCCAACGCTGGGAACGATTGCTGCATCTGCCTGGAGCTCGCCGTCCAGATTGATGTCGGGAGCCTTTTCCTTAGCAAGTCTGGTAGCCTCGACCACCTTCTCGGTAAGCTCGCTGTGAGCACTGCCATAGGTAGAATACGAAAGCATTGCCACATTTGCAGTAGCTCCGATAAGAGCCTCAAAGGACTTGGCAGAGCTGACTGCAATCTCAGCCAGTTTCTCTGCATCGGGATTCTCGTTGAGTCCGGGATCGGCAAACAGGAATGTGCCATTCTCGCCCATGTCGCAATTTGGAACGCTCATTACAAAGAAGGAGGAAACCATCTTTGCGTCGGGAGCAGTCTTGATAATCTGCAGTCCGGGTCTCATGGTGTCCGCTGTAGAGTGGCATGCGCCTGCCACCAGGCCGTCGCCAATACCCATCTTAAGACACATAATGCCAAAGGGGATGTGCTGCTTAAGCATTTCTGTAGCCTTCTCCTCTGTCATGCCCTTGGCCTTGCGGAGCTCTACCAGCTTGTCCCTGAACTCCTCAAAGCGAGGATAGTTATCAGGATCGATTACCGTGGCACCGGATACATCTACTCCAGCCTTGGATGCCAGAGCGCTAATCTCATCTACGTTGCCGATAAGCACAACCTTAGCAATGCCCTGTTCCAGAATCTTGGCTGTAGCCTCAATTGTCCTGATGTCCTCGGACTCGGGCAGAATGATTGTCCTGCCAAGCGAGCGGGCCTTTACTGTAATTTCATCAATAAATTTACCCATTTTACTTTCCCCTTTATATTTTGTATTTATGTTAGATCACTGGTTGATCATATGTCTCTTAATCTTAAGGGTTGTTGTCTTAACAAACTCTGTCTCCCTTACGATTACATTGCGGATAGCCTTGTAGGAAACCAGCTTGCCATTTACGTTTTCCTTAATCTCGTCAAATATAATCTTCTCCATCTGCTCCTTGGTGGGCTCTCCCTCAATGGAATACTTGGACTTGATTACATCTACGTCGGGATAAACCATACATGCAATGCGTGCATCACCGTCGTCCAGTTTCTCCTCAAATACTACGCACTCCTTGACTGTATCCAGCTCCAAAATCATAGGCTCGATCTCCTCAGGATATACGTTCTTGCCGTTTTTGGTGAGAATCATATTCTTGCAGCGGCCTGTAATGTAGACAAATCCGTCCTTGTCCTTGTATCCTACGTCGCCGGTGTGGAACCAACCGTCGATAATAACGCTGTCGGTAGCCTCCTGGTTATTGTAGTAACCGAGCATAACGTTCTCTCCCTTGGCGATAATCTCACCAGATCCATTCTCGTCCGGATTGAAAATCTCGATCTGCACTCCGGGCATAGGATATCCAACGGCCTCATCCTTGTAATATGTATCTGCGCCCAAAGCGATAATAGGAGCACACTCCGTAAGTCCATAACCCTGGCGAACTCTGATACCCAGGTCGTAGAGTCCCTTGGACACCTCGGGATTCATAGGTGCTGCTCCTACAACAAACAGCTCCAACTCGCCACCAAAGGCGCTGTGAATCTGCTTGAACAGCTTGCGAGACATATCGATGCCTACCTTGCGGGCTGCGTTGTTTACCTTGATAATTGTCTCTACCTTCTTGCGAAGACCGGGTGTCTTGTCAATATTGGCCCAAATCTTGTTGTACATTGTCTCAACCAGCAATGGTACTGTCAGAACATATGTAACTTTGGCTTCGCACATGTTCTGCTGAACATAACGGAGACCCTCGCAGAATGCCACTGTGCATCCACCGTATACGGAATACAAGAATCCGCAGGTGCACTCGTAGGTATGGTGCAGAGGCAGGATTGACAGGCAGGTGCCTCCTCTGACCTCTACCATAGAGCCCATGGCCATAATATTAGTTACGATATTGTGCTGACTGAGCATAACAGCCTTGGCATCCGAGGTTGTACCGGATGTGAACAGTAAAATAGACATCTCGTAGGGATCTATCTTGGCATTCATGTAATCCATATTGCCCTCGGCAAGGAGCTTGTTTCCCTCGGCAATCAATGTCTCCAGAGAAACGGTGTTAAATGCCTCATCGGTTTTGCTGCCCATGCATACAAACAATGAAACTGTGGGACATCTGTCTGAAATGCCCTTAATTTTGTCTAAATACTTGTCAGAAAAAATTACTGCAGAAACCTCTGCCCGGGCAATCATGTTTACAATCTCGTCTCCGGGAAGTTCCTTGTCGATAGGCACGATAATGCCAACGCCAGTGGCTGTTGCCATGTATCCAACTGTCCATCCGTAGCAATTTTCACCCAATACTGCAATTCTTTTGTCCTTGTAGCCTCTTGCAACCAGAGCTGTGCCCAGTGCGTGTACATCACTGCCGTACTGCTTATATGTAATAGGTCTATAGGGCTGATTGTGGGAATCCTTCACCAGGAACAGAGTTCTGTCACTGTACTTCTCAAGACTGTTTTGCAACATGTCCTTAAGGTCAGTAACCTTATCCATGTCGTAGAGTTTAAGTTTCATATTAATGTCTCCTTTACAATTCTTAAGCCTGTAAAAGGCCAGAAACACATCCTTGAAATAATACACTATTTTTCAAAACAATTCCAGTTTTGCTGTTACGCAAAAGGGCGATGAAATCTGAAGGAATATCTGTTACATTCATAATTTCACCGCCAATGTATAGCAAACATTATTTAGTTTTAGGCCAAGGGACTCAGCCAGGGCCACAGAAGCCCTGTTGTCCACGTCCGTATGGTACAAGATAATGCAATTATCTGTAGTTCCGTACAATGCGTGGCTTATACACCTAAACGCCCATCCTCTTCGGCGGTGTGTTTTTGCGGTATAGACCCAAATAGGCTCCACAATAGAGCCATAGCCATAATCGTTCCTCTCAATGGCGCATATGG
>JAFVXO010000057.1 GCA_017501105.1 Clostridia bacterium | reverse complement strand
TTGTATATTGGGTACTCTCCCCTCTTCATCTCCCGGTCCATGTACTCTTGGCACATTTTGTCCGCCCTCTCCACCACAGCCAATCGCAATTGGTCCATGGTGTCGAAGTTGGAAAAAATCGGCTGAGTAGAACAATTCAGGGCAGCTGCGATGGTCCTGGCATTGATGGCCTGGTCTCCGCTCCTCCGCACAATATCTACTGTGGTATTTATTATGTCCTCTTTAGAAATTCTAATTTGACGTGGCATGGACTCCTCCGTAATATAACATTTGTTATATATCGTTTGTTATTTTATCCTAACAGACATCAATTGTAAATACCTGAGGCGGCAAAAACGGCAAGGATTTTGGTCCCTGCCGCGAATTATCTGTATATTTGTTTGTCTGCCGTTATTCTGGGTATGTAAAGAACCTGTTGTCTATCAAGTTCTCCTTGTATCTCTTGATGTAGAACTTTGCCATATTCAGATTCTGTTCCGAATAATTGCCGCATTCTACAGGTGTGGCGCCGGGAATCTCCCCCTCATACCCTATGATGAAGTCGCACATATCTATTACGAGATCCACAATATCCTCAGAGGACAGATCACCGAACATGACCAGATAGCATCCGGTTCGGCATCCCATGGGTCCAAAATATACCACCTTGTCCTTGAGCTGGCTATTCCTAAGATAGGTAGCGGCCATATGCTCTATGGTGTGCAGGGCTGGCATGTCTATCACAGGCTCCCTGTTGGGGGCTGTGATCCTCATGTCAAAGGTTGTTACAACACAATCGTTCCACCTGTCCTTCCTGGAAACATACAAACCGGGCTGCAGAACCAGATGATTGATGGCAAAACTTGTTATTCTCTCCATACTGTTCTCCTTGTGCTTGGGTCCGTTCATTATATCACACTAGTGGCGGCTTATACATGGAGTAGGTTGTCTTGTCCTTCTCCGTAATCTCCCGCAATACCCTGCAGGGAACACCGACGGCCACCACATTGCCCGGTATTGACCTTGTGACCACGCTACCCGCTCCTATAACTGTGTTATCGCCGATTTCCACACCGGCCAGTATGGTTGATCCAGCTCCGATCCACACGTTGTTGCCGATAGTTATTGGCTTTGCAATTTCCACGCCAGCCTTTCGCATTTCTGGATCAATGGCATGTTCTGCTGTGGTAAAGCAACAGTTTGGAGCTACAAAGACATTATCTCCAAATGTTACCTTGGCCCCATCAGTGATTATCATACCGTGATTGGAATAGAAGTAGTCGCCTACAGTTATGTTGTATCCGTAATCGCACCAAAATGGAGGCGTGATAAACACCTCTTTCCCCATTTGTCCTAGCAACTCCTGGAGTATCTCCCGTTGTGTCTCCCGGTCGTTTGGGGATAACTGGTTGTACCTGTAGCACTTCTCCTTGCCCTTACGGATCTCCTCCTCATAGGCAGGGTTATAGCACCCCTGGAAGAAGCAGTTAATGGGCACTATAGGTCTGTCACTCATGGTCTTTCCTCCCTATGCTGCTGTGCTGCAATTTAGTTTACAATCATTACAAAAGTATTGTAGCACAGGCAAAAAGGTTATGACCACATGTTTATGTCTCCTATTTCTTTGCTTGCCATGCAATCTGCCCGTTGACAATTGTGTATCTCACAGAAGATGCGATTTGTAACGGATCACCGTCATAAATGACTATGTCGGCATCTTTCCCTTCCTTTAAACTGCCTAATCTGTGATCTACACGGCATATACGTGCTGCATCAATTGTAATTGCGCGTAATGCGCCCCATTCACTCATGCCCTCCTTGACGGCGAGTGCAGCACAGAGTGGAAGGTATTGGATCCTTGATACCGGATGATCTGTGGTTAGTGCAACCAAAACGCCTGCTTTCTGCAGTTCCCCCGGCGTCTTAAAATCTGAAAGACTAACTTCGTCCTTGCTTCGGGATGCGAGAGAGGGGCCTACAATGGCCGGATAACC
>JAFVXO010000056.1 GCA_017501105.1 Clostridia bacterium | reverse complement strand
CATTGTTCACCTTGTAGAGGGCAAGGAACAGCGTCAGGGACAGCAGAACGGCTGCCGCCACTGACAAAACAACAATATTCTTAATGCTGAGTTTCCATTTCGTCTTCATCATCAAGTCTGTATATATTTGCTCCCAGAGCCCTTAAATCTCCACATATATCCGCATAGCCTCTGTCTATGCACCCGTTGTCACAGACTCTTGTCTGTGTATCTGCCGTCAATCCTGCTATTACTAACGCTGCCCCGCTGCGCAGGTCTGTCGCCCGGACGCTTGCCCCTCTGAGCAACGGAACACCATTTACAATGGCCGTGTCACCTCGTACCAATATGTCTGCTCCCATGCGATTCAACTCATCCACGTGTCGGAATCTGTTTTCGAAGACCGTTTCTCTGATAACAGACGTGCCGTCTGCAGAGGCCAACATGGCCATAACCTGGGGTTGCATATCCGTAGGGAATCCGGGATATGGTCCGCTGGTTATGTTTCGCACCCTTTTGAGACGACCATGGGTAAATACTGAAATAGAATTTCCCTCCGTCTCAACGGTACAGCCTGTGCGCTCCAGTATATCAGTAATCGACGACAACTTATCTGGGGACACACCTGTCACGGTTCCACGACCTCCGGTTGCCGCAATAGCAGTCAAATAAGTCCCTGCCACAATGCGATCTGCCTCTATATTATATTCGGCATAGTCCACTTCGCTGTGGCGCCCACCCTTGATGCAGATTACAGACGTACCGGCACCTTCCACTGTAAAACCCATTGAGTTTAACACCCATTGGAGCTCCTCGATTTCCGGTTCTCTGGCAGCATTATGTATTTCGGTGAACCCAGGAATATTAACTGCGCAGAGCATTACATTTTCTGTGGCGCCTACGCTGGGGTAATCCAGCCATAAGCTACTACCTGCCATCCGAGAGCCATCGATGCTTATAATCCCGTCTCCCTCTGTCTTGACCCTGCCTCCCAGGGACTCAAATGCCTTGAGGTGCAGGTCTATGGGCCTGGGGCCTATATCACAACCACCGGGGCTACATATCCTTACCTTGCCCAGATTGCCCAAAACTGCGCCGGCAAACAAAATGCCTGACCTCATACAGCAAATCTCGGGAAAGGAAATGTCCGTTTCCGTAATGCAATCGGTAAACCGGATAGTACCTGCCCGTTCTTCAACCTGTCGACCACACATCCGAAGGACCTGCAGTGTGTGCTTAACATCCGAAATGCTGGGGCAGTTGCTGATATCTACGCAAATATCGGATGTAGCCATAGCTGCTAACACAGGCAGCGCAGCATTTTTGGAGCCCTGAACCTGTATGCTTCCTCCCAGCGGAGTTCCTCCGGTTACAACATATTCAGTCATATATTCTCCCTGCGGTTGTTTAGTTACATACTATTCCGCAGAGAGCTAAATGTTCAAATCTTGTCGTACAATGCGTCTCTTGAAATACTCAACAGAAAACCCATCATGCCGCACATAATTGCCATCGAACTGCCTCCGTAACTGATGAAGGGCAGCGTAATACCTGTGTTGGGGAACAATGATGTTACAACGCAGACATTGAACACAAACTGAATACCGATCAACAGCGTAATGCCAAATGCCATATAGCCAGAGAAATTATCCCTGGAATAGGCAGCAATGGTAAAGCCTCTGATCAGCAGATAGCCAAACAAAACGAATACCAACAAGACACCTACCAATCCGAGCTCCTCGCCGATAATCGGCAGGATAAAGTCATTGGTTGGCTCAGGAAGATATGAGAATTTTTGAATACTGTTGCCAAGTCCCTTGCCCAACAATCCCCCCGAGCCCAGGGCATAGAGAGCCTGGGTAGACTGATAGGAAGATGCAGCAGATGAGGACGGATCCAGCAAGGCCATAATTCTCTGCATACGGTAGTCGGAAAGCATGATAACCGGAACTCCCACCGCCACAGCACCTGCCATTACGGTAAACAGAATTTTGGTCTGCATTCCTCCTACGAAAAGCATGCCAACTATACACATCAGGATAATAATCGTGGCGCTGGTATGGGGCTGCAACAGCAAAATACCAGCAATAATCAGTATCAGCAGCATATAGGAAATCAAAACCGTATTTTTATTTCTGGAAGTAGCCTTAGGGTCACAGAGAGTAACTGAATCCCTGTGCAAGTTGGCTGATACAAACAGAATCGTGGCAAACTTAAGTATTTCTGAGGGCTGTATTTCAATTCCTGCCAGAGAAATCCACCTGGATGCGCCGTTTCTCGTAATGCCAAGTCCGGGCACAAACACCAGCAGGCAGGACAGCAGCGCACCAATCATAATTATGGTGGAATACTTGTAGGCTCTCTTGTAACCAAAGAAATAGCACCCCACGCCGGCTACGACGCCCATCAAAACCGCCCTGATCTGCTTGCGTACAAACAAAAAGATATTGCTGGACTCCCACAGGGAAATCGCCTCTCCTGCGCTGATAACCATAATACTGCCGTACATCACCAGGAGAATAACGCATATCAGCAGACCAAAATCCAAGTGAGGTCTATCCAGCAGGCGAAGCTTTTCTCCCTTGCCTTTACCCCACCTGATTTCCTCGTCATCGCCAAAGTCAGGTTTGCGGATAATAGTCCACTGAGACAGCAAGAGTTTAAACGGATTGGTAGAAGACTTCTTCTCAACCTGTTGCTTACCAACACGCCTCATTTCCTCCACATCGATATTCTCGGAAGGACGCTTCTCTTTATGGTCGTATGCACGCATTTTTGATCTGTCCTGATCTGCCACAATTAACTCCTATGCTCTAAAAATAATAAAGTATTGCTACTGTTGCGGCAGCACCCAACAGTGTAACCAAGGAAAACACATTGACAATTTTGGTCTCTGACCACTTGCCCAATTCAAAATGGTGGTGAATGGGAGTCATACGAAATACTCTCTTGCCTGTTGCCTTAAAAACTACCACCTGAATCATAACAGACAGACCCTCTACTACGAAGATAAGTCCTATCAACAAAGCCAAAACAGGTGTACCTGTGCGCATCATCAATGCTGAAAACGCAGCGCCCAGAGCCAGAGAACCTGTATCTCCCATAAACACCTTGGCAGGATGCCTGTTGTAGACCAAAAATCCTACGCAAACAGCCAATATCATTGCAGAAAAGATAGATGCCGTAGTATCGCCCAAGACAAATTCAAAGGCAAATGCCAACGCAAAGGCGGCTACTCCAACAGTTGAGGAGGCCAGACCATCTACTCCATCTGTAAGATTTACACAGTTGGTAATGTAGTAGAAAAATGCAAGTATTATTACTGCATAGAGCCACCCCGGCATATTCCATGTAAAGAACACCAGGTCAATGCCGTAGGAACCATTTAGCTGCCACATGGACCATCCAACATATGCAGCAGCAAATACCAACTGCAGCAAGGACTTCTGCCATGCTCTCAGGCCGTGCTTATCGACCTTAATCTTAATCAAATCGTCAATCAATCCCACGATGCCCATTGCTACTGTAACGAGCAGCAGAGGAAGCATATCCGTGTAGAAAACACAGGCCACGGCTCCGCTAATCAGCAGTGCCAGCAAGAAGAAGGCTCCTCCCATTGTAGGAGTACCTTGCTTCTTAAGGTGGGATTGGGGGCCCTCTGCCCTCTCGCTCTGTCCAAACTTAAGTCTGCGCAATAGCTCAATGGCCGGCTTCCCAAAAAGAACCGTCAGCAGAACTGTAATGAGAAAATACAAAATTTGGGGTCTCATTATTTGTTATCCTCCAATACTCTGTGCATACAATCCTCCATGCGCATTGCCCTGGAGCCCTTAAACAGCAAGGTGTCGCCGAATCTGACCAGCTTGGAAACGATTGATGCAGCCCCGATGGCATCGGCAGCGCTGTAGCAATTGCCATCCATACCGGACTTTGATGCCTCGTCTGTCATAGCTGCGGCATATTCACCTGCCACAACCAAAATATCTACTCCGCTGGTGGCGCAGTATTTACCAATCTCTCTATGCATTTCCTCAGCAGAATCTCCCAGCTCGTACATATCTCCCAGAACGGCTATTCTGCGGCCGTTGGTAGGCATTGTACACAGCGTATCTATTGCCGCCTTCATGGATACCGGGTTTGCATTATATGCGTCGTTTATGTAGACAATGCCCTCTGCCTCTGTCAGCTGCATACGGTTTGCCTCGCCAGTACATTGTTCTACGCCCCGACTCATTTCCTCCGGGGTCATTCCAAGTATCTCTCCCAGGCAAACAGCAGCCATAGCATCGTACACGTTGTGCTTGCCGGGCATGCGAATATTAAACCTCTGATGCATAGCAACAAATGTGACTCCATCTCGCACAGTTTCTATCTGAGAGGCTGTTCTGTCACAACTGCGATCTCTGCCAAAAGTAGCAACTCTCTGAGGGATTTTTCCAGGCAAAGTACGGAGCATATCGTCGTCTCCGTTGACTACCAGAACTCCTGATATATTCATACCCTCAGTAACCTCCATTTTAGCCCTGAAGATACCTCTCCTGCTGCCAAAGTTCTCTATGTGAGCTACTCCAATATTGGTAATAACGGCATAATCAGGAGCAGCTATAGTCGAGAGCTCAGCAATCTCTCTGGTATGGTTCATGCACATTTCCACAATGGCAAATTCTGTGCCCTCGGGAATGGCCAGTAGTGTCAATGGAACTCCGTATTTGTTGTTCAAATTTCCCTGGGTTTTGGAGGTCTTATACTTAGTAGACAAAACGCTGTAGATAAACTCTTTGGTAGTAGTTTTGCCAACACTGCCTGTAACTGCAATGACCTTAACACCCAGATCCTGTCTGTATTGGGCTGCCAGGTCGGCCAATGCCCTCCAGGTCTCCTCTACTGAAACTGCGACTACAGTATCCGGAATATCTGCCTCTGCGGGATTGAAATGTGTTGGATCATATAGGTAGGCTACAGCGCCTGCCTCTACCGCTGATGCGATGAAGCTATGGCCGTCGTTTTTCTCTCCTACAATGGGAATATACAGGCATCCGCTGCTAATCTTCCTGGAATCTATGCTGACAGATGTTATAGTCACCTCAGGACTACCACTTGTAATTGTGCCCCTGACCACAGAAGCGATGTATCCTATATCAATGTTCATTGTCTAACTCCTCCAAAACCTGCCTTACGATGACTCTCTCGTCAAATGGGATAGTTCTATCGCCGAACATTTGATACGTCTCCTGTCCCTTGCCTGCCAAAATAACCACATCGCCCTCAGCTGCAATGCTGATTGCGTACTTGATGGCACTGCGCCTGTCCGTTATTCTAACATATTTTCCGCCTGCGGTCTTGGCTCCAGCCTCAATCATGTCGATAATTGCATCCGGTTCCTCTGTTCTGGGATTATCCGAAGTGATAACGGAAATATCTGCAATACTGCAGCTGATTCTACCCATGTCAGGGCGTTTGCCGTGGTCTCTGTCTCCACCGCATCCAAACACGCAGATAACTCTGCCCGTGGCATCCTCCTTAAGCGCTCTCAGTACATTTTCCAGGCTGTCTGGAGTGTGGGCGTAGTCAATCAGAACCTTGTATGGGCGGTTCAGGTTAACCTCCTCAAGGCGTCCCGGTACATATACGTTTGAAACCGCAGATGCTGCAGTTGCAATGTCAATGCCGCGAAGACAGCATGCGCTGATTGCCGCCATGATATTATAAATGTTGAATTTGCCCTGAAGGTTTGTATTAACCCTGGCAGATCCCCAGGGGGTGTTAAGATCAAAGGTCATTCCCATATGGTCTGTGTGTATGTTGGTGGGATAAATATCCGCCTGCTCCAGAGACATCCTGTAAACCGGAACAGATGTCATGCTCAGCAGTCGGATTCCGTACTCTGAGTCCACATTTATGATTGCCTGCTTGCACATGGAAAACAGCTTGGCCTTGGACAAGAAGTAGTCCTCCATATCGGGATGCTCTCTCTCTGTAATGTGATCCCTGGACAGATTCATAAAAATACCGGTCTCGTATTCCGTGTATGCTACCCTACTAAGTTTAAGAGCCTGAGATGTAACCTCCATGACAGCGTCCTGTGCTCCGCTGTCCATCATATAGGTGAATGTGTACTGCAGATCGCAGGATTCAGGAGTGGTAGGCGTACTCCTGCCAGTGTTTATTTTATTTCCTGCCACATAGTTGCCCAGGGTACCAATCATACCAGTGGTATAGCCCATGGAATTCATGATGGACCAATAGATATATGCAGTGGTGGTTTTTCCCTTGGTGCCGGTAATACCCAGCAGATGCATCCTCTGAGAGGGATTGCCGTACAACTCACAGGCCACAGCAGCCATAGCATTTCTGCTGTCTGCAACCTTAACTGCCGTCACGCCTGCAGGTATCTCGATATCCCTGGTAATTAGGCAAGCAGTCGCACCTGCTGCTGCCGCATCTCCCAGATACTTGTGTCCATCTGTAGAGAAGCCATCTATGCAAACAAACAATGTACCGGGTCCACACTTACGGGAATCGTAGGTAACTGCCTCAATATGACAGTCTATATCTCCTATAACACCCAATATATCCACTCTCTTGAGCAATTCTCTGAGCCTAGCCATGCATCCCCCGTTAGTCCGAAACGTTAATTCTGAAATCAACCTTGATTACCGTACCCACACTGACCTGTTGGCCGTAGGGTATGCTCTGTTCCTCTGCATTGCCACGGCCGCTGACCTCGATGTTGAGTCCAACAGCATGAAGAACGTTGCAGGCCTCATCAATGGTCATGGATGACAGGTTAGGAACAGTAACAATCTGATCCTCAGTATATTCTCCTGTGTACAATACAACAATTGAACCGCTGGTGATGTTGGAGTTTGCCTCGGGCACCTGATGGACCACAACTGCATCCGATGCAGTAGAGCCAATAATCTTGGCAGTCAGTCCGATGCTGGAGAGCTTAGCCTGTGCCTCTGCAACTGTGAGCTCCTCAAGCACGGGAACGGTCACCAAGCTACCCATCTTAACAACATCCCTGTCGGAGTATTCCCTCTCGACACCCATATATTCTAATATTTCCTCCACAATCTTGCCTGCGGTAGGTGCGGCAACCTGGGAGCCATAGTAACTGTCTCCCTGGGGGTTCTTGAGAATAACCAGAACGCAAATTTCCGGATCGTCTGCAGGGGCAATTGCGGAGAAAGAGGCGATATACTGACCGTCAATCAACGTCTCGGATGTACCGGTTTTGCCTGCCACTCTGTAGCCAGCAACATAGGCATTGCCACCGCCGCCCTCACTTACTACTCCCTCTAACAGGTCAAGCACTGTGGCAGAGGTTTCTTTGGAAATAACCTGTCTCACGACTGTTCTGGAATTGGACTCAATAACGTTGCCCTTAGAATCCATTACGGAACTGACAATATAGGGCTCAAGCAGATATCCGCCGTTTGCAATGGCAGCATAGGCTGTAATCAGCTGAATGGGCGTAATATTAAATCTCTGACCAAAGGATGCCGTGGCCATGTTTAACTCGGTAGGGTTGGTATGGAAAATACTGCTGCCCTCTCCAGGCAGGTCGATACCTGTCTTGTTATAGAAGCCAAAGGCCCGTACATACTTGTAGAAATTGTCCAGACCCATATTTAGTGACAACCTGACGAATACGGGGTTACAGGAGTTATAAACACCGTGGGCAAAATCCTCAGTACCGTGGTGAGGCAAATGCCAACAGTTGATGGTAAACCCACTCATCTCGATGGGACTACAGCTAACGGAAGTTGTAGTCAAAATGGAACCTGTCTCCAGACCAGATGCAGCCACAATTGCCTTAAATGTAGAACCTGGCTCATACGTATCTGTAATAGCGTTAATCTTCCATCTCTCGATAAGCGCCGCACTCTTCTGCTCCTGTGTCATAGCTGACCAATTCAGCAAATCAATATCTGCAGGCTTGGAAAACGGATCGTTTGGATCAAAATCCGGATAGCTGGCCATTCCCAAAATGGCGCCGGTGTTGGGATTCATAACCACAACAGTGCCGCCATCCTCTACCTTGCGCTCTTCGATTGCCTCCTTGAGGTTTTGCTCAATAATGTACTGGATATTGACGTCGATAGTGGTCTGGATACTGTAGCCATCCTGTGCAGCTATATGGTATTCATAGCTGTCAGGAATATCTCTCTCCAATGCATCTGTCAGGTATACTATCCTGCCGGATTTTCCTTTAAGGTAGCTCTCGTACTTGGCCTCCAGGCCGTACAATCCCTGATTGTCCGTGCCTGTGAATCCAATAATCTGTGAGGCCAATGTTCCGTAGGGATACAGGCGGGCATTGTCCTCATCCACATTGACGCCGGAGGTTATGTTCAACTCATCCAATAGGGCTATTATCTGGTCGCCAACCTCAGCTGGAACCTGTTTTTTAATAACCACGTAGTTAGAATCCTTTTCCACATATCCCTTGAGCTCGGAATACTCCATATCCAGAATTTCGCAGAGGCCATCCAGCAAAGCCTGCTTTCGATCCACCACTACCTGGCCGGGAATATCCTGAGTGACCTCATCTGTAGACTTATCCTTGTTAAATACGGACTTAATCCAGGTCCATATCTTGGACCCCAAGTCAGCCAGAACGTTGCCCTCGCTATTGGAAACGGTCTCCGAGGCAGTATTGGAAATACTCCTGATAGTCTGGGGGTTTATTGAAATAGTTACAGTGGAGTCGCTCTGGGCAAGAACGCAAAAATTGCGGTCATAAATAATGCCGCGCTTAGCAGAAATAGTCCTCTCCCTTGTCTGATTGTAAGATGCTAATCTGGAATAGTACTCGCCATCGATAAGTTGAATCTGCACCAGCCTGCCAACGCAAACTATAGCTGCAATAACAAATAATGCGAGAACAATAAGTATTCTAACCTGTTTGGTACGTGTCGAATTCATCAAAAAACCTGCTCTATTCGCTCAAATAATATATGTCACATCGCTGTAACATTATTCCGTAAGCAAACTCCACAGGTTCGTAGCAAATAGACGGACTTCAGAGCCAAATGTACCGGTCTCACTGTCCTCAGCGGAATATGTATCTGATATGACGGTGTAATCAATCCTATCGGGGGTTACGCTGCTGACCTGATAGATGTAAGGTATGTGCAGGTCGCCTGCGTCGGACAATACAGCACCCTCCTCCATAAGCATACTCTTAATTTCACTTAATGCAAGGGTATAGGTCACATTTAATTTCTCAGTTGTCTCGTTTATTTCGGCTATTTGACGGTTAATTTCGGCCGTCTTAATTGTATAATTATCTGCAATCAATCCAACAGCAACACTCAAAGCTATTGTCAAGGCACAGAGCACAATTCCCAAAGCCAAAAACAGCTTTATAATGGGATTTGCCTGTTGCTCAGGCTTGTCTCCGGGAATAACGCGAATACGTCTCTTGGGCAGTTGCTGAGGCTCTCCTGTGTGCTGAGGCACCTCTTCGGGTGCCAGCACCTGAGCTGTGGCAACATTGCCATATGTATAGGCCTGCTCGGATCTCAGACTATCCAGATACAGAGGCTTGCTCTCCCTCTCTTTATCGAAATTGAATGAATTCATGTACTCGCCTCTCTCCATGTTCATGTTGGGAGAGATACGTCCGCTGGTTTTGTTGATGTTAACTGCGTCTCTTGTGTTTTGCTTCAGCATTCTGAGGCTGGGATCAATCTCATCCTCTCTCAGTCTCCTGTAGTATGTTTCTGTAGATCTGCCGTAAACTGATTCGCGGCCTGTTGAGGGCATTGCAGAGTTAGTATACTGCACGGCAGTTCTGCCGGAAGTCATATTGCTGTATGTTTTTTCTCTCAATACCGTAGACATTTGTTTCTATCCTCTATCTGATCTTCTCTACTATTCTCAGTTTTGCACTGCGGGATCTGGGGTTAAGTTCCAGTTCCTCAGCATCTGCCACAATGGGTTTGCCGGTTACCTTGCGGTACTCTTTGACCTTTCCACACACACAGATGGGAAAATCCGGTGGGCAGGTACAGGGGTTGTCCAGCTTTTCAAAGGCCTTCTTAATCAGCCTGTCCTCCAATGAATGGAAGGAAATTACACAGATTCTGCCGCCCACGTTCATGCATTGTGAAGCATCCTCTATGGTGTTTGGCACAACTCCAAGTTCATCGTTTACCTCAATCCTCAATGCCTGGAATATCTGCCTGGCAGGATGTCCCTGCCTGCGGAATTTAGCAGGAGTTGCATTTGCAACGCATTCTGCCAACTCCAATGTGGTTCGGAATGGTTCCCGCTCTCTCCTGCGTAGGATTGCAGCCGTAATAGCTGTTGCGTATGTAACCTCTCCGTATTCCCTGAAGATTCTGTTTAATTCTTCCGGGGAATATTCGTTGACGATATCGGCTGCCGTCATGCCGGTGGATTGATTCATCCTCATGTCCAGGGGGCCTTCTTTCTGGTAAGAAAAACCTCTCTCCCCCTCGTCAAACTGGTGTGACGAAACTCCCATATCGATTAGCACTCCATCCAGACCCTGTACCCCTGCCTCGGCAACAATGCTGCTGATTTCGGAGTAATTTCTGTTGGCATACACTACAGTGTTATTTCCCTTGATGGGCTCCAGTCTCTCTCTGGCTGTCTGCAGTGCCACCGGATCTCTGTCGACGGCTATCAGTGTTCCGCCGCTTAGCCTCTTGAGTATCTGAGAGCTATGTCCGGCTCCTCCAACCGTCCCGTCCAGGTAAACACCCTGGGGTTTTATGTTTAATCCCTCAATGCACTGGTTAAGCATTACGGGAATGTGCTCAAAGCGTGTCATCATCGTCTCTGTGCTTGAAGATCTTGTACTTGGATGCCAGTGCCTGAATGTCCTGAACGCCCTTGCCTGACTGTCTCTTGTCGTACATATCCCTGGTCCAGATCTTGGCCTTGTCTCCGTCGCCTACAATCACAATCTCTTCGGTCATGTCGAATCTGTTTCTAAGACTCGGAGGAATGGTGAATCGTCCTGTCTTGTCTGTCTCCACATCGTAGCTGTTGCCAAAGATGTGATCTCTGAGGTGCATAACCTCCTCGTTGGCCTCATCAGTCAGGTCCTCAATGTTTGCGGCAATCTCGTCGTATCTGAAATCGGGATAAATGACCATGTGGTCATCGCTAAGACCCAAACTCACCACAACATTCTCCCCCAACACGTCGCGGAAACGGGCTGGCAAATATGTCCTGCCCTTCTGGTCGATGGTGTGCGTGTATTCACCTTTAAGCCAATAGCGTCGTGCCACTTGAAATCCACCTATTTAATCCAATTAGTATGATTTTTACGGGAATTTTGTCCAAAATCATCCTTGTTAGGCCTATTATAAGCCTAAAAGGGCCTATTTGCAAGGGTTTTGCGGAATAATTTTTAAGATTTTTTGGGCCTGAAAGCCTTGATTTTCATAGGGTTTTCGCCAAATGTGGGGCAAAGTGGGGCCTTGTGGGTAAGGAGAAGTAAAAGTAAGAAGTAAAAGGTAGGAATGTATAGGCGTGAGGTAAGGAGTGAGAGGTGAAGATAAGGCCGACAAGAAGGCAAAAAAATAAGAGGTGCAGCAACATGACCCAAATCATGATCACACTACTACGCCTCTTACGTATTACTTCTTACTTTTTACTTTTGGCCCGAAATTCGTTTATAGGCTCGTTCTACCGCACCTATCCCCTTTTACCTCTCACCTCTTACGTCTCACCTCAAACAGTGTTTCCTTTAGTTTGTTCAATACGCCCATCTGCCAATAGGGTTCCAGCACCTCATGGGCCAAGGCCTTCACCTCGTCTCGTGCATTGCCCACACAGTAAAACCTGCCTGCTCCTGCACCCATTTCCAGGTCGTTGAGATTGTCTCCAAACACCACGGTTTCCTCTGGGTTGATTCCGGTGAGTTCTTCAATTCTGGCAAGAGCTGTGCCCTTGTTGACGCCCGGCATAACCATGTCTACCCATTGATTGCCTGCCGGGGATATGTGAAGCTTGTCTCCCCATTTATCATAGAACTCCTTTGGCAATGCTGTTTCTGCGCTGGTCGGATGATATACGGCTATCTTGATAATCTGGTCGTCAGGACACGTGTTAGGGGCGTCCATAGCTGCAATATCAAATCGATAGCTATCCCTCAACCACAGGTGCATGGGAGAGCCTTGATTGGGCACGTAACACAACTCGGAACTATTGAGTGACACATCTATCTGAGCGTCCTTGAGCCCTGCCAGATCGGCAAGTATGCCCTCAACCATGTCTCTTGGTATCTGTTGATAGGCATTTGTACGACCATCCAGCCTGTAGGTTGCGCCACCGTCTGCTATATAATCCAGTCTGCTGCCAGTATTGGGAAACAGTCTCATGCTGCTCTTGTATTGGCGTCCGCTGGCAATAACTACCTTAATGCCCTCGTCCATCAACTGGGCAAATATTTCGTCGTATGCAGGGTCGATATCAAAGGTGCCGTCCTTGAGCAATGTGCCATCCACGTCTGTCGCTATTAATTTAACCATTAAATTGTCCTCCAAAAACAAAGCCGGACACACCAATCGCCATGTAAAAACCTCTCTTTTCATTTCTGTACGTACAATAAATCTATTTTAACCAAAGACTCCTTATTAAGCAATTTTATGATAAATACGTAGAGAAATATACAAGAAAGCCGAAAGTCCTGAAGCCAGGACTCTCGGCCTAGAAAAATACTCATTGTGGCCCTTTTAATGCCTAAAATCCCCTGATAGCAGAGAATTTTAAGGGTTAAAGTATTATCTCGTGTTATTTTATCTCATATTCGACGGAGTTGATTACCAATCGCCCATCGTCCTTCCAATAAACTCGCATTTTTTTATACTCTCCCCAATCGCCAATATAAACCCTCTGTGGATTACTCTCGATCTTAAAAAGGATTGCGTTGATTCCATTGTTCTTATACACATCAACAAAGGTGCTTCCACCAAGCGCGCCCTGATCACTATCAATAACCTTAGCATAATACTCTCCACCTGGTGATTCCACGGTTTGAACAACTGTATTCTGAGAAAGATTACCCAAAGTTGAGAACATAATACTTAGGAAAACAGTCGGCCATACCATTAGTAGGGACAATACCAGAGCAATATTTTTTAGCGCCATTGGCTCTCCATATTTTCTAGATAAATAACAACAGCAACCGACAGAAAGCACGGAACTAGCAATTGTCCAAAATTGAGGGCTCGTACAAATACAGAACATAGCGTTGATTATAGATAGTGGCGTAATAATCGCCAGCAAGAACTGTATCACTTTATTCTCGATGGTGCTCTTGCCGACATGACCTAGTACAACTATACACACGGAGAGTAAAGCATTTGCTATAGCAAAAGCCATGACACTTATAAGCCTAAAAGTACACCCAAAACAAGCTGATATTATTACACCTGCAGGATACAGGGTAGTCATTACAAACAGAACCCACCACAAAATGGATATTATTCTCTTCATACACAGTTTCACCGCCCTTTCAACTATTAGATTTGGAAAACAAGAAAACGTTACAACAATTTTTGCATATTTTTAAGAACAAATCGAAAAGTCTGCAGAGAAAAGCAAAGGTGCGGAAAACGTAGTGTTTTCAGCACTTTGGGCGCGCTTGCCCAGATGAACACAAAAGACTTCCCTATTTTTGCAAATAAAAAGGGGGTGTAAATACCCCCTTGGTGTTCTTTCGCGTTATTCTATTTCATATTCAACGGAGTTGATTACTAAGCATCTATCATCTTTCCAATGAGTTTGCATATTTTTAAATTCGCCCCAATCACCGAAATAAACCATTTGAGGTTTCTTTTCAATTTTGAAAAGAATTGCACTGATTTTGCTTTCCTCATAAACAACGACAAGAGTATCTCCGCCAAGGGCGCCTTGGTCGCTGTCAATAACTTGAGCGTAGTATTTTCCGCTCGGAGATTCAACAGTTTGTACAACTGTGTCTTGACCAATGTTGCCAAAAAACAAGGCAATAAAACTGAAGCAACCAATCGGCAATACCATTAGTGCGGATAATGCAAAAGCCACAATTTTAAGTGCTAAAGGCTTTCCATGTTTTACCGCCAAGAAGCAACAACATCCCACAGAAACCAAGACATTTGCAATCACCCAAATTTGAGGACACTCAAAAATATAGAACACAGCATTGATTAAAGATAGTGGCGTTATAATAGCCAATAGAATCTGTACCGTTTTGCTTTCAAGTTGTTTTTTAAAAACAAGGTCGAGTATAACTATACAAACGGATAATACAGCAATTGCGACAGCAAAAGCCGAAACGCTGATAAGTTCAAAGCTATATCCCAAACACGCTGTTATTATTACACCT
>JAFVXO010000055.1 GCA_017501105.1 Clostridia bacterium | reverse complement strand
CGTTAATAGTGCTGACGTCAACCTTCTTGCTGCCTGAAACAATATTCAGAGGTTGGCTGGCACCAGCAACAGTAAGCATGCTTAAGGGCAGGTATGTAAGTATCATTGCCATACACAGAAGTAAACTTATTGCCTTTTTAAGAAAGATATTGTTAGTCATTTGCTCCTCCATGATACAAAATATGAAATAGTTGATTATGTTTTGAATATTCACATATATATGATTTAGTTGTTATTTAGTGTATCGAATATAAGTTCGTTAGTATGATCAACGTATTCCTTAAATTTATTAAATACATTTCTACCTATATCGCGGAAGTCAATCGCAAGAACCTTTTCAATTTTGACTCTACGAATTTCCTCCGGAACGTTATATATCTTCATGATATTGTTAATTGCTCCGATGATACGGGTCTCCAGTGGCAGTGAGTAATTAGTGGTCATCAGTGTTGCATATTCGATGCCAGACACCAGGATTTCTGCCTCGATAAACTGTTGTTCATTCCAATCGGGACAGTAGGAACCGTATATTTGCTTTGAACGGCGAGTATCGTTTTTGCGAATGATATCAAGACAAACAGGACTGGAATAAGCGGATATAAATAAATCCTTGGCTATCTCGCTCTCCTCGCTCATTGAGGCCATAGTTGCCAGTTCCAGACATACTGCAAAAAGAGAAGTTGTTCCTTCCTCTTCTACCATATAATGCAGCGCTTTACCTTGGAACTGACAAAGCATCTCAATAAGTACAGCAAGCAGATGTTCCTTGGCAGGAAAATAATATGTCAGATTGCCGGTGCTTATATTTAGGTCATCGCAAACATCCTTTGGAGTTGTGGCTGAATACCCCTTTTCCAGAAACAGTTTGGTCGCCTGTTGGATGATCTCGTATTTGGTGGTATTTACGCGTCTACGAGCCATACTTTCTACCCCCCCTTGTAATAATCTCATAATTAGCATTGTTGCTAGACTTGGATGAATGCTAATTAGCACCAATGCTATTTTAGCACGAATCCTAAAACACAGAAAGGGGGTATTTCAATAAATTTTTAAAATTTTATCCTTATAACATGCTGGTAACAATGATTGAAAAAGGGAGTGTTTTATACACCCCCTTCAAAAATCAATTAGCAACTTCCAGCATATTTTCAATGAATATTCCATATCCTCTAGTTGGATCGTTAACCAGCACATGTGTAACTGCGCCTATGAGACATCCGTCCTGAAGAATGGGACTACCGGACATGCCTTGAATAATACCACCTGTCAAATCCAAGAGCTCATGATCAACCACTTTAATTATCAGGTTTTTCTCTCCCCTGTTCAGGTTTATCGATTCGATTTCAATGTCATAGCTTTGTGGACCATTTCCATCTACATCGCATATAATTTCGGCGTGTCCACTTTTTATGCTGTATTTGTCCGAAATCGTACATGAGAAACCATTTAACCAAGAGGCTGCCCATGGATTAATACTTCCATATAGTCCGCTGTTGGAGTTAGTTTCTAACTTGGCAATAACTGGCGCTGAATAGTCAAAACATGCTCTGATTTCTCCCGGCGAATTAACTTCTCCCTTCTTGACTGACATAAAGTGCGCCTTGTACATTGCTCCACTGTAAACGGTGGGAACAATTGACCCCGAGTTAGATACGGAATGACCAAGCATTACAATTTGATTCTCTTCAGGAATATAGCATGTAATGGTTCCAATGCCCGTAAACTTGTTTTTGAGCCAGCAACCTATTGCCTTATCTCCCTCGTCAGAAACTATGGGTGTAACATCGAAATCCATTGATTCACCGCCTCTCAGGCATGTTACCGTAATGGTTTCTCCGCTGCACATAAGCCTGGTTTTTACTGCATCTATATCCTCAGTCCTAATGCCATCAATAGAATAAATTACATCGCCAATATTTATTCCGGAGTGTTGTGCCGGAGATACGCCGTCATTTGTAGATACCTGGTCAAAACCTACTACTATAGGACCTTGATCACTTAGGTCAAAGCCGGCTAATTCTCCTGATACATAGACCTGCCGTATCTCAGCTGAAACAGCATCTGTGCAGATTGAAATGCTGACAACAGACAGCATAATCGTCATTGCAACAATTGCTGCAAATCGCAAACGTTTTATTGTTTTCCTATTTGCTTTCGGCGTTTTTCTCTAGGAAAAGTATTAGCAAATGAAAATGATTTATTCTGTAAACTTTTTGATTAGTTCCCTGGAATGTGCAATGTCAGATTCTGTTATATTGCTGCCGCCGATGATTCTTGAAATCTCACGAACCTTTGATTCGTAGTCCAATTTGCCAATTTTTGAATATGTACGTCCATCGAAAATTGTTTTTTCAATGCAGTAGTGATTATCGGACATTGCCGCGACAATTCCGTGATGGGTTACACAAATAACCTGATGGTCTTTGCTAATGTGCTTTAATTTTAGTCCGACCTGTTGGGCAGCAACGCCGGAAATACCTGTGTCAATTTCGTCAAACACAACGGTCTCAATATTATCTATCTCTGAAATAATGGTTTTAATTGCCAGCATTATACGAGAAATTTCGCCACCTGAGCCGATTTTGGCCAGAGGCTTAAGTGGTTCGCCCGGATTTACAGAAATGCAAAATTCGAGCACATCAAATCCATTACGACCCAGTTTTGCCGTATCGGGATCGTATTCGTTAAATACAACCCTAAATGTAACGTTGTTCATCTCCAGGTCCTTAAGTTCGGAGGTAATCTTTTCCTCCATAAACTTGGCAACCTGCCTGCGATCTTTAGTCAATATTAAAGCCTGTGCCTTTAGCCTTTCCCGTGCATTGGCCAAATCGGAAGTGTATTTTGCTGCAAGTTGACTGGTGTTATCTATGTCGGCCAACTCAGTCCTGGATCGACTAAGATGCTCAATTGCTGAATCTAAAGAGCCGCCGTATTTGCGTATCAACTTATCGTAAATGCCCAGTCTTGATTCTACATTTTCAATATCTGTAGAATCAAAACCCAGGTTATCTACCAATGAAATAAGTTCATCGCTAATGTCCTTGAGCTCGATGCCGGCTGTAAGCAATCTGTCTGAGATAATAGCAAAACTATTGTCCAGTGCTGCGGCCTTGGACAGCTCCCTGCCTGCCTCTTGAAGCCTGGTAATGGTAGAGTCCTGGTCGCCGTAGGATGATACCAGCTGAGTAATCGCATTGGATGAATGATTCTTAATTTTTTCTGCATAGAGCAACTTCTTCTTTAAGGAAGAGAGTTTATTAAACTCCTCGTGAGACAATTTGGCTGTTTCTAACTCGTTAATCTGATACTCCAGCAAATCCCTGACCTTTTGTCTCTCCTGGTCAGAGCCTCGCACGGACTTAAGCTTGTCCTTTATACCAAGGCACTCGGTATAAATATTCAAATATTCAGCCTTGTGCATGGATATTGTCTCAAAGCCGAAATCGTCCAATAGATCCAGGTGCTTGGATGAAACAAACAAGGACTGATTGTCATACTGTCCATGGATATCGATCAAACCGGAAGCAATGTCTCTCAGCGTCTGGACAGAGACCGATATGTTGTTAACCCTGCACTGCTCTGGCCATTTGTATTAATTTCGCGATATAAAGTTATCTTGCCAGTAGGATTGATGGGAACTCCAGCAGATTCCAGTGAGCTACAAACTGAAGTGGCCTTGGATGAAAATACAGCCTCCACAGATGCGGTCTGACATCCTGTGCGAATGTAGTCCTTGTTCATTCTGGAACCACAGATTAACTTAAGGGACTCAAGCCAGATAGTTTTGCCGCTTCCTGTTTCGCCAGTAACAACATTAAACCCTCTGTCAAGAGTGACACAGGATTCTTCGATTAATGCAATATTATTTACAGTAAGCCTATCAAGCATTATCTTCACCAAAAGGCCTGAGAGTATTTACAATTTGCTCTGCAGCCTCACTACTTCGACAAATGATCAGGATAGTGTCATCACCTGCAACTGTGCCAAGTATGCCGTCATATTGACGAGAATCAAAAACAGCCGCGGCAGCCTGTGCCATACCGGATAATGTGCGAAGTACAACCAGATTATTAGCGTAATCCACTGAAACATAGGAATTGCTGATTATTGAAATAAACTTATCATTAAAGGAGATGTTGTTATAATTGTTAGGAGATGTGAGTCGCACCACTCCAGAAGCATCGGCAATCTTGTGTACATTAAGTTCTCTAAGATCCCTCGAAAGTGTGGCCTGGGTTGCAGAAATATCATAGCGAAGCAAAGCCGTAGCCAGCTCATCCTGGGTCCTGATGACACTTCCCCTGATAATCTCTAAAATCTTCTGCTGACGCCTGTCTTTTACAGTAGACATTGTCCCTCCTAAGAACTGAAAGCTTCTTTGATTATTGCATCTATGTTGTAATTTTCAACTATATTTTCAGAGAAGTCAACCTTCTTTTTACACAGCAAAAGGTATTCAATGTTGCCGTCTCCTCCTTTTATTGGAGACGGAATAATGTTGCAAATGTGGATGCCTGACTCCTCAAGCTTTGAAACAACGCGGGTTGCAATGGATTTGTGTTTTTTTGGGTCCCTAACAATACCATTTTTCCCAAGTCCAATCCCTTCGGTTTCAAATTGAGGTTTCAGCAGTAAAACAATTTGTGTATTATTGTCCGAAAGTGTATATACTGCTTGGATAATCTTTAAAACCGATATAAATGAAACATCGGACACTATGATTTCCGGGAGTTTTTCCAATGCATCAAGCACTTGTTCATGGGTAAGGTTGCGGATGTCCGTCCCCTCCATACATATCACACGACTATCTTCTCTCAGATTGTTATGCAATTGATCGTGTCCTATGTCCACAGCCAATACCTTGGATGCTCCATGCTGCAGCAGGCAATCTGTAAATCCACCTGTGGAGGAGCCAATATCCAAGGCAGTTTTGCCTGTTACATCCAGGCCAAAAGACTTTATGGCCCCATCGAGCTTTAAGCCTCCTCTACCAACATAGGGCATTAGTGATTTAACAACAGATACATTATCTGAACCTGAAACCTGAGTAGATGTTTTTGTACAAACTACCCCATTAACGGTTATGGAACCCTTCTCGATGGCATATTTTGCCTTGGAGCGACTTTCAAAGTCCATGTAGTCAACTAAATAAATATCAAGACGCATTGATTTCCTTTAGAATACGCTGGCTAATTGCTTCAGGAGACATTCCGTACATCTTGTCTACATCTGAAACTTTTCCATGGGTGATAGGTTCATTGGGATATGCAAAGGGTATAACATTGACAGACGAATCAACATCGGCCATATATGCTTTAAGAGCCTGGCCGAAGCCTGTGTCATAGCATGAGGCTTCGATAGTAGCAATATTCCTAAAGCCATTTAGCCTACCGAGTAATCCATCCGTTATTACAGGACAAATTGTGATTGGACAAATCACAGCAGCAGATATTCCCTGCTCACTGAGCAAGTCAGCTACATTCAGTGCCTTTATTACCGTGGAACCTGTAGCGCATATTGCAACATCACTACCGTTACGAAGGCATAGAGACTCATTGATAGAAGAACATGTACCCTCAATCGTAGGTACAGCCCCCCTGGAAAATCTGATAGCGACAGGACCTGAAGCATCACAGGCTGCATATCGGATACATTCCTCCAGAGTTTCTCTATTAAATGGTTCCAATATAGTCATGTTTGGCATGGATCGCATAAATGAATAGTCAAACAAACCCTGGTGCGTTTCGCCATCCTCGCCAACCACACCACATCTGTCCACAAGGAAAACCACGTGAAGGTTCTGCAGACAAACATCGTGAAGTATCTGATCGTAGGCCCTCTGTAAAAAAGTCGAATAAATATCTACAAAGGGGATCAGGCCGGATATCGCCATACCTGCAGCAAGGGTAACCGCGTGCTGTTCAGCAATAGCTGCATCAAAGAAACGGTTGGGATACTTGTCTGCAAACAGATTCATACCAGTACCTGAGGCCATAGCAGCAACGATTGATACAATACGAGGATCGTGCTCTGCCTGCATGCAGAGACAATCTATGGCCGCATGGGACCAGGATTCACTGGATTGCCTGATTAATTCACCTGATTCTGGATCAAAGGGGCCGATTCCATGGAATTTATCCGGATGCTCAGATGCGAACTGATAACCTAATCCCTTGATTGTATTTATATGCAGAACCACCGGCCCTTGAATATTGAGGGCATTTTTGATGTAGTAATTAAGCGTATCCAAATCGTGTCCATCAATAGGGCCGACATACTTGATACCAAGAGATTCAAAGAACTGATTTTTGATAAAAAGCCTCTTAATTGCCGTCAAGGTCAAGCTAATAACTCTGCTGACAAATCTGCCAAAAGCATTTCTACTGAGTCTGTTTTTGACACGAATCTTGGTTCGCTGGTATCCGGCACTGACACGGACCTTGTCAAGAGATTTAGACAGTCCACCCTTGTTATTTGAAATAGACATGCCGTTATCGTTGACAATTATCAGAAGTTGGTTTTTGTAATCGCTGATATCGTTTAATGCCTCATATGCCATACCGCCGGTCAGAGCACCATCACCAATTACAGCAACAACCTTGTGGCTTTGACCGAGTAAATCTCTACTACAGGCCATACCATAGGCGGCAGAGATAGATGTGCTACTATGTCCAGTATTAAATGCATCGGAAACGCTCTCTGATGTCTTGGGAAAACCTGACAAGCCTCCCATTGAGCGCAACTTGTCAAAGGCATCTCCCCTGCCCGTCAAAATCTTGTGTACATATGCCTGGTGTCCTACATCCCAGACAAGTCTGTCTACGGAAGTATCCAGGTTTCTCTCCAGGGCAACGGCCAACTCTACTACTCCCAGGTTAGATGCCAAGTGGCCTCCTGTTTTGGAAACACTGTCTACAAGAAACAATCGGATTGCATCGCAGAGTTCTGATTGCTCAGATAGATTCATATTGACCAGATCTTCTCTGGATTTGATCCTAGCTAATAATGGATTCATCTTACTTTACGCGCGTTTGACCTTCCTTAGCAAACTCTGCCAGGAACCATCCCTCATCCCCAATGGACTTTGCTATTTTAACGGCGTTTTCAGTACATTCTGCCAGATATCTCTTGGATTCCTCAAGACCCAACAAGCTGACAAATGTATTTTTGGACAAATCGACGTCCCGATTGGTCTCCTTGCCCAATACCGAAACATCACCCTCTACATCCAAAATGTCGTCTCTGATCTGGAATGCCAATCCCACATAGCGAGCGTAATTTTCCAACTTGGCATACAAATCTCCTGATGTTCTGCAAAGGTGCATCGGTCCAACTATAGCAGCCTCCATAATGGCTCCGGTTTTAAGCATGTGCATATCAATAAGTTGGTCAAGTTCCAATGTGCCGGATGAAAACTCCACATCTATACCTTGACCGCCAACCATTCCGGATAGTCCAGCAGATTCGGCTAGGAATAGGGCTGCGTTTGTATAATTTAAATCGCCGGAACCCGACAAAACAGATTCAAAAGCCATGGCCTGCAGAGCGTCACCGGCCAAAATAGCTGTAGCGTTGCCAAATACAATATGGTTTGAGGGCCTGCCGCGACGCAGATCGTCATCGTCCATATCCGGCAAATCGTCGTGAATTAGTGAATAGGTATGAATCATCTCTACTGCAGCAGCAAATGGCAAAACATCCTGGGTACTTAGTCCAAGAATGGTACCAACAGCCAGAGCCAGCACCGGTCTGATTCGCTTGCCGCCTCCAAGAAGAGAATATCTGACTGACTCAAAAACACTGGAGGAATTAGAATATTTGCCCTGAGAAGAAAACTCCTCAAGATAGGTGTTGATTTCCTCAAGATATCTGGAATACTGAATTGAATAGTTATTGTTCATTGGGGATAAAGTTCTCCTCTGCAATATTATCTTCAGATAAAGAGATTACCTTAGTAATCTTGGCCTCTGTCTCGTTGAGTTTATCCAGGCAGAACTTGGACAGCTGCTTACCACGAGTAAACAGAGTAATAGACTCATCAAGGGTCAGATTGCCGGCCTGCAGCCTAGATACAATTGAACTTAGCTCCTGCTTAGCAGCTTCATAAGTCATCTGTTGGTCAATCATGTTTCTTTACCTCCATTACTTTGCAAAGTGCGGTACCGTCGCGAAAGATTATGTTAATATTGTCCCCTGCGCTTATACCTGAAACATCGGTTACTGGTCGTTCACTACTGTCTGTAACTGTAGTATATCCTCGTTCGAGGACTGAATAGGGATCCAATGCATCCAAAGCCGTAATCAAACGGTGAAGAACTAACTTTTCACCTGAGATTATCGATTCAGCTATGTGATTTAAAGACATATGCGACGAATCGATTTCCATTCTCTGGTGATTGATATATTCATACGGATCAGACAGAAATCGATTTCGGCAGAGATTGTCTAAATATAGTTTCTCATAAGCAAGAATGTTGAGCAACCCCTTATCTATCTGATTACTGAAATCACGAATTTTAAGGGATTCCTCCGATACATTTGGCAGAGCAAGCTCTGCTGCTGCAGATGGTGTTGGTGCCCTAAGATCTGCAACAAAATCACAAATAGTAAAGTCCGTTTCATGGCCAACTGCAGATATGATGGGGAGCTTTGAATTGTATACAGCGTGAGCCACAATTTCTTCATTAAATGGCCACAAGTCCTCCAACGAACCTCCTCCTCTGCCAACGATAATAACCTCTCCAAGAGAGTATTTGTTTGCACAGTCAATGGCATAGGCAATCTGCTTTGCCGCAGAGGGGCCCTGTACTGCTACAGGCAGCAATCTGATGTGAACTCCAGGGAACCGGCGGGTGGATACGTTGATAATATCCCTGATAACAGCTCCGGTAGAGGAAGTAATAACTGCAATGGTCCTGGGAAATACGGGAATAGGGATCTTGTGCTCAGGATTAAAATAACCCATATCGCTGAGTTTGCGCTTGAGTTCCTCAAACTGCTGTGCTAAAGATCCAACACCATCCTCACTCATGGACCTAACATATATCTGGTATGTGCCATCACGCTCAAAAACAGAAACTGAACCGGTAACCATAACCTTCATCCCATCTGCAGGTCGGAACATTAAGGAGGAAACATTGCTCTTGAACATAACGCACTTAATGAGTGCTGAGCTATCTTTTAAAGAAAAATAAAGATGGCCCGTATAATGGGCCTTAAAATTGGAAATCTCTCCAACAACAGTGAGGTTTTGTAAAACAACATCACCTGAAATAACGGACTTAATGTACTTGTTAACATCTGATACAGAATATCTGATGTCTGTGCCGTTTGTACTCATGATTTGCTGTCAATAACGCTACGCAGAATGCCATTGATATATGTGGATGCATCATCCGTACTGTACTTAGCAGCAATAGCAATGGCCTCGCTGGCAGCAACTGAATCAGGTATATCCTGGCAGTAGAGAATTTCGTAAATAGCCATACGGAGTATGCACAAATCCACTATGGGCAGTCGTTCGATCTTCCAATTGACAGTGCTGTCGGAAATGATGGAATCAATAGCGTCAATATTGTTCTCCACGCCAGCAATAATGGACTTGGAAAATCTAAGATCATCGATTGTAAGACTGTCACTGCTCATCATGTCGAACTGGTTAAGAATTGACTCTACGGCCGTGTCACCGGGTACATCCTGTAACCTGTTTCTGTACATCATTTGCATGGCTGCAATTCTGGCGTCTCTCCTGCTCATACATTCTCCAATTAAGTATAAAATACTCGAGAATTATACCAAATCAAAGAAAGCAATACAAGTGACTAGAACTTAGTCTTAACGTAGACGTTGTCTAAAGTGGTGGCTGTATTCCTGGCAACAATGTCAGCTATTTTAGTTGCCTCTACTCCCGACATCTCAGTTGCGGCAACGCATACATCAATTGTTCCATCTTCAAAGAAATATACAATGCAGTCATCATATCCACAGCCAATAATCATGTTTTCAAGGGATTGTTCCTTCTCAGTAAGAGCCACCAACTCCATAAGAGACGTATATGCCTGAGATTTGGAGGCTTCATCCGCAGTCTGACTCTCAGTAATGCTGTTCAGGGCTTCCTGGCGGTTTTCTCTCAATGATTTACGTTCAGTCTTTTCGTATGCAAAAAAGTTGTTAAAATCCTTATCTGATGGTGTAGAAATATCTGCATCTACATTTACGTCCGAGTTGGAATTTGAATCAGAAACAACGTCGTCAAATATAACGCTACTACTGTTATTAGAGTCTTTGTCCACTACTTCGGTGTTGTCGCCTTGGCTGGGTATATCTGTATTGCGTCCACCAAATACAATCTGTACAACTCCCGCCAACAATAGTAGCAATGCAACGGCAACAACAATTATCTGTTTTCTCTTAATAATCATCATAATAATCCTCACTTATTTGTCTTTAGTTGATATTATGATGACCATTACCTAATTATTACTGCCAGAATATACACAGATATCGCTTAGGGGAATTCCTGTAATTACATGGACGGCATTTTTAACCTTATATTCGGTCTCCTTGTTTAGGTTATCACAAATGACTACGGCTCCCATTGGATAACCGTCTCTATCATAGCTAATTAATGATTGAGCATTACCTACACCTTCTATGGCACTGAGATAATAATTCAGATCCGAATTACTTGTTTCGTTGAATTCGGAGTTAATAATATCCGATTTGTCGTCTGCAAAAATTTCCGTAAAAGTAATAATCAACATAGCACATAGGGCAACTATACTGATGATTACAACAATTTTGCTGTTATTTAACTTGTCTTTTATGTTAATCATATACCCTCCTTTATGAAATTGGCGATTACTTCACTTATCATGGGACTGTATGTTTCCAATATCATTAACAAAACAGTAATAGCCATGATTACATCCAATAATCTGATATAGTTTTCGTCGTCAATTAGAATTTCCACAGCAGCTGCTACAAATACTGTTAAAATAATTTTCATACTTGAAATTTCTCACATACACCACATAGAGCCGACGTTACCAGCAACAAACAGACACATACAGAAAATAAAATTGATATAGCAACCATACCGCCTGTGGCTGCATTTGATAAACATCTTGAGTCGCTGATGTTTTCTGTTATACTACCCAGGAGTTTTAGTTCAATAAATATTAATTCTGCCTTTATTAGCGGAAATACACAGAGAGCAACTATAGAGGAAGTTATATATTTGCCAGCTGTCGCCGATATTACAGCCAACGAATCAAACACAACCTCGGATATTTCGCCCAAGTCTTTGCCCAACAATGGCGATAGTGTGCCGGCAGATAGTTTGGCCGTTCGCAATGTCATCATGCTGTATGAACCGACTACTTTACATGTGGTCGATATGTATACAACAAGAAATGATGTAACTATTCCAAAGAACCACATTAAAAATTTACAGGTCCCGGATGTAATTTCGGATAAACTTCTAAATCGACCAGAGCCTGATATAGTGCCGCACAACCCAAGGCAACAAGATGCTTTAAATACGTTTATACCCATGTTGGTATATGTACTGCAAATTATCGGTATTCCAACTGACCCGGCAAGAGACAATCCCGACATGTCCAGTCCTAACCCCTGGGCATAGGTAACAATTCCAAATATTGTGGATACACACAACATCATGTACGAAGTGCAGGATGCAAGTGCATCGAAAACCACATCGTACAGCTGAACCAGCAGACCTATACCTGTCATCATGCATATCAAACCTGTATATTTGTTGGATATGTTTGAATTCAGAGTTTTGGATAATAAAACAAAAATTACAACAAATATTACATTACCAGCTAATATAGTTAAGTCAGGTACAGATATCGGATTTCCTTGGATTTCCAGTTGAGATATGTTGAAGGATTCAAAAAATTCCTCGTAACTCATATAAATCCACCTAATTTTATGGTTTCTGCCATTTCCCTGAACATATTTATTGCATTGATGCAGAGGAAACTGTATGAAACGCATTTAATCAGGGTTGAAAGCCCTCTTTCTCCAGCTGCCTCAGACAACTTTTCACCTATAGTGCCAATTAGAATAAGGTGCATTATTGATTTGACGTTGTCGCCCAGTGATGCAAATTGACTGATATAGTCCATGGATTCCAGATATTTGTTTGCAAATATCAAAGATAAAATAATGGCTGCAGCAATTATTGGCAGAATAGCCAGTTTTGAATTGCATTGTTCGAGTATAACTTTGGCAATTATTGCAACTAAAACAATGGATATACAGGCTATCATGACAACTCCTTAAGCACAGACATCAAGTTTGATGCCTCGTTTGCAATCAATAAAACTGAAGCAATGGTGCCAGCTATACACAATAGAATTGAAATATCTTTCTTTCCTGCAGAATCCAACATTATGGATAGTAGGGATGTGACTATGCCGATGGCAGCTATTTCAAAGATCAGTTTCATATAATATCCTCCATTCGGGACATTATATTGGACAAGAATTCTTAATATGAGTACAAGCCTTAATTTAAATTTGACAAAAAAATACCGTAGACCACGGGCCTACGGTAAATTAACTAGAATAAAATTGAATTATTCGTGATGATGGCAACCACAATCGCAGTCATCATCGCACTCATCCTCGCAATCACAGTCGCAATCGCAGTCACAACCACAATCATCAGCCATTTGGAAGCTTACGGCAAAATCTTTGTCACAGTTGTTGCAATGAAGCTCCATACCACCGGCCTTGATGTCCTCATCCTCAATCTGGAAAAATATCTCATGCTCACAATAGGGACATGAAAGAGAGAGTGTGTCATCCTCCTCGTTATAATCACAATCGAGACAATCGCAGTCATCATCATCGTGACAATGGCATCCGCAATGGCACTCATCGTCATCACAGTCGTCATCGCAGTCGCAATCACAGTCGTCGCCACAACAACAGCATTCATCCTCATCTTCGAGATCATCAATGTCCTCGAGGGACTCGAAATCAAAAATCTCATCGAGAGTCTCGTCGATATCGTCCAGAGATTCAAACACCTCGTCCATGTCGGAGTTAATCTCATCGACTGTGTCAAACAGCTCGTCCACGTTATCATCGAGCTCCTCAATGCAATCCAGAATTGTCTTCAAAACATCGGCAATATCGGGATTGGTTGACTCAATGTTATTAATCTTCTTAAGAATAGAAGTCAATTTTCTGTTATCCATGTGGACCTCCGAAAAAATACTATCAATATTGTTTACTTAACGCGCTCAAGATATTCGCCTGTTCTTGTATCAACGCGAATCATCTCGCCCTCGTTGATGAACAGAGGCACTCTGACCTCAGCACCTGTCTCAAGAACTGCATTCTTGGTAACGTTAGTTGCTGTATCACCTCTAACACCGGGATCAGCCTTGGTAACCATGAGCTCTACAAATGTAGGAGGCTCAACGCCGAAAATCTTGCCTTTGTAAGAAAGAACTGTAACAACATCGTTCTCCTTAACAAACTTGAGAGAATCGCCAAGAAGGTCGGGCAAAATCGGAATCTGATCATATGTCTCCATATCCATGAAGATATCAGACTCGCCGTCGTTGTAAAGATACTGCATCTCTCTACGGTCGATACGAGCAAGCTCCATCTTGTCTGTAGGATTGAATGTTCTGTCTACAGTAGCACCTGTAATAACGTTTCTAAGCTTTGTTCTAACAAAAGCAGATCCCTTGCCGGGCTTAACGTGCTGGAACTCTATAATCTTAAATACATTGCCCTCAAGCTCAAATGTAACGCCGTTTCTAAAATCGCCTGCTGTAATCATATTACCTCCATAATAATTGAATTAACTGAATCATAATACTTTATATTCTGTCAATAATCAAGTTTACCTTATAAAATAATGAGTTCCTTGGGGAAAGAGCTCAATATTCTACTGCCTTTATCCTCTACTATGCTCTGATCTTCAATACGAACGCCCCCAAAGCCATCAATGTAAATGCCTGGCTCACAAGTAACGATCATACCAGGAGTTAAAATCTTGTCCGCAACTGCAGATGGGCTTAGTCTGGGTGCTTCGTGGATCTCAAGGCCGGTTCCATGACCTGTACCGTGGCCAAATCTTTCGCCGTAGCCAGCATCTGCAATAATACCTCTTGCAATGCTATCAACGTACTTGCCGGTAACTCCTGATTTAATTGCAGCCTGAGCCTCTGTCTGTGCCTTGAGGACAATGTTATAAATTTCAACCATGCGTTGGTCAGGTGTGCCAACAAACAAAGTACGGGTACAATCGGAACAATATCCATTGTAAATGCAGCCAAAGTCAATTGTTACAGGGTCTCCTGCCTCGATTATTTTGGATGATGCAACCCCGTGGGGCAATGCGGATCTGGCACCGGAGGCAACAATAGTATCAAAAGAAGTGCCTGATGCGCCTCTCTTTTTCATTTCATACTCAAGTTCCAGAGCAATTGTATGCTCGGAGACACCTGGACGGAGCAACTTGCAAATCACCTCAAGGGATTCTGTTGCAATGGATGCAGCAATCGCAGAGTATTCCTGCTCGAATTTGTCCTTAACTGTTCGAATCTCAGCGGTGTACTGGTCCACAAATGGGTACTCTTTGCAACCCATTATACTGTTTATCTGTAACCATGCTGCTGCTGAAATATCGCTTTCAACATATAGAGTAGATACGCCTGATGCTTTTACCAGTTCGGAGGTACATAGCATCAAGTTGTTTTTAGAATCTACAACAGTATATCCGGGACACTGTTGAGAACATTGGAGTGTATATCTGGAGTCAGTTATAACGTATTTGTCATCCCCAATAATCAGACAATATGTAGAGTCTCCGGTAAAACCGGAAAAATACCTGACATTATAGTCGTTGGTCAACAAAACAGCATAAGATTCGCTTCTGTTAATTGCGGCATGCAATTTTTCACAACGATCAATAATCATATCTCTTTCGCTACCCATTTTTTCTACCTCCAAGATAATTATTTATCGAATCTATAAACTGATGGTATTTCAGACAATGGTCATCCAGAAGCAAACCCGACATGTAAAACTTAATCCTGCCAAAATCGGGATCAGCAGATGTAGCTCTCATATCAACTCCGGTTAACTTAGCGGTGTGACGAATTGTTCCTGAGTTGCCATCAAAAATACGAATATGCCCGGGGAGTAATTTTTCAATAATATTTCTGAAGTACAGGAAGTGTGTGCATCCTAAAACAACTGAATCAATGTTCTTTAAATCAATGGTACTTAGTTGCTTTTTAATATACTCAACTAACTGCGGTGAATCAAAATCTCCAGCCTCAGCAAACTTAACCAGATTTCCCATGGGAAGCTTTAAGACTCTGTCTGTTGCATTAAATGTGTCAACCAAGTATTTGAATTTTGACTCCCTCAGTGTTAATTCAGTAGCTAAAACTAAAATGTTTCCCTCAGAAGCGGAAAGAGCCGGCTTTAATGCAGGCTCCATGCCAATGATGGGAAAAGAGTACTTTTCTCTAAGGGCACGTACAGCAACACTGGTTGCAGTATTACAGGCTACAACCAGTGCATCGAGATTTTCCTTTGCAAGAGTTTCGACAGCGTCCAAGGTTAAACATAAAACTTGTTCTCTATCCTTGGTACCATATGGAGCATGTATTACATCCCCAAAATATATAAACTCGCAATCTTTGTATAAAGTTGCGGCATCGGCGAGTACTGTTAACCCGCCGATACCAGAATCAAAAAAACCGATTTTCATTAACCCTATTTCCTGTGCCTTTGTGATAAGGGTCTCCCTAAAATTTCACTATACAAAAAGGCCCTTTTAGCAACTTGAGAATATCTTAATTCATCAAGATTTTCAAGAGTATTGCCACCTTGAGAAATTTTATCATAGACACCGTCATCAACATGATCGATAACACAGTGTTCCGGATCTGGCGTAAACTGAGGTATTTTGCCTGGGTTTGCCTTACCCTCTGTTGATTGCCCCTCTGGAACATTTACTCTGGGTTTAGGAGTTGGTTGTACACCTGCTTGAGGATTAAACTTTAGTGACATAGTATCACCTCTTATTTCTGATTGTCGTCCTTAGCAATATTCTCTCTCATCTTTGTGTCAGCAATTACATTTTGCATGTTGTAGTAATCCATAACACCCAGCGTACCCTCGGACAATGCCTTAGCCATAGCTCTAGGAATTTCAGCCTCTGCCTTAATTACTTCTGCCTTCATCTCCTGCTCAAGGGCGATAGCCATTGCACGTCTCTCCTCTGCTTTGGCCTGTGCAATTTTCTTGTCAGCCTCTGCCTGGTCAGTTATAAGCTGTGCGCCGATATTCTTGCCTACGTCAATGTCAGCAATATCAATAGAGAGAATCTCAAAGGCAGTACCTGCGTCTAGTCCCTTAATCAAAACAGTCTTAGAGATAGAATCGGGATTTTCCAGAACGTCCTTATGTGTCTCAGAGGAGCCGATCGTGGTAACAATGCCCTCACCAACTCTAGCGATAATTGTCTGTTCACCGGCGCCGCCGACAAGTCTTTCAATATTAGCTCTGACTGTAACCTTTGCCTTAACTCTGAGCTCAATACCGTTTTTGGCAATTGCAGCAATGACGGGTGTCTCAATAACCTTGGGGTTAACACTCATCTGAACTGCCTCAAGTACGTTACGACCAGCCAGGTCAATAGCTGCCGCCTTCTCAAACTCCAACGTAATATTTGCTCTCTGTGCAGCGATGAGTGCATCTACAACTCTATCAACGTTACCGCCGGCCAGCAGGTGAGCTTCAAGTTTATTGATATTGACATTAATTCCAGCCTTGGTTGCCTTAATCAGAGGATTGACGATTCTGGAAGGAACAACTCTTCTGAATCTCATACCAATCAGTGTGCTGATACTGACCTTAACATTTGCAGCAATTGCTGAAATCCAGAGGCCTACTGGGAAGAGGCTGCACAAGATGGCCAGGAACAGGAATATTGCTGCTACAATAACAAGTATTGGCAGGCCACCATATGTGGCAAGAGCGATGTTTACTGCGTTTAAGTTTGTCATAATGTTTCTCCTTATCTTTCTACCTTACGGTTAATTAATATTGTACTTCTGTTTGATAATCTCGAAACTCTCTGATGTTATCAATGCATCAACTGTGGTTCCAGAAAATCTTGCCAAGTATGTCCATCTGCCATACACGTAAATGTCAGTAATCTTATTAACATTGATGATGTATGATTTGTGTGAACGTATCAAATAACTCTTGTCTAGTCTTCCCATAATATCGGATAGCGTATCCTTAGTCACATATCGTCCGTTATTGATGGTGTAAATAACTGTAGACCTATCCTCTCGCTGTATAAGAATTATGTCCTCCATATTGATGAAGCTGTAGCTTTCTTTTGTCTTTACTACGAGCTTATCCGGAGCAATATTTTTATCCGAGACAGTGAGAATTGGTTTAATATGCGTTACGTTCAATATGTCATATATGGCATTTAGCGTTGCCTTAACACGATCAATGTCAAAAGGTTTGACAATGTAGTCAAAGGCATAAACACTGAAGGCATCTGCCATATATTGTTCATACGCCGTAACAAACACAATCTTGGTCATAGGATCAATTTCGTGGATTTTGCGTGCACTGTCTACTCCATTTCCGTCGGGCAGATCAATATCCGAAAAAACCAAGTGAGGATGATAAACTCTGAATTGTTCAATTGCAGCCTCTGCACAAGAAGCCTCTGCAACACATTCAAATCTGTCATCCTGTTCAACGATCTTACGCAACAACAATCTCATGCCGGCATCATCGTCCAGGATTAATACCGTTATTTTGTCATTTGTCTGATTTAACAATGATGTGTCCCTCAACTACTTTTGATACAACAATAGGTGTACCAAGTTCAATAAATTCTCCGTCAGTCATAACGTCCAACTTTACGCCATTGATCTCGCATGTGCCGGAGGGTCTTAATGTTGAAACAGCTGTTCCTGTCATGCCAATATAATAGTTGATATCATCAGTATTCGGGACAGAAGTTGATACTCCGTCGATACTGTCCTTGAGCACAATCTTGCTGGGTAACTTTCCGTTGCCTAGAAGTATCAGCATAATTGTTGTTAAGATTGCCAACACAGCCAGCAGAACAACCAGCATAGAGAGGAATTCAACTAATGTCTTAGCGGTCAACAGGATTGATATCAGATAACACACAATACCTGATACTCCAAAGAATCCGAATCCCGGGATAAACATCTCTACCACAAATAGAGAAGTGCCCAGAATTAACAGAATAGCAGGAATCAGCGTAATGTTATCTGCAAATGAAAAAAATCCGTCGGCTAAAAATAGCATATATAACCTCCTGTCATCAGTATTTGAATTAAGTATATCATACTATGCTGATGATAGGGGATTTTTTGCCAAACTATACAGTTGAATGTTTGAAATGTCAGATGGATATGGACTTTGGAATAATAACGGTAAATGTCTTGTACTGGTCCTCTATTTTAAGATTAATAGAACCACTGTATTCCCTGACTAAATCATTACATATAGCCAAGCCCATGCCCGTACCCTTGTCACCCTTGGTTGAGAATCCCGGAATAAATAATTTGTCAATAAAATTAGAGGATATGGATGTACCGTCATCAGATACAGAAAGTGAGTGAGCATTAACATCCTCTGTCAAAACTATGTGGAGATGCCCTTGCCCCTTATCTAATATGGCATAAATGGCATTATCAATTAGATTGCCTAGTATTCTGCAAACTAACCACTCAGGCATAGGCATGTCGTCCTTAAAAGTAGACATAATTTCAAGATTTACTGGAATATTCAGCTCGTCACAACGTGCCACCTTGGCCTGTAACAGAGCGTTAATGGCAGGGCTATCGGTTTTAAGAATACGGCTTATGCTGCGAATATCAGTATATACACTGTCGATGTATATCTTAGCCTCCTGATAGCAATCCATACTAATCAGGCCGTGGATGACCTGGAGGTTGTTCATGAAGTCATGTCTCTGCTTACGCATGTCATTGTTGAGCTTATCAAGATTGTTGTGGGATGATTTAATAGAATCAGAAATTTGTGACATTCTCATTGCTGACCTGCAAAGCAAAACATTGGAAATCGCATCAATTACAACAAGTAGAACTATAAATATAAAGACGAAAGTCTCTATGTTACTCTCGAATAGCGAGTCAATATGCTGGTAGTTACGAACAAACTCATATGTAATTGCGATAAAAACAGAAAAAAGAGAAGCTACATTCAGCACCATGCTAAAAATGCATACTTTTCGAAATACAATGCTGTCTGTAGCTCTCTTAAACATAAAATTTAGATCTCGTCAGAGTCGTCGTCATCAAGGTCATCAATATAGATTTCGGGAATATCCTCATCTAATGCTGCTGTCTTATCAGAAAAATAGATGGAGCGAATCTTGGCCTCAATCTCATCGAGGATAGAAGGATTGTTGCGCAGGAAAAGCTTGGCATTCTCTCTGCCCTGTCCTATGCGATTGTCATTGTAGGAGAACCATGAACCGCTCTTGACAATAATATTGTTTAGAACAGCAACATCTAAGATGCCACCTTCTCTTGAAATACCTTCACCATAGATAATATCAAACTCGGCCTCTTTGAACGGAGGAGCTACCTTGTTCTTGACAACCTTAATTCTGGTCCTATTACCCACAATCTCGCTGCCATTTTTAATAGAATCAATCCTGCGGATATCCATACGAACCGAGGCGTAGAACTTAAGGGCTCTGCCTCCTGTGGTTGTCTCAGGGTTGCCATACATAACGCCAACCTTCTCTCTCAGCTGGTTGGTGAACATAACAATACAGTTGGATTTGCTGACAATACCAGCAAGCTTGCGCAGGGCCTGAGACATAAGCCTGGCCTGCAAACCAACATGGGAATCACCCATCTCGCCATCAATCTCAACCTTGGGCACCAATGCTGCAACAGAGTCAACAACAATAATATCTACAGCACCGCTGCGTACAAGAGCCTCTGCTATTTCCAAGGCCTGTTCGCCAAAATCAGGCTGTGAGACAAGCAGGTTGTTGATATCGACACCAAGCTTCTTTGCATAAACAGGATCAAGTGCGTGCTCAGCATCAATAAATGCAGCAACTCCACCCTGCTTCTGTGCCTCAGCAATTACATGCAGGCAAACTGTTGTCTTACCTGAAGATTCAGGTCCGTATATCTCAATAATACGTCCCTTGGGAATGCCTCCTACACCAAGAGCAATATCCAATATCATAGATCCGGTGGGAATAGCTTCAATATTCATATGGCTGTGGTCTCCCAGTCTCATAACGGATCCCTTGCCAAACTGCTTCTCTATCTGTGACATAGCGGCTTCAATCGCCTTTTGTCTATCATTTACCATATCTGTCCTCCTAACAATCCTGCACAAACATTTGTTTGTTTTTAATATAATCCCTGTTATTTACTATGTCAAGAATTTCTGTGAATTTTAATACCAAGCTTGTTGCATATAGTACTCAGCACCTTGGTGGCCTCCTCTATATGCATCAATGCAGACGACGTAAAGTAGACCACAACACCTACAACTACTAGCAGTACAAGGTTAAAAAGGTCATGAACCTTTGATGAAAGGGTAAACAGTGCAGGTGTAATATTCACTGTTAATACCTTGCCTAAACCGTACAGTGCTATTGACATAATAGCTGAACACACACACATAAGCCCGGTTCCTACCAGAATGTTCTTGATACCAAAATTGCCCAACTTGGTGTATGCCATTATACATGTAATAACACAGGTCAGCAGTGAGGCAGCAGTGTACATATATCCGATGGCCACGACACTCCAGTCAGTCAATTGCACTATTAGTGTACCAAAAACTGTAGTAAGCAGCACGTTAATAACTGCCGAATACAGAGGTATTTTTGTGTTGTGGGAGGCGTAAAAGGCCCTGTAGCAAAGGTAAATCACAGATTGAAATACCATGCAAAAAGACATACATTTGAGTAAAATTCCTATGTCGGAAATCAGCGTATTCGATACATTATTGGACCATAGGAATACAGAGGCAGCAAGTTGGTCGCTGAGGACATAAAATGCAAAAGCTGATGGAATGACCAGATACATAACATATCTGATGCTGGAGCGCATTGTCTCATTGAACATGTCCCTCTTCTGTGTGGCAAAGTATTCACTGATTGATGGAAGCATAGCGGTACCGATTCCAGCAGCAAATATACCGTATGGCATCTGCCACAAGCTGTTTGCGTTATTGAGGGCAGTAACAGCTCCTGCATCATAGAACTGTGTAAATGTCTTGGTGACAACAACATTAAGCTGATTAAGGGCCGATGATAGCAGCGTTGGAATTGCGAGTATCACCAGGCTCTTGAATGCAGGGTGTCGAACGTCAAAATTGAATGTATAGTTTCTGAGATGTCTGGATGTAAAAGCAATCTGTATGCACATATAGGTAAATGAACTGGCTAGTACACCAAGGGCAACGTGGATAATATTTCCTCTGAATACAAATATAGCCAGACAACAGCAAATGTTGTATATGGTGGGGCCATAGGCTGCTGCTGCAAAGCGCTTATAGGAATTGAGGATACCGTTCATAAAACCTGTTATCATCATGCAGACAACAGACGGGAAAAGTATGCGTATCAGTGACGCAACGGTATTTCGGTAAAACTCGGGATCAGCAGAACCAACAGCATATTGAGGAAACCACAAATCCAGAATCTGTCTGGAGAAAATCATACCCAGTCCACACACAAACAACAAAATGCACATAAATACATTAATAAATGCGCTGGTGCCTCTCCATCCCTCGGATTCCTGATCAGGACCTGCGGAAATATGTTTTGTCATTACAGGTATTAGAGCTGAGGCAATGGACCCGCCTAACAACAGATAGTAGAAGAAGTCTGTAATTGTAAAGGCATAATTGTATCCGTCAGTAAGTAAACTGTCCGAAAAACAGTTGACAACCAGCATTTCCCGAATGAATCCGGTAATCCTGCTTACAATTAATGAGCTCATTACAATGAGAGCCGACCACCCTATTCTCTTGTTGACGTTATTACTCAAAGTAGTCCTCACAAACTATACAAACCTATTTACATACAACCTGTGCAATGCTCTGGTGCAGGCCGTATATAGTAACTGTCGGCCAGCGGTGTCCTGGGCGTAGCTGTTGCTGTTATAGATAATGACATTATCAAACTCAAGACCCTTAGCCATGAATACAGGCATTATCGTCAGAATGCCGGGTGAAATACCCACAGTGCCGGCAGCATCGGACAAAACGATTCTTGAATAGATGCCCTTGGACTTTAATATATCATAGCACCTGTTGCATTGCTCGATATTTTTACATAAAACAGCTGTGGTTGAACTGGCATCAATATCATCAATCACGTTAAAAACATAATCGGCAAAATCCACCGTAGAAGCACATTGGTTTAACTTAACCGGCTGACCATGTCTGTCCACATTGTCGCCAATCGTGCCTCCCAACAAGTCTGAGCAGAATTTACTAATCTCTGAGGTGGATCGAAAACTCTTGTTCAAATTAATGCGGGTAATCTGAGTCCCCTTAAATGCTCCGGGAATAGCAGAAAGATTATCAGATCCAGTATACGGATTTACCCTCTGATTGGGATCGCCCAGGCATGTAAAGGATGCCACAGGGTACATCAACCTAAGTAGTCTGAATTGTAAAAATGAATAATCCTGAGCCTCATCTATAACCACATGCAGAATGTTTTTGTTGGGCTCTACAATGCCCAGCATAAGGCTGGCCAAGGCATATGCGCAATAATCCTCGTACTGCATAACACCAGCCTCAGCAGCATCCATGTAGGTCTCATAGGCATCTGTCAACATGCCAGTATCCATGTTTGTACGAATGCGTCCCCTGGCCAATCGTCTCAGGAAAGTTCGATATATATTGTAGACATTGAGAGTTGTGATATTGAAGAGTTCACCTAGGTGTTGAGATACCTTGCCACGGACCATTGCACGGCACTTGGACATAATTTCAGAACCGTCGCCTAAAACAGTAGTATTTTCTGTCTCAATTTCAAACAACCGTTGGCTCTCCTGCTCCGCCCAGGACATAATTGCCGCATTTCCTGCGTTGCGAATACGGTTCATGCGCATTTGAATGGTCAGGCCAGGATATGAACTAAAGAAAAACTCCTCCATATCCTTTGCTGAAAAGATAACAGTATCTCCATCCATAATATCTCTAAACCGATTGTGTCCTACAGATTCTGGGCTGAGGAACTTCTCCATTGTATCAGTGAATTCAGGAGAAGATTTTATGGAAATAGAGTTTGCTCTGGCCCTGGAAATATTGCCAGCAGCATTGTTCATAAATGAAATTCCGGTTTGAACCGAAATACCCTCGGGCATTGGAAGCGTGTCGGGAATTATCCCGGCAAAAACCATACTATTTACAGAATCCTCACCCAAACTGGGCAAAACATCAGATATATAGTCGTTAAAAATATTGTTTGGAGATAAAATCAAAATAGAATTTGCATTGAAGGTCTTGCGCTCACGATACATCAGATATGCAATTCTGTGCATAGCCACAGAAGTCTTACCAGAGCCTGCAGGACCTGAAACAATAAGCACTCCACCGGGAGCTGACTTGATAACACTATTCTGCTCTCTCTGAATGGTGCTTACAATATTTTTCATATGAGGAGATGTGTTATTCTCCAGCAGCTCAATCAACAGCTGGTCCTCAATAGCCACATCTGAATCAAACATAAACTTGATCTGTCTGTCGGAAATCTTGTACTGACGCTTGCCGGTTAAATTGCCGGTGATTTTATAGCCTCGTGTCTCATAAAATGACGGGCCAATATCGCTGTCGTAGTATAGGCTGCTAATGTCTGCACGCCAGTCTATAACAAGGATGTTGCCCTTGTCATCGTTAAGGTTTCCAATACCGATGTAGTAGTTATCCACATTGCTTTCACCGTCTTCAACGAAAGAAATACGCGCAAACCATGGAGAATCGATAATTCTATTAAGAAAATCAATCATTTTGGCGTTGCGCTCTCTCCTGTATGCCATCTGCTGCATATCGGACAAGTAAATTGGCATAGCTGCTACATCGTCAAAGTCATAAATTGCCTTGGCGGTATCGTCCCACATTAACTGATTAAGTTTAACGTTGTCACCGCGAAGTATCTCAGACAGATGCTCCTGCTCATATAGCTTGCGTGAAATAACGCCAACTACATGACTAAGCCTGCCATTTTCGACAGCAAGCTCCTGTGGATCGAAGTTGTTTCTCATATCTGTCATGGACTACCTCAATGGAAATAAAGGTGATTATATAATATTTTTACCAACCAAGAAAGTATTTACTTTAGATATGCGAATTTTGTATAATCTCAGTATTAAATTTTGAGGTAGAATTTTGAAAAAACGTATTACATTTATAATTGGCATATTGCTTGTGGTCTGTTCATTTGCCGTAACTACATATCAGCTTAACTCCAGCGGCAGTGGCAATGACTATGAGATCAATACACCCACACCAGACAATAACTTGGCTATAGGTACCCCAACACCTGCGCCTACTCATACTCCTGAACCCATTACTACAGATCCTCCGTTTTATCCTACGGCCACGCCTGATGTGGAGATTACATATGATGACATTTTTGCAGATGCTGAGCTTGGCATGGTGCCGGATTTGGTCTATTCACCAATTGACCTGTCTCTGTTTCCCGACATCTCCCTAGTTTCCACTGATGAATCGGTTTTGACTGTTGATGAAAATGGACAAATTAAAGGAATTGCTGTTGGCGAGACAACAGTTTCTGCTGTGTCCTCTACAGGCGATGTTATTGATGAGATTAAGGTTATAGTTTATCCCTACAAGCTTTACGATAACGGTGTCGGTTATTCAATTGGATACTATTTTGGCAAGGACGAGAATCTAACCATACCTTCTCACATTGCTGGCAAGCCTATTACCATCATAACCAGAGCTGTTTTTCAGCACCATACGGAGCTTAAGACTATAGTGGTCCCTGACACTGTTGTCGAGATGCGTCAGTATACCTTCCAGGGGTGTACTTCTCTGTACTATGTCAAGCTGTCTGAGAACCTCAAAACCATCGGTAACTGTTCATTTTATGGATGTTCTTCTCTGGTTGATATTACTATTCCTGATTCGGTAACAACTCTTGGTACTCTGATGTTCCAAAATTGCTACTCACTGAAAACTGTCGATTTGGGTAATGGTGTTACATCTGTTGGACCATACGCTTTTGACGGATGTACAGCACTTACTAAGGTTACTATTGGCAAATCACTTGGAGCAGGATCATTGAGCGATATCTTTTATTCTGCTGCTTTTGCATTTCCAATTTATCTGGAAGAAATCGAAATCAGCTCAAACAACCCAAATATCTGTTCTGAAAATGGCGTGGTCTACAACATATGGAAGTCAAAATTGTTATTCTACCCGTATGGCAAAACTGACACCACTTTTACTGTGCCCTCCAGTGTAGCAACTATTGACAAATATGCCATTTCAAACAATCCATATTTAACATCAATTGAATTGCCATCCTCATGCAATCTGATAAATGAAAATGGTATTTTTGGTTGTACTGCTCTAAAAACTGTTACTGCAAAGGGTATTACCACTTTGGGCAAAAATATATTTGCCGGATGCAGCGAGCTGTCTTCTGTAACTTTTAATTCAAAATTGACTACTATTGGAGATAACTGTTTTTCAGGTTGTGGCAAGCTCAGCAATATTTCCCTTCCGAAGAGTTTAACCTCAATTGGCGAATTAACTTTTGATGGTCTGGACTCATCTCTTTCCATTGAATACGCCGGAACAGACCTTGATTGGCAGAAAATTAAAGGTTTTAATTATCTATCTGGATTTAAAATCACATACGTTGGCGGTGTTTTGACTACCCCCACACCTACGCCTACACCTACGCCAACACCCACAGCACCTCCACAGGTAACTCCTACACCTGAGTCCACACCTACTCCTACCCCAGAACCGGAGATTACACCGGAACCAGTAGTTACCCCAGAGCCAGAAGTCACACCGGAACCGGTAGTTACAACAGAACCCGATATTACTCCGGATCCTGAGTCTACCGCTGAGGTTGACGTTACAACAACTCTTGAGGAATAATATGGCCGAAGTTTTCCCTAGGAATCAATTACCTCAATTTGCAGAATCATACCTTAACTACATGTATACCGTTAAGGGCAAATCTGCCAATACGGTGAAGGAATACTATTATGATTTAAAGTTGTTCCTGCGTTATCTCTATGCCAAAAAGTATAGTTTAAATATATCTGACGATTTTAATATAACCTCATATTCCACTGCTGACTTAAATCAAGTGACTCTTTTTGATCTGTTTGAATATATGGCTTATTTGCGCAGTGAGAGACATATTGAAAGCGCAGGACGAGCCAGAAAAACTGCATCACTTAAATCTTTTTTTAAGTATTGTGCAGTGACTGCCAAGCTTATAGACAACAACGTTTCAGCAGAGTTGGATTCTCCCAAAATCCCCAAGAGATTGCCAAGATATCTGCAGTTGGACGAGAGCAAGAAATTACTCTCCTCTGTTCCGGAAATTGGCAGCAAACACAGCATTCGCGACTACTGTATATTAACT
>JAFVXO010000054.1 GCA_017501105.1 Clostridia bacterium | reverse complement strand
TTCCCGAGCTGCAGGTGTTGGCTCAGGTGACGGAGACGGAACTCAGGGAGACAGGTGTTGGCTTCAGAGACAAGTACATAAAGGCCACAGCCGGTGCACTATCCTGTGCTGAAACTGCAGATCTTGTGTCCCTGCTAAGGCAGGGTACCTGCGGAGAAGCGGCGTCGTGCCTGGAAAAGTATCCGGGAATAGGCCCCAAGGTGGCACACTGTATATTGTTATTTGCCGGAATCAGGTACGATGTGTTCCCCAAGGACGTCTGGGTGCTGAGGGTTATGAAGCAACTGTACCCAGGATGCTCCGACACTCCTGCAGACATAGACAGGGCAGTGCAGGCCAGATTTGGCGGCAGGGCAGGCTATGCTCAGCAGTACCTGTTCCACTACGCCAGAAACAATTTATAAATTTATAGAAGTGGTTCTCAAGTCAATCACCCGAAGGAAATGCCCCTCGGGTGATGTTTAATCTATACTGGAATATACCTACCGTATTCTACCTTGTACAGCTGTTGAACGGGACAGCGGTTGTTGCTCGACAGCCTGACCACTGCAGCAGAGTGGCGGGAGTCGAAGTCCAGAGCTGTGGTGCAGGAGCCCTTGGAGATGGAACCGGGAATGGATACCACCTTAGTGTCTATGCCACTGCGGGTGAGGACCTCTCGCATGTAGTAGGCGTGATTTGCAGTCGAATACAGTGCAACCATAAAATCTCCTTTCCGACAATTTGTTACATTTATCCTGTGTCATAATATGCGAAAAATTGGAAATTTGTGATTGTGAATGGATGGGACAAAATTCCACAAGTAATTTCTTGATAGAAATTACAACAGAGGGTATAATGTAGTTGCCTGGGATGTTCGGTTAACCCAATATTTTGAACCTACACCGAGTAAAAGGGAACTTACGTTTGTGAGGGATGCCGGGCTTCAATTATTCGGCCTTTCGAGGTCGGCGGTAGATGGCAGTAACGAGCAACAGAGACCCCACCTGGCATATGCTGGGTGTCAAAATACGGGACGCGGCATCTCCGGGTTGATAGTGAAATTAGGCGGATAGTCATACGGCTATCCGCCACTTTATTAGCCTTGAAAGTTGTGTTACAATGCAAGGTGATTGTTTTTTATTGAACACGAGGTGACGTATGAGTTTTACAGAATATAACCCCGCAGCCATTGAGAAGAAATGGCAGGACATTTGGGAGAGGGACGGTGCATTTGAGGCAAGCACTGACCACTCCAAGCCCAAGTTTTTTGGCTTGATTGAGTTCCCCTATCCCTCCGGCAACGGTTTGCACGTGGGACATCCCAGATCAAACACCGCTCTTGACATCATTTGTCGCAAGCGCCGTATGGAAGGCTACAACGTCCTCTTCCCCATGGGTTGGGATGCTTTTGGTCTGCCTACCGAGAACTTTGCAATTAAGAATCAGATCCATCCTGCAGTGGTTACCAAGCAGAACGTAGACCACTTCAGAGATCAGCTCAAGATGCTGGGCTTCTCCTTTGATTGGAGCCGTGAGGTAAATACAACAGATCCCAACTACTATAAGTGGACACAGTGGATATTCCTGCAGTTGTTTAAGGCTGGATTGGCATACAAGAGTGAGATGCCCATCAACTGGTGTACCAGCTGTAAGGTTGGCCTGGCCAACGAGGAAGTTGTCAACGGCAAGTGCGAGCGCTGTGGAGGAGAGGTTGTCCGTCAGGTCAAGTCCCAGTGGATGCTTAAGATCACCGAGTACGCAGACAAGTTGATTTCCGGCCTGGACGAGGTCAACTTCATCGACAAGGTCAAGGTTCAGCAGCGCAACTGGATTGGCAAGTCCACAGGAGCAGAGGTGGATTTCACAATTTGCGCCCCTGAGGTGGATGGCAATCCCGCAGTAAATACAACCGTCACAGTGTATACAACACGCCCCGACACTCTGTTTGGAGCTACATATATGGTGCTTTCTCCCGAGCACGCTCTGGTGGAGAAACTGGCACCCTACATTGCAAACAACGACAGTGTTCTGGCATACAAGGCAGAGGCAGCACGCAAGTCTGACTTTGAGCGTACAGAAATGGCCAAGGACAAGACCGGCGTTGAACTCAAGGGCATCTATGCTGTCAACCCCGTGGATGGCAGACATATTCCTGTGTGGATTTCCGACTACGTTCTGGCTAGCTACGGCACAGGTGCCATTATGGCCGTCCCTGCCCACGACACCAGGGACTACGAGTTTGCCAAGACCTTTGGCATAGATATCATTGAGGTTGTTGCCGGCGGCGACATTTCTCAGGAGGCATATACAGATATTCAGGAAGGCACGATGATCAACTCCGGCTTCCTCAACGGCCTGTCTGTTGCAGAGGCTAAGGAAACCATTATCAAGTGGCTGGAGGAGAAGGGCCTGGGCCATGCCAAGGTAAACTTCAAGCTGAGAGACTGGGTATTCTCCCGCCAGAGATACTGGGGAGAGCCTATTCCGTTGGTATATTGCCAGGATTGCGGTTGGGTGCCTGTTCCCGAGGACCAGCTGCCACTACAGCTGCCTGAAATTGAGCAGTTTGTTCAGACAGACGACGGCGAATCTCCTCTGACAAGGTGCACCGAGTGGGTTAACACCGTGTGCCCCCACTGTGGCAAGCCTGCCAAGAGAGAGACAGACACCATGCCCCAGTGGGCAGGTTCTTCCTGGTATTACATCAGGTATACAGATCCCCACAACAACGACAGCTTGTCTGCCTGGGACGAGATGAAGTACTGGCTGCCCGTCGACTGGTATAACGGCGGTATGGAGCATACTACATTACACCTGCTGTACTCCCGTTTTTGGCACAAGTTCCTGTATGACCAGGGCATCGTTCCTACATCCGAGCCCTACGCCAAGAGAACTGCTCACGGCATGATTTTGGGCGAGAATGGTGAGAAGATGTCCAAGTCCCGTGGCAACGTAATCAACCCCGACGACATGGTTGCCGAGATTGGTGCAGATGCCTTCAGAACTTACGAGATGTTCATGGGCGCATTTGACCAGCCTATTCCCTGGTCCACACAGGGAGCCAGAGGCTGCCGCAAGTTCCTGGACCGCGTATGGAAGCTGCAGGACAAGATGACAGACCAGGAGGAGATTTCTCCCGCACTTAAGTCCAAGGTTCACGGCCTGATTAAGAAGGTCTCCGAGGACTACGAGAAGATGAAGTTCAACACAGCCATTGCGGCTATGATGACATTTATCAACGACGCATATTCCGAGGGACAGGTCTCTCGCGGAGATATGCGCGCACTGCTTCAGCTGTTGAATCCTGTTGCACCTCACATGACAGAGGAACTGTGGCAGGTTAACGGTTTGGGAGACCAGCCCATTTATAAGACAGCATGGCCTACCTACGACGAGGCAGCCATTGCAGAGGCAGAGGTGGAGATTGCTGTTCAGGTGCTGGGCAAGATCAAAGCACGTATCATGGTACCCTCAGGACTGGACGCTGCATCCACAGAGGAATTTGCAAAGAACAACGACAGTGTTAAGGAGCTGCTGGTTGGTAAGACTATCGTTAAGGTAATCGCAGTCCCCGGCAGACTCATCAACTTCATAGTTAAGTAATAGGAGATTATTATGGCAGAAAATTGCGTAGAACACGATCACATCAATTGCGGATCACTTCCAGAGTGTGAGCACTGCGGATCTAACCCAAAGAACAAACAGGCAGAGCCCCAGTTTAATACTCCCGAGAACCACATCAAGCAGGTTATTGGTGTAGTCAGCGGCAAGGGCGGCGTAGGCAAGTCCATGACGACAGCTATGCTGGCAGTGGAATATGCCAGACGTGGACTCAAGGTTGGTATTCTGGACGCCGATATTACCGGACCCTCTATTCCCCGTATGTTTGGCATTCGCGGCAGAGCTATGGCATCCGAGAATGGCATTATGCCCAGAGAGACAGAGACAGGCATCAAGATTATGAGCGTGAATCTGCTGCTGGACAACGAGGACACCCCCGTTATCTGGAGAGGCCCCATCCTGTCCGGCGTTATCAATCAGTTCTGGACTGAGGTTGATTGGGGAGACCTGGACGTGCTGTTTGTAGACTGTCCTCCCGGAACAGGTGATGTTCCCCTGACTGTATTCCAGTCACTGCCTCTGTCCGGCGTTGTTATTGTAACTTCACCTCAGGAACTGGTTGGCATGATTGTCCGCAAGGCATACAACATGGCTGCCCAGATGGACGTTAAGGTATTGGGCATTGTGGAGAACATGTCCTATATCAGATGTCCCGACTGTGGTAAAGAAATCTATCTGTTTGGTCAAGGAGAGACTCAGGCTAACGCCGAGGAGATGGGAGTTCCATTCCTGGGCAAGGTTCCCGTTACTCCTCTGGTAGCGCAGCTGTCCGACCACGGTTGCATCGAGTCTGTTGAGGAGCCTGCGTATACGGATATTGCAGAACAACTTATTAACAGAGAGTAAACGTTTTTGATTTGCACTAAACTGACTGCTATATGCGGTCAGTTTTGGTTTATAATGAGTATGTACAGACGTAAATCTATTTGCAGATTTTGTGATTGGCAGCACATGCTCATTAGTGAAAGGATATATTATGAAGAAAAACAGCCACTATTCCAAATTTCTCAAGAAATTGTATAAGGCTCGCCGGCCGGCCAGTTTTAGAGACCTGGTGTACAACTGTGCCGAGACACATGCTGCCAAGGTGGCATACCAGATCAGGGACGGCAAGGATAAGTATAGATTTATTACCTTCGCAGAGGTTAAGGACAGGTATGTCAGGATGTGCAACTATATGCTGGACCAGGGAATGGAGGGCGCACATATAGCTATGATCGGCCCCAACAGCAGCGATTGGTGCATGTCATACCTGGCAGCTGCTACTGTGGGTGTTGCAGTTCCTCTGGATAAGGAACTCCACGCAGCTGACGTGGACAACTTTATCAGGACAGCAGACTGCAAACTGCTCTTTGCCCCTAAGCAGGTTATCGACCAGCTCCGAGAGGGAGGACTGGACCATGTTGTTTTTGTGGATTGGGACCAGGTTAAGGAGATCGAGGACAACGGAGATGCAGATTCCTCCAGAGTGGACCAATTGCCCGACCCTGCCAAGGATGAGATGAGAGTTCTGATATTCACATCCGGCACCAGCGGCAATGCCAAGGGAGTATGCTTGTCACAGAACAATATCTGCTCAGACATATATTTCACCAACCAGATGGTAAACATCAGAGACACTGACAAGACTCTGTCCATCCTGCCCCTGCACCACACCTATGAGTGCACATTGGGATTTATGACAGTATTTTCCAAGGGAGCATGTATATCCTTTGCAGACGGTCTGACCAGAGTTGCCCAGAACATGGCAGAGTACAAGCCATCCGTTATAGTGGTTGTGCCGGCTCTGTTGCAGGTATTGGACAGCCGTATATCCAAGAGCTTGGCAGGCAAGGTACCGGCCAAGTACAAGAAGTACTTTGAGACATTGACCATTGCAGAGGCTATGGCAAAGTGTCCCTTCTTTGTGCAGATTGCTATCCGCAGCAAGGTCAGCAAGCAATTTGGCGGCAACCTGCGTCTGATCATTGTAGGAGGCGCAGAGGTTAGCCCCCATTTGGTAGATGACTTTAATTCCTTGGGATTCCGCACGCTACAGGGCTACGGACTTACCGAGTGTTCACCTCTGGTGGTAGGCAACAACGACTTCTATCTCAAGGCAGATTCTACAGGATTCCCCATCCCCGGCGTAACTATTAAGATCGACGACCCCAATGAGGAGGGTATAGGCGAGATTATGGCAGCCGGCGAGAACGTTATGTTGGGCTACTTCAACGACCAGGAGGCCACGGATAGCGTATTCGACGATGGATTCTTCCGCACAGGAGACCTGGGACGCATTGACGAGGAGGGATATGTATATATCACCGGCCGCAAGAAGAACGTTATTGTAACCAGCAATGGCAAGAACATCTATCCCGAGGAGATTGAGTCCAGACTCCAACAGTACGACATAGTTCAGGAGTGTCTGGTGGTCCCCTCCAAGGACAAGAATAACCAAACCTGCGTCAAGGCCAAGGTATTCCCCAACACAGCTGCAGTTGCAGAGAAACTGGGACACGAGCCCAGCTATGCGGAATTGGAAAAGGCTGTTGTAGATATAGTTGCCGAGATCAACAACCAGGTGGCCCCCTACAAGAGAATCCGTATCACCGAGGTTCTCAGGGAGGAATTGGAAAAGACCACCACCCGCAAGATCAGGAGATTTGGCAAGAACATGCTGTAAGAAAAAGCCACGGGAAACCGTGGCTTTTATGTAGTCTATATACTCTTTCGCTTACTCTGCTATGGGGTCCACAGCCTTCTTCTTTGAGCTCTGCAGAATCCTGCTTCGCACCACATGAGGCTTGGGGGCAGGAGCCACAATATCGCCTGCGTTAGTCAGTGCAATCTTGGCAATTACAGGACATACCAGTTCATAGATTAGTACCGCAAAGAGGACAATGTTCCTGACTAGGCCGCCCTCCACATCGCCCAGCACCATTGCGTTAAGGGACATTCCCAGAGCAACGCCGGCCTGGGGCAGTAATGTGAGACCCAGGTTCTTGACAACCTTGTCGCTGCAGTGCACGGCCTTGGCACTCCAATAGGAGCCCAGGTATTTGCCGATAGCGCGGACAATAATGAAAGTCGTACCAATAATAACTGCAAACTTGTTGGCAAATACGTCCAGGTGCAGGGATGCGCCGCTGGCTACGAAGAACAGGATGAACAGGGGAGCGGTCCACTTGTCGGTCCTCTCCATGAGCTCCTCGGAGAAGTCGCAGAGGTTGCAGAACACGGAACCCAGCATCATGCAGACAAGCAGTGCGGAGAAGCTGATGTGCAGGGATCCAATGTGGAAATCCAGCATTGACAAACCGGCTGTAAGGAAGACGAAGCAAACACACAGAGACTGACGCTTACTGCCGGAGTTAAAGAACCTCTCAACCCATGTAAGGACAATGCCCAAGACGGCGCCCAGAATCAGGGAAAGCACAATCTCCAGCAGAGGATTTACTAGGATATTTATCAGGTCAATGGTGCCACTCTGCAATGTGCGGGCAATTCCCAGTGAGACAGCAAAAACAATAAGTCCAACCGCGTCATCCAGAGCAACGATGGGCAACAGGAAGTCAGTCAACTCGCCCTTGGCCTTGTACTGACGGACAACCATCAGTGTTGTGGCGGGAGCAGTTGCAGTGGCAATGGCACCCAAAGTGATAGCCACAGGCAGAGTCAAAACGTTGGGCATGAGGAAATGGAGCCCGATGAGCACAGCATCTACCAGCAGTGCAGTGATAAGGGCCTGGGCAATTCCAATTATGGTAGCCTGCTTGCCCGTCTTCTTCAGGGAAGACAGTCTGAACTCGTTTCCAATGGAAAAGGCAATAAAGCCAAGAGCAATGTTTTGTATGAGATCCAAGCTCTCCACCGCTTCAAAGGTGGTGAAACCCAAGCCGGGGATGTTCAACTGGCCAAGGCAAAAGGGGCCGATAAGTACACCGGCAATAAGGTAGCCGGTAACAGCAGGTAGCTGCAGCCTCTTCATAGGGCGGGACATAAGAAGTCCGACCAGGAGGGCCACGCCAATACTTAGAATTACTTCCATTTTTAAATCCTTTCTCGAATAAAGGGATAATTCAAAGAATGCACACAAATTGTATCACCGCAAAAATCTAACTTCAATTAACTGAAAGCATAAAGACAGGGGCATTTTGCATAGATTTTCAGCAAATATGATCAATAGGAAAGAAAAAATGAGAAATAATCCTTTACTAAAGTTGGTGGCGTTGGCCATGACGATCCTGTTTCTGACTATGACGATTCCCGTGGGAACTGTGTATGCAGACCAGTGGGAGACCTATCAGGAAGCGGACTCCATTAGCGTGTCTGTCCCTGAGGTGCTGGATATCCAGGCGGCTACAAACGTAAATGCTCTGACCTGTGCATCTGCTATGCTCATAGAGGCAGATACCGGTACAATTCTGCTGGCCAAGGACGAATATGAGGAGAGACCTATTGCCAGTGTAACCAAGGTTATGTCTATGCTGCTGGTCATGGAGGCAATCGCTAGGGGTGATTTGACTTACGAAACCGAGGTCAGAGTGTCTGCATATGCAGCAGGTATGGGCGGTTCACAGGCTTACATCGAGGAGGGAGAAGTGTTTACTGTGGACGAAATGTTAAAGGCCGTGGCGGTTCACTCTTCAAACGACGTCACAGTGGCTCTGGCAGAGGCTGTATGTGGCAGCGAGTTGGCATTTGTGGAGGAGATGAATGCCAAGGTGAGAGAGTTGGACTTGGAACACACGGTTTTTGCAGACTGCACCGGTCTCAATGACACAGACCAACATAGTTGTGCCCACGACGTGGCTATGATTTCCAGGGAGTTAATAAACAAATACCCCGATATATTCAGATACACCTCAATCTGGCAGGACACCTTTAGAAATGGCACATTCGAACTGGTGAATACCAACAAGTTGGTCCGCTACTACGCCGGATGTGACGGACTAAAGACCGGATTTACCAACGCCGCTGGATTCAACCTGGTATCCACTGCCAAGCGAAACGACATGCGCATTATCTCCGTTGTGTTGGGCGGCTCTGATTCCAAGACCAGGTTTGGGGAGAGTACTGCTCTGCTGGACTACGGCTTCGCTACATACTCGGTAGCAGATGGTCGAGGCGGAATGGAATGGCCTATTTCCATAGATGTTATTAACGGAACCAAGCTGCAGTTTGCCGCAGACCCTGCCGATGGCAAGCTGATTATCTCAAGAAACGACGCGAAACAGGTGGAATACAAGGTTGTGGTAGATGAGAACCTTCGTGCACCTATATCTGTGGGTCAGGAAGTAGGTCGAGTAGACGTGGTGCTAGGAGATAACGTTCTGGGAAGCTTCCCGCTGCTGTCTACAGAGGAAGTCCCACGCATTTCATACTGGTGGGTACTGACCCGTCTATGGCAGGGATTCCTGGGGAATGCTGAAATGTAACCTTTATTAATCCCTCGCTCCGTGATACAATTTTCCTATCTTTGACAGATAGGGGTGATACCTATTACAGAACGTGTATTTTTAGATGAAATACTGTCCCTGAGAGGCGTTACAGGAGGAGAGCACAGCGCTGCCCTGGCCGTGGCAGATATGTTCCGCCGCGCCGGCTGCGAGAGCCATGTGGACCAGTTTGGCAACGTTATTTCCGTGCTGTACGGCACAGACCACCACACAGCTCCCTTTAAGTTGCTGGTGGACGCCCACATGGACGAAATAGGCACGATTGTTACCGGATACGAGGAGGGAGGGTTCCTGCGCCTGGCCAAGGTTGCGGGAGTAGACCCTAAGGTGTTGCCCGCCACTATTGTCGAGGTCCATGCTACCGGAGACGACTCCATTGTTCCCGGAGTTATTGGCGTCAAGCCTCCACACTTGCTGAGCGCAGAGGACAGGACCAAGACTCCCACTTTTGATATTTTGTTTGTAGATACAGGATTGTCGGACTCGGAGCTCAGGCGGAGAGTGCGCATAGGTGACTTTATTACCCCCATGCAGAGGGTTTCGTACCTGGCAGGAGACAAGATCGCAGCTAAGGCTCTGGACGACCGCATCAGCATATATACCATGCTGTCCGTTGCACAGATGTTGCAGAACATTCCTCACAGAGCCGACATATACCTGGTGGCTTCTGTTCAGGAGGAAAGGCACAGCATCGGACCAGTGGCTGTGGCAGCAGAGGTACAGCCAGACCTGGTTATCGCTCTGGACGTGGGATTTGGAGACCAGGAGGGGACCAAGCCTGGCACCACCACACCCCTGGGAGAGGGCCCCTGCGTATGCTTTGGCCCTGCCACTAAGAGGGAATTGTCACTGCTGCTGGAGCGCACAGCCAAGGAGGGAGACATCCCCGTAAAGAGGGAAATCTCCGCTGGAAAGACAGGCACAGACAAGGACTCCTTTGACATGACATTTGCAGGCATACCATCGGCCTGTGTTTCCATACCCCTTAGGTATATGCACACCCAGACAGAGGTGGTCAGCATGACGGATGTGGACAATACCGCCAAACTGCTGGTCAGACTGGCGGAAACAGACCCTGATATTTTGCGAGGTGCCCTATGCTATTGAGACAATTGACTGATTTAAACGGTATCTCCGGAGCAGAGGGACCAGTCAGAGATTTTCTGAAGGAGCAGGCCGCTCCTTTGGCGGACAAGCTCTACGTGGATAGCGCAGG
>JAFVXO010000053.1 GCA_017501105.1 Clostridia bacterium | reverse complement strand
GCGACACACCAATCCTGGATGTTGTCAGGACAAATTGGGGGCACAGAGACAAGGGGTGTAGCAGAACATTTGCTGAAATAGGGAGCAGGACAAACTCTGCGGAAATAAGAGCTTTTGCAGGAGCAGTTGAGATAATAGAGAACAAGGGTGGCAACGGAGCAGTACTTTGTAGCGATACTTGCGATGCGCTGCGCCGCAAATGCGAGTTATATGAGGACATTGAACTAATGAGAACGGATTTGGACCTATCCCGAAACATTCTTTTTGCATCAGTTCCGTTGATAGTAATTTTGCTAACAGGTATAGCCCCGGATTTTTTGGATTGCCTCTACACCGGCACAGGCAGAATTGTTGCAGTAGCGGTATACATGTCAGTAGTTGTGGCATGGATATGGGCGAGGAAAATATGCAGAATAGATGGATAGATAGGGCAATTAGATTTTTGGCACGACCAGGACGATTTGTGCTTAGCAGAATTGGCTATAGATATGGGGGAATCATAGACAAGTACGTGGACACATGTATAGGCGCTCAACAAGGCCAGAATGATGTGCACAGAGCAGTTGTGGGTGCTTGGTTGACTCTGGTAGTAGTGGGCATGGCCATGGGAACTACGCTGGTGATTTTTGGTTTGGAAATAGAGGCGATATACGTCATTCTCCTCTCCACATGTCTGCCTATATTAGTGTTGCGATATTTCAAAAACAGGTGGAAGGCGCTTAGGAAGCAAATAACAGAGGAAATGCCTCAAGTGCTTAATTTGCTTGTCATTTTGTTGGATACGGGTATACCTTTATCGGTTGCCCTCAGGTCTGTGGCAAGTGAGGAATATGGAAATGGAGAGCTTAGGAAAATCCTGCATAGGGCAGTGGAGGCAGTGGATTCGGGAGTACCCACTACGGTGGCATGGCGGCGATTTGCAAATGAATGTATGACGGAAGATGGATCAGTTCTTGGATCACTAATTGTCAGGGAAACTACCATAGGTACACATAGGATGGGAGATAGCATGCGAGCATTGTGCATCTCTGCGGAACAAGCCAGTCGCAGAGAGAGCGTCAGGGCAGGAGAAGTTGCTAAGGCTAAGCTGTTAATCCCTCAGACTCTGATATTTGCGGGAATTATATTGCTGGTTGGTTATCCTGCACTGGCTGTGTTGGGAGGTGTCTGATGAGCTTTTTCAAAATTGAACTGCCAGAGGACGCAAATGTCCTCATGTACCAGCTCAGGAGTGCCGCAAACAACAGGAGGGCTGATGTTATTATGCCAGTACTTTCGGTATCCCAGGGGAAGAGATACTTTGAGTATAAACTGGAGGAATATAGTTCCGTTTTTAACATGAGAGTATCTAAGGCAGATCTGATTGCGGCGGAGACAGAGTACATGAGAGTTGCTCATAGCCTGGGAGACTCATTGCTGGATGGTGAAAGATTGTTGTTTTCCGAGAAGGCTGTCTACCGGGATAGCATGGGGAGTTTTGCGTTTCTGTATTATCCTGCCGATCCGGTGCCAGACAACCTACAGGGTCATATATTGCAGGAGACAGAATCTACACAATACGAGAAAGAACGTACTCAGGAAAAGGAAATGAATTCAATCGCCGTACATACCGGCTTTGCGGTGTTCTGTTACTCTATATACCTCCTGCTGTTAAACAGCGTGGCAGTACCCTGGTTAGTTGCAATAGCAGCATATGCTATTCTGTGCGCAGCATATGCGTGGTTGCCACGCTTTGCTTCTATCAACAGAGAGGTACACGATGTAGATATGCCCCACGAACAGGAGCCCTTTATATCGGAACCCATATGCTTTCGCCGTCAAAGGGAAGAGGATGCTCTGCTTATAGAGAATAAGGACAATATGCAGGCGTATATAGTCAGCGCCTTTGATTCTGAAGCAAGATACGATATGGAGAATGATGTGTTCAGAATTGGCAGAAACATCAATTTGGTGGATTTGTACATACCGGATGTACATGTTAATCCAATTCACGCGGAAATTATACGGGAGGGTGTCGATTTTTACATTATTGATAAGTGTAGTAGGAATGGGACATACATAAATGATGTCAAAATAGAACCAGAAAACAGAATTCCCCTGTACGGAAGCGAAGAAATTAGGGTAGGAGATAGGGTGTTTGGATTCTATATAAATTAATATTAGACATTATAGACACAAATGACATAATGCTTTTGTGAAAACTACATAACAAAAAAGTTGGACAAGCCCCAAAGTATGTGAATTAGTGTATATAGTAAAGGAAGACAAAATTGGCTATAATCTAAACCGTAAGTTATTTCAACTTACATTTTGTTCCTCCTTTAGAAATAAAGCTGATCTGACATAATGTTACTTTGACGAAGCATCCACGAGAGAGCTTCTTTTTTTTGCTCTTGATTTCACAGATCATCTTTGCAAAAAACAAGAAAATAATAACAGCAATATAGGAGAAATGCCAAAGGGAGAATTATTGCCATTGCATTTGAACTAATATATAATTACTGACAGGTGCGCCTGCTTGATGGTGTCAGCCGGGTCTTGCGCAATGAAATCCTGTGAACCTTGTCAGGTCCGGAAGGAAGCAGCAATAAGCAGATCCTTTCATGTGCCGCGAGTCAGCCTTGCTGATACCATCAAACGGGCGCCCTATATTTTCAAAGGGAGGTAAGTATGGCATATACAGCTATGTACCGCAAGTACAGACCCCTGCTGTTTTCTGATGTCGTAGGTCAGGACCACATAGTTACGGCCTTGTCCAACAGCATTGCCACGGGGCGTATTTCCCATGCTTATCTTTTTTGTGGCACCAGAGGAACAGGCAAGACAACTATGGCTAAGATATTTGCCAGAGCTATTAACTGCCTGCACCCTGACAACGGCAACCCCTGCAATCAGTGCGATGTATGCAAGGGCATTTTAGAAGAGAGCATAGTTGACGTTATGGAAATCGACGCCGCTTCTAACAACGGCGTTGACAGCATCAGGGACATCAGGGACGATGTGGCATATACACCTACAGTTGCTAAGTATAAGGTGTATATCATTGACGAGGTCCATATGTTGTCCGGTCCGGCATTCAATGCCTTGCTCAAGACTCTGGAGGAGCCTCCGGAGCACGCAGTCTTTCTGTTGGCAACCACTGATCCCCAGAGACTTCCGGACACCATTTTGTCGAGAGTGCAGCGCTTTAATCTCAAGCGAATTTCCGACGGAGATATTGCAGATAGGCTTCTGTATATCGCTTCTGATATGGGTCTGGACCTTAGCCGTGAGACTGCACTATATATTGCCAGATTGGCAGACGGTGCGCTGAGAGATGGCATCAGCATCCTAGACAGATGTTATTCCTCCGGTCAGGATATCACCATGGATTTAGTGGCAGAGACAACGGGCACGCTTAATCGTGGATTTATATACGATTCCTGTATGCATTTGTTGGCCCGGGATCCTGCAGCTGTACTGGACAGTATTAGCAAGGTGACTGCACAGGGACGTAGATTATCGGACTACACAGACAGTCTGCTGGATTCGCTTAGAGAGTTATTGGTATATAGCCTCTCTAAGGACAGGTCTTCATATGATATTAATGAGAGCCGTACGGCATTTTTGGAACAGGCTGTAGAACTAACAACACCTGAGATTCTGGTTAAGCTTATTTCAGGAATTAACGAGGCTGCAGGTAATATGCGCTGGAGTTGTTCGCCTGAGATTACACTGTCTGCAGCACTTGTAGGATTGTGTGCCCAGGAGGTGGAGACTACAGCACAGATTAACACCGCTGGGTTTGGCCGATCATCGGATAGTGATCGCAGGATAGCGGCGTTGGAACGCAGAGTTTCAGAATTGTCAGCTAAGCTCGAGAGCGCCATGGCCTCAGGAGTTGCAGAACCTGCCGCCAAGCCTGAACCAGGAGTGGCTGCAGCTTCCACTGTGGACAAGACAGTGGAGGAGATTAGCCGAAACAAGTCCAAGCTGGACAAATATCCGGCATACAAAGACAGGGCGGAGTTGATCATGAGAGTCAAGGATACCAAGAGCATGTTCCTGGCAGTGTATATTAAGGACAGGCCCATGGTTGCACCTTCTGACAAAGTGATAGCTATCCTGTTTGACAGGGAGGATATACGCAGGACAGTTGGTACTCCTGAAAACCTAAAGCTGTTGTCGGATCTGGCCTCTGATATTGCGGGTCACCAGGTTAGAGTACTTGTTGTTGGCAAGGATAATGCAGCTAAACAGTTGGCTGATGTAGAAAGAGAGTTACAGGGTGCCCAGGAACTGGCAGACAGTCTTGGATTGCCTCTGACTATAGAATAGACATTAAGGAGAAGGATAATGGCAAGAGGATTTGCAGGCGGCTACGGCGGCGGAAATAACATGCAGAACCTAATGAGACAGGCTCAGAAGATGCAGCAGGAAATGGAGAGAGTTAAGGCTACCATGTCCGAACTGTTGGTAGAGGCTGAGAGCGCAGGCGGTGCGGTTAAGGTGGTTGCCAACTGTGACAAGCAGATTACAGAGCTTGTTATTGACTCATCAATAGTGGATCCCGACGATGTAGAGACATTGCAGGATTGTATTATTGTGGCAACAAATGAAGCACTTGAGAAGGCAGAGGCTAAGTATAATGCCGAGATGTCCAAGGTAACAGGTGGAATAGGCTTCTAATAGGCATGAGAGCATTTGCACGTCCCATTAACGAGCTCATAGAGGAGCTTGGCAAGTTGCCTGGCATAGGACAGAAGTCCGCACAGAGGTTGGCATTTCACATTCTGAATATGCCCGAGGAGCGGGTGTCGTCTCTGGTGGATTCCATCAGGCTGGCGAGAGACAAGACCAAGCTGTGCTCCGTATGTTGTAACATTACGGACGAGGATCCCTGTCCGATTTGTTCATCTGCGACCAGAGACACCAGCGTAATTTGCGTTGTCCAGGAACCTAAGGACGTGGCGGCTATTGAGCGCACCATGGAGTACAAGGGACTGTACCACGTGCTGCATGGAGCTGTTTCTCCCATGACGGGAATAGGCCCTGACGATATCAAGATCAAGGAACTCCTTGCGAGGATGGGAGATGGCCAGGTGAAAGAGGTTATTTTGGCCACTAACCCAAACATTGAGGGAGAGACAACGGCATCCTATATAGCCAGACTTATGCGAACATTAAGCGATGTCAAGGTTACCAGAATTGCCCATGGTATCCCTGTAGGAGGCGATTTGGAATACGCCGACGAGGTCACACTGGTTAAGGCTATTGAGGGCAGAAGAGAGATTTAATTTTATATTCAGGAGTTATATAAATGGAAAAGACCATACCTTTTAACCTGGCTAAGGCTAAGGAAATAATTGCGGAGTATCCTACTCCATTTCATATCTACGACGAGGAGGGTATTCGCAAGACAGCCCGTGCGCTCAATGACGCATTTTCATGGAACCAAGGCTATCGCGAGTATTTTGCAATTAAGGCTTTGCCTAATCCCTTTATTATGAGCCTGCTCCGTCAGGAGGGCTGTGGTGCAGACTGTTCCAGCTATACTGAGTTGGAACTTGCCACCAGTGTGGGATACAAGACCGAGGACATTATGTTCTCCTCCAATGACACACCTGCCAACGAGTTTGAGAAGGCTCGTGAATTGGGTGCGCTGATAAACCTGGACGACATTACACATATTGACTTTTTGGCAAAGCACGGTGGTATTCCGGAGAAGATTTGCTGCAGATATAATCCCGGTGGAGACTTCTTTATCGGCAACACCATTATGGGTAATCCCGGAGATGCCAAGTACGGCATGACCAAGAGACAGCTCTTTGAGGCGTTTGCAAAGCTCAAGACCATGGGCGTCAAGGAATTCGGCATTCACTCCTTCCTTGCAAGCAACATGACAGAGCAAGGTTACTATCCTTCTCTGGCACGTACTGTTTTTGAGATTGCTGTTGACCTTCATAGAGAGTTGGGAGTTAAGATTTCATTTGTTAACCTGTCCGGTGGTATCGGAATTCCCTACACCACAGACGGTGAGCCAGTTGACATTAAGCGCGTAGGCGAGGGCGTCCGCAGGGTTTATGAGGAGACTATTGTTGCTGCAGGTATGGAACCTGTTGCAATTTATACCGAGCTTGGCAGATACATGACAGGCCCCCATGGATACCTGGTAACTTCTGTTATTCACGAGAAGCATATCTACAAGGACTACGTAGGTGTAGATGCATGTGCATGTAACCTGATGAGGCCTGCTATGTATGGCGCATATCATCACCTGACAGTTCTGGGCAAGGAGAACAAGCCCTGCGACCACAAGTACGACGTTGTTGGATCTCTTTGTGAGAACAATGACAAGTTCGCAGTAGACAGGATGATGCCCTTTACAGAGCCCGGAGATATTATCGTTATCCACGATACAGGAGCCCACGGTTTCTCTATGGGCTACCAGTACAACGGCAAGCTCCGTTCCGCAGAATTACTGCTCCGCAAGGACGGCTCCGTTAAGATGATCCGTAGAGCAGAGACTCCTGCAGATTATTTCCAGACTCTCGACTTTGCAAAGGGGAATTACGACGTATGATGTTATTGGATGGCAAGAAACTGGCTCAAGAGATTAAGAATGAGCTGAGAGAGCGAGTGACCAGGATGGCAGAGACAGGCATAGAGACCTGTCTGGCCGTAGTGCTTGTAGGAGATAACCCTGCATCCCATACATATGTAAACATGAAGGAGAAGGACTGTCACGAACTGGGCATCAAGTCACTGAGATATGACCTGCCCAGTGATACAGACGAGGCAACACTCCTTGGACTTATCGATCAACTGAATTCCGACAATGGAGTTCATGGTATCCTGGTTCAGCTGCCTCTGCCCAGGCATTTAGACGAGCAGAAGGTAATACGCGCAATTGCCCCTGCAAAGGATGTGGATTGTTTTACCCCCGTAAATGTAGGCCTCCTGGCAACAGGCAAGCCTGTGTTTGCTCCCTGCACTCCTGCAGGTATTGTCAGACTGATCAAGGCCAATGGACTGGATATTGCAGGCAAGAACGTAGTTATTGTCAACAGGAGCAACATCGTTGGTAAGCCATTGATGCATCTGATGCTCATGGAGAATGCCACAGTTACAATTGCTCACTCCCGCACCGTGGACCTGAAGGAGGTTTGCAGCAAAGCAGATATTTTAGTAGCTGCTGTGGGACGTAGAGAGATGTTCGATGAGACATACGTTAAGCCTGGTGCAGTCGTAATTGACGTAGGCGTAAACAGAAACGAGGAGGGTAAACTGGTTGGAGATGTATGCTTCGACAAGGTTGCGCCAATTGCATCCGCCATTACTCCCTGCGTTGGCGGTGTTGGGCCCATGACCAGAGCCATTTTGATGGAAAACACAGTGAGGGCAGCAGAAGACAAATAGCCATGCAATTTGACTTCGATCCTGCCAATTTATTCGGGATAGTTCCCGATAATGAACAGCTGGCGGCGATCACGGCACCTATGGGTGTGAATATCGTGCTGGCAGGACCCGGATCGGGCAAATCCACTGTCATAATTTGTCGGATACTGTATCTTGTAAAAGTGAAGAAAGTTAATCCCGAGGATATTACGGTTCTCGTATTCAATAGGGACGCAAAGGAAAGCCTGTCAAAGCGCATGAAAACTGCCTGTGACAGGCTTGGTTTTGTTATGCCGGAGATATGTACAATCCACAGCAAGTGCTACAAGATTGTGAGGGAACAATCGCTGAATTATCCTCAAATTGTCCATCAGTCTATTCACAGTTATAGGAAAGATTTGACGGAGTTTGCAGTGACCTCTGTGAAAGAAGGAGACTTTATTCGCCTGGAGGAAACTGTCAGCAGAATCAGAGAAAACAGACTGCAGCCTTGCTCTCTGGAGGATCCCTGCTTTGGCAACCTGGAACCGATTATGAACCTTTTGGACAGCAAACTGGAGCGGGCTGAATCTGTCACCTTTGAGGAAATGAGCCAGCAGGCCCTGAGTATTTTGAGCAAGTCAGACCATAGGGTAGGGCATCTGCTGGTGGACGAGGCTCAGGATATTACCGAGATGCAGTTTCAAATAATTCGCAGCCTGTCCGACAGGGGAAACAGGGACCTGTTTATGGTGGGAGACAGCGACCAATGCATATACAGTTTCAGATACGCCAGCAGTAGATATATTGAACATCCGGAAAAGTATTTTAATAGTTATTGCAAGCATCTTATTGGCACAAACTACCGCAGCACTGAGCAGATAGTTAACACAGCGGCCGGATTTATCGGGGAAGCAATCCCGGATGGTTTTCGCCCTTGCCTTCGAGCTGCTCTGGAGAGAACGGGACCGCTGCCTCAGGTGCGTCGCGTATCCCGACAGATTGACCAATTCAGGCTCCTTGTTGATATAGCCCTTGAATGTAAGGCCGCAGACAGTAAATGCTGTGCCATATATAGAAATAACAGCACGGGAGTAGCCCTGGCCAACTATCTGCTGACTCGTGAAATATGGCCAGCCCATATTGGCGGAGGAGGGGAGTTCTTTAAAAATACGGCAGTAAAGAAAATATTGAGCAGGGTAAAAGAGGAAATAGTGGGTCGTAGAAAAGGATATCTGGAACATCCCGAGATGTTGATTCGTCACATAGCTTTGTCCGAGAAAATTATTCCCGAGGCAGTGACCATGGCAGTCAGAGAAAAACTGCCTAAAACCAACTTTATCCACGAATACAACCAACTATTGAACATTGCCGGTTCCTGCAGTGACGGAGACCATTTTCTGGATCGAGTTGATGCGTTACAGGAACTGATGAATGGCCCTGGGATGCCGGGTTCTGCTATCACTATTGCAACAGCTCATTCCGTCAAGGGATTGGAATTTGACACTGTATTGTTGTTAGACATGGTGGAGGGCATTTTCCCGGGAGGATCTGAAGATCGAGACTCACTAGATGACAAAGCTGAGGCAAGACTTATGTACGTGGCCATGACCAGAGCTTCCCGCCGGTTAATTATGCTTTGGCCGGACAAAATAGGAGACAGGCGGTGCACAAAATCCAGATATTTGGCTCGGATTGAGCAGATTTTGTTTGAAGGCGGCAAAGGCGGACCATAACGCCCGCCTGCCATAATAGTCAATTCAAATTGTAGATGAATTACTTGTTAGCCATCTGGTTCTGAGCCATCTGAACCAACTTCTTGGTCATGGATCCGCCGATACGGCCAGCATCCTTGGATGAAAGATTGCCGTTGTAACCCTTGTTCAGTGTAACACCGATCTGGGAAGCTACTTCATATTTCATCTGATCAAGAGCCTGCTTTGCTGCAGGTACTTCAATGTTGTTGCTGTTAGCCATTTGTTTATCACCTCCGTAACCCTATCATTCCCGTATTTTGAAAAATAAACACTGGAAAAAAATGTTGTTGAATGTGGCTTTCTGTAGATGATATAATGACAGTGATTATTTATAAGGAGCGCCTTAATGAACAAGAATTTTATTAAAAAAATCTGCTCATTACTCATTATTTTCAGTATGCTGATGTGCCCTGTCATGGGACAGGCTGCCACTGGTACAATTACAGGCAACGATGTAAACCTCCGTTCTGCGGCAGGCACACATTCGTCTGTCCTTACTTCCCTCAACAGGGGAGACGTGGTCAACGTCCTCAGCACAACAGGAGATTGGATTAAGGTAACATACGGCAGTTACACAGGATATGTGTTCAGCCAGTACGTTAATACCAGCACTGTTGGTACGGGCACAGTAACAGGCGATTATGTCAACATGCGTTCCGGCCCAGGCACATCTTACTCCGTTGTCACTAACTTGAGAGTAGGATCTGCTGTAGAGGTTATTGAGAAGAGTGGCACATGGTACAAGGTAAAGTACGGTAGCTACACTGGCTACATGTCCGCAAATTATATCAGCGTGGGATCTTCCGTACCTACAACTACGCCAACGCCTACCCCTACCCCTACACCTTCTGGCATCAATACGGCCACCCCTGCACCCACAACATCTACAGGAACATCAGGCAAAGGAACTCTGACAGGCGATTATGTCAACATGCGTTCCGGAGCAGGTACATCCTACTCAGTTCTCACATGCCTGAGAGTGGGTTCCAAGATGGATGTTATTGAGAAGAGCGGTTCTTGGTACAAGGTTAAGTACGGGAACTACACCGGATATGTCTATGCAACCTATGTGTCGGTTGTGTGGAATTCCACATCCACCCCTACTCCCACACCTACAGGGAACCAGACCATCACCTTGGATACAGGCAAGGGCACAGTAACAGGGGACGTTGTTAACGTCAGATCCGGAGCAGGCACTGACCATTCTGTAATTACTGCATACAAGTATGGAACCAAGGTTAACGTTTTGGGCAAGTCCGGCGTATGGTACAAGATTTCCTATAACAACACTCAGGGATATATGCATAGCTCGTATGTATCCGTTGTATGGGACACAGTGACAGTTACTCCTACACCTACTGCCACACCCACGGCTACACCCACGGCTACACCTACAGCTGCGCCTACTGCTACACCCACGGCAACTCCTACACCCAGTGGCGGTTCTGAGGAGACTCCTACACCTACTGCGACTCCCACAGCAACTCCTACTGCCACACCTACAGCTACGCCTACAGTTAAGCCTACATCCACTCCCAATCCGGATGCAGACATTGCGGTAAACGACAATGGCATTATTATCCTCAACAAGGCTTTGTCTGAGTATGTATATGCTACCATCAAGGTTACAGCTACTTCTGTTAACGTCAGAGCCGGAGCGGGTACTAATTACGATGTGGTATATACTGTAACCAGCGGCGATGAG
>JAFVXO010000052.1 GCA_017501105.1 Clostridia bacterium | reverse complement strand
GCTATACCTGTTAGCAAAATTACTATCAACGGAACTGATGCAAAAAGAATGTTTCGGGATAGGTCCAAATCCGTTCTCATTAGCTCAATGTCCTCATATAGCTCGCATTTGCGGCGCAGCGCATCGCAAGTATCGCTACAAAGCACTGCTCCGTTGCCACCCTTGTTCTCTATTATCTCAACTGCTCCTGCAAAAGCCCTTATTTCCACAGAGTTTGTCCTGCTCCCTATTTCAGCAAATGTTCTGCTACACCCCTTGTCTCTGTGCCCCCAATTTGTCCTGACAACATCCAGGATTGGTGTGTCGCTGACGCCCATATTGAGATACATCTGTTCCACATCCTGACAAGCAGAAATCAACGCTCCTGTGAACCCTCTGCCAGCAGCGATCATTCCTGCCATCGCCTCTAGCAGATCCGCTGTCTGTTTCATAAGTAACCTGTTCTCTCGTGCAGTTTCTCTCTCCCTGATGTTCAATACCAGAAACACCCCACCGCAGACCACTATTCCCAGAAAATGTCTGAACAAAATAAGTCCTAAAAGACACCCGTATATTGTCATCACTACAGCAGTTCGGGATATCTTGTGGCTAAATAGATTCCTAGCAAACCCTGTGTGCTTCGTTCTTGTCTCCATTATTGACAACCTCTACAATCTCCGACACCCTACGCCTATGGTCGGGCATGCGTTCAAGATGGACGATGTAATCTATTGCGCTGGATATTTGCATCCTGGCAGCAACCAAAGGGATCTCCATGCCCATTAGAACCATAGTCTCTAGCCTGACCAGCATGTCTTGAGGAGAGTTTCCATGACCTGTGGACATTGATCCGCTGTGACCCGTATTCATAGCCTGCAACATACTAACCACTTCCTTGCCTCTGACCTCTCCAACTATGATTCTGTCCGGCCGCAATCTCAATGATGTTCTGATCAAGTCCTCCATATCTATTGCTCCGTTCCCTTCCATATTAGCCGTCCTGCATTCTAACCGAACCAAATTTTCTACATTATCAAATTTTAGTTCTGCTGAATCCTCTATGGTGACTACTCTCTCGTCAGAAGGAATCTCTCGCGACAGAGCATTGAGTAAACTCGTCTTTCCGGTACCCGTACCCCCACTGACAAACACATTTTTGCGGCCTACAACAATATTCCTGAGGAACTGCTCCTGCTCTGAGGATATACTTCCCATATCTCTCAAACGCTCCAATGTAAAAGGAGAAGGACTGAACTTACGAATAGTAAGAACTGGTCCATCGAGGCTAATCGGCGGGAGAATTACGTTGACTCTCGAGCCATCCCTCATTCTCAAATCTGCTATGGGTGAAGCCTGATTAACCTGCCTATCAACTCCAACAGCTATTCGCCTGATTACACTCATGAGCCTATCCTCATCCTTGAACCTGATCTTCTCCAGGTATAGTTTGCCTGCCCGCTCTGTGTAAACCTTGTCTGTTCCCATTACCATGATTTCGTCTACAGCATCATCAGCTAACAGTTCCTCCAGAACATCCATCCCACAAACAGAAGCCACAACCTGTCGTAAGACTCTGCATCTGTCGTCCAATGACAAATAGACGTGTCTGCCTCTGTCTAGCAGTAGCTCTGCTGCAGTCCTGCTAATCTCTGCAGGCGTGAATTGGTTGCCATTGGATGCCATAATTTGTTCTCTAATATCCTCCCGGATCACCTCTATATCCTGGCCCATAAGCGCCCCCAATCCTCGTTGGCAACATATTCTTTTATCTCCTCTATTGATATCTCTGTAGTCTTTGCATATATCTGGACAACTCTTTCTCCAAAGAACCTGACCAGTGTTCGTTCCATAGCCTGCCATCCACCCACACACAAAATGCGATTACAGCAATCCAATATGTGCAGATTGAGCGCAGTGGCACCACTTCCCAGCACGGCCATCACCACACACTTCCCCGAGGAACACAGCATGTTGCTCAGGGCAAGGGCCTCCTCACTGGTCAACTCATATAGCTCCGGCCCACACCCCTCCGCATCTGCCACGGATATGCCCTGGTTGTCGATCATGTAGTCCTCCAGCCTCCCCAGTTGCCCCATCCTTGCGTGGCACAGCATCCTCATAACGGACATATCCGCGTCGCTACATCCCAGGCCGTACTCGTCAGTGGAGACCACTGCTACCGTCCTGCCCAAAGGCCTAAGCATAGTTGCAAGAGAAGTTGTTCGCAACAGGGCCGAAGCCCTTCCTGCAGGATAAATAACAGCTATGGTTCCGGTGGGGTGTATGCAATCCAAAGCCAAGGTCTGTGCCATATCCAATACCTGCTGCAGGGGACCATACAATAAAGCCCCTGTCTCTGCGCCACACCCAGCAGGGAACTCTCCCTCTAATAGTTCTCCAATCCTGACACTATCTTCCCTAAGCCCATGTTGTCGCTGTCCAACCTCTACAGCTCTGCGCACATCCCCCAGCAGGCACGACTCACACAAAATCAACGCAAAGTCTCCATATCTCATTTCATTCCACATGCCCTCCAATACATCTGCATGATGTCCTGAAACATAGCTGTCGCAGGGAGGTCCACTCCAGTGAGTCCGTAGGTATTCACACAGTCTGTCTGACAGCATCTCATCTGTACATATTGTTACTAAAAAAATGCCCATTTGCTCCTCCCAGGTCCATGGTAGGATCTCTGTTAGACATGGTCAATGTAAGAAAATTCGGAGGCTTTCGCGCTTTTTTGCTCTATTTCTGCAAAATGTTACTGAGATTCGATGAATTTCATTAAAAATCGATGGCGGTGAAGCGTCCTGTGTGGCGCACGACAAATTTCAACACAGCAATATTCCATACCTCTATACCCTTATCCACACCCTCCCTTATCCACTTTTGCATAAAAAAATCCCCGCTCTTTCGAACGGGGATATAGGAAATATTAATACTATCTGATAATTGTTTCCTTTGGGATGACATAGGGTCTGGAGGGCAAGCCCTGAACCTGTTTGTCGTTACCCATAATAACGCTCTTGTCGAATACGGAGTAGTCGATGTAACAGTTTTCGCCAATTTCCGTACCCTGCATAATAACAGAGTTTCTGATTGTCGTACCCTTTTTAACAACAACGCCGCGGAACAGAATACTGTTTTCCACCTTACCTTCTATGATACATCCGTCAGCAACTATGGAATTTTTAACCTCAGCATCCTCTGTATACTTGGCAGGAGTCTCGTCCTTTACCTTGGTCATGATCTTGTTGTCCTTGCGGAATAGATCAGCGTATATCTCAGGTTTGAGCATATCCATGTTGGTATTGTAGTAGCAGCTCAGGTTGTTGATGGTTCTCCAATATCCCTTGAACTCATGACACTTTATCTTGAGTCTACCGATATTGCGCAGCAGAATATCCTTGTTGAAGTCTGTGTAGTTCTTAGATGCATTCTCCTCCAGCAGTGCAATCAGCAGGGACTTGCGCATAAATACTGTGCCTGTCAATGCCTTGTTTCCTCTGGGCTGAGTAGGACGATCCTCCAGGTTCAGCAGGTTATTGTCGGCATCTGTCTCGATGAGAGTGTGAACTGACAAATCCTCCTGATTGATGTCATCCATGCACCTGTATCCGATAGTGATATCAGCATCGCTGTCTACATGGAAGTCAATAATGTCGTTGTAGTCCTGATTGTATATGGTGTTGCCCTTAGCAATCAAAACCCACTCGTGCTTACAATCCTTGAAAAAGTCTATATTGCTGTAGAGAGCCTCTGCTGTGCCCTTGTACAGACCGCGGTGATACATGTCTGTAAATACAGGCGGGAACAGGAACAATCCACCGTTTCTTCTATCCAGGTCCCAGTCGCTGCCAGCGCCCATATGGTCCATGATGGAGCGGAACTGGTGCTGAATCAGGATGCCAACCATGTTTACGTTGGAGTTTGCCATGTTAGAAACTACAAAGTCAATTGCTCTGTACTTGCCACACATGGGAACCGCAGATACTGAACGGATATCTGTAAGTTCTCTGAATGTGTTGCCAATATCAGACGCCATAATAACGCCTACAATAGATTTGTTCATTCTGCGATCTCCTTTCTGTAAACGCTCTCGCCGGAGGGAATGTCCTTGGATGCAAAATCTGCAGCTGTTACATCCTCATCTACCATTACGTTCTTACCGAGGGTGGTTCCTGCAGGTATACATGCATTGTCGCCTACTACGGTAATACCAGAGTAGTAAATCTTGGGTTTGTCCTTGTTGATGGTGTCATCGCCTTCGCCCATTACAACGTCGTCGCCCAACTTTGCCTGCTCTCCAATAATTGACTTAATGACACGGCAGTTCTTTCCAACTACGGTGCCGGACATAATTATAGAATCCACAACCTCAGCACCCTCCTCGATAATTACACCGGGGAAAATAACAGAGTTGCGAACCAGTCCCTTAACGATACATCCCTCTGCAACAACAGAAGTCTTAACCACACCTGTAGGTGCGATCCAATGTGCGGGCTCTACGGGATTGGGTGTGTAGATCTTCCACTGGGGATCAAACAGGTCGAACTCAGGATTTCTCTTGACCAAATCCATATTGGACTCCCAGTATGCCTGGATGGTTCCTACGTCCTTCCAGTATCCCTGGAACTCGTAGGCCCACATGCTCTTGCCATCATTTAACATGTTGGGGATTATATTCTTGCCAAAGTCATGGTCGGATGTGGGATTAGCATCGTCCTTGAGCAAATAGTTTTTGAGGGTCTTCCATGAGAAGATATAAATGCCCATAGATGCAAGTGTTGACTTGGGGTGGGCCGGCTTTTCCTCGAACTCATAAATACGACCGTCGGGCTGGGTATTCATAATGCCGTAGCGAGTAGCCTCTTCCATAGTTACATTAATAACAGAAATAGTGGCGTCTGCCTCGTGCTTAATGTGGAAGTCCAGCATTTTGGAGTAATCCATCTTGTAAATGTGGTCTCCGGAAAGAATCAAGACGTAGTCCGGATCGTAGGAGTCTATGTAGTTGATATTCTGGCAGACTGCGTTTGCTGTACCCAAATACCACTGTCCAACCTCAGCTCTAAGGTATGGGGACAAAACAGTAACACCACCATTAATACGGTCCAGATCCCAAGGCTTGCCTATTCCGATGTGATGGTTGAGCTTAAGCGGCTGATATTGTGTACATACACCAACTGTATCAACGCCGGAATTGATGCAATTGCTAAGTGGGAAATCAATTATCCTATACTTGCCTCCATATGAAACAGCAGGCTTGGCAACGTGCTTAGTCAACACGCCCAAACGGGAGCCCTGTCCACCGGCAAGCAATATGCTAATCATTGATTTGCGCATGATGGTTCCTCCTATAGTATTTGTCTTTCACTTATTCTAACTCAACAAAATTGATATGTCATTAGCTTTTGCTTCCGGAAGCTATAAATTTGTCCTGTTTTCTTTTGTTTTTAGGTTTTGGAGCAAAAAAAGAAGGCCGACCATCGGTCGACCTTCTGTAGAAACAGTAATTAGTTTCCGCTGAACAGGTCATCAAGAAGTGCCTGCTGTGCAGCCTTAACCTCTTCGATAACTGTCTGAACACCCTCTGTAAGGAATCTGCCGTTGTAATCATACCAACCATCAGATGTTACGGTGTAGATACGCAGGTAATCAACCTGGTTAACATCTTCCCAGAAGATCTTCTTTGCCCACGCAAGAGTCTCTGCATCCTTAACCTCGGACTCATACTGGTCATCCCAATAATTCTCGGAGATCTCTGTATCGGACAACTTGTTGAATGCGAATGCAACCTCTTCAACCTCGTAGGAAGCAGCAAGAATAGCTGTTACGTTGAAGTCGGAAACTGCCCAAATATAGTCACCATCCAGGTTGCTGTCTCCCAAAGGAGCTGTAGCAATACCGAATGTGTCTGCCATTGTTCCGGGTGTCTCGTCGTTGCCTGTGAAGGTCTTAGACTGGTAGAAGCCAAAGCCAACCATAGCAATCTTGGAGTTTGCAAAGTCTGTCTGATACCAATCCCAGTTAGCGTTACCGTCGCTGGGAGCTGTAGCATAGTAACCTGCATTCTGCATGTCTGTCAGGAACTGGAGAGCCTCGATTGTCTTAGCATCGTCCATTACCCAAACGGGCTTGCCATTCTCATCATACTCAAGTGTCTTACCACCATTGTTGAAGATGAAGTGAGGCTCAAGTGCGGATCCACCGAATGCATAGATATCAGTTACGGAGTCGCTGTCTGTATCCTGAGTCAGCTTCTTGCAGTACTCTTCGAAAGTATCCCAATTCCACTGCTTGTTCTCCATCAATGTGTAAAGGCTTGTAAGACCTTCCTGCTGGAACATTGTCTGGTTCCAGAAGATAACGTCTCTGGCGTAGAAAGGCATGAGCCATCCGCCGTAAACCTTACCGTTGTATGTACATACTTCCTTAATTTCCTGGTTCCACTTCTCATCATTTGCATCGAGCCACTTGGAATCATCCCAAGCATACAGGTAACCTGCAGAGATAAGTCCGGGGAACAACCACTTGGGTGCAAGATCTGTGATGTCAGTCTTCAGATCCTTACCATCCTGAGAAGAGCTAACGCTCTTAACGATGTCTGCAACATATGTGTCATAGTTGCCCTCAACATACTTAATTGTGAAATTGTATGTCTTGTAGATCTCCTGGTTGAAGTTGTACTGTTCCTGGCTTGCAAGGCTGGCGTTTGGATCCGGCTCTGCCTCTGCCCACCAGTACATTCTCTTAACCTCTCTGCCGTTAAGGTTCATACCCTCAATACCACCGATGCTAGGGTCGGGAGTAGGAGTAGCATTACCGCCACCGTTAGGTGTAGGGTTAACATCCTGTGTCCCATCACCGCCACAAGCAGCGAAAGACAATGCCATAGCGGCTACCAGCAAGAGAGCAATAAGCTTCTTTGTAATCTTCACTATTATTTCCTCCTTAGAAAAATTACGGCAATGTGCCGCTTAGATACATTATTAAGATAACTCAACAAGGATGTTTTGTAAACCCCCTTACTGTTGTTTTATAGTGACATTTGACATGAGAACCAGTCAAACACTATCGGCTTTTAGTCAGTTCTCCAGGGTCTCCAATTCTGAAGCCCTCAGAACGAGCCGTGTCAATTACCGCACCCAGCGCATCTGCATTGTCGGGAGTTGTGGAATGCAGCAGCAGAATCATGCCATTGTGCAGCTTGGAGACAATCTTGTTATACGCGTAATCTGCGCCTCGGCTCTCGTTTTTGTCCCAATCCTTATATGCAAAACTCCAGAACATGGTAGTGTATCCCTTCTGTTGCAGAGTCGATAAGACCTCCTCGTTATACTCTCCGCAGGGAGGCCTGAAAAACACGGGGGCAATTCCGTATTTGTCCTGCATCATTGTGTTGAATCCGTCCACCTCCGCGTTAAATGTTGCTCCGTCGAGACTGGGCAGGCTCTTATGGTTCATCGAGTGATTGCCTATGTAATGCCCCTCGTCAATCATCCGCTGAACCAGTTCCGGATTGCGTTGTACATAGTTCTCCAGCAAGAAAAATACAGCCTTGGCCTCTTTCTCTTTGAGAGTATCCAGAATCTTGGAGGTATAGCCCGCCTCATAGCCCAAATCAAAGGTGAAATACATGACCTGTTCTTCTTCATTTCCACGGTATACCCCGCCGTATTTTTCCAGCATCTCAGCCGCTCCGGGATCGGTAATTGGCTCTACACTGCCCCGTCTCCAGGACAAACCCCATCCTATTGTGTTGGCTGCCGCAGGCACAGAATCTCCCGGCAATTTGCTGTTTGCAACGTAGGTTAAGCAGCAGCTGTCCTCCAAATAAATTTCCTCCTGTACTCCCAGGGTGGCCTCGGCCACAAAGAAGGTGGCCGACAGCAAGACTGCTGCCATTACAGGAATCAGCACCCGGCCTACCCAGCCGTTATCCGTTGTCGATATTATTTTCATATATTACCGCTTGTTTTTTTTGCTACAGGCTATGCATTGGTTGGACAAAATATGTAAATGAAGTAATAAATCAAAAGGGGGCATTTCCTGACGGAAGTGCCTCCCTTTGGCTGTATTTGTAGTTAATGTTTTTCCTTGCTGAGAGTAAAGGTAAATACCGCTCCGCCCTTATCACTATTGTAGGCGCTGATATCCTCGCCATGCTCCTTTATGATATTTCGAGCCATGGACATCCCAAGGCCCATTCCTTCTGCATTTTCGCCTCTGGATTTGTCGGCCTTGTAGAATCTCTCCCAAATATGTTCCAGGGTCTCCGCAGTCAGTCCACTGCCAGAATCCCTAACACTCACCAGCACCTTGCCCCTCGTGTCCTTTACCGTTATGGCGATAACTCCTCCTTCAGGAGTGAACTTAATTGCGTTGTGTAAAATATTCATTACCACACGCATTATCATATCGCGGTCGCAAACTGCATATATGTCATTCTGCCCCAGGTCTGCCTGAATCTCCAGGCGCTTTTCGTCCGCCAGGGTGCCCAGGCTAATTACGCTGCGCCTGCAAATTTCGCTGATATTTGTCTTGACCATATTCATGGTCTTCTGCCCAGACTCTATTCGTGTCAACTCCAGCAAATCATTTGTCAACTTGTGAAGGCGGTTCACCTCATCCCTGATTATAGTCAGATAATAGTCATGCCTTTCCCTCGGAATAGTGCCATCTTGCATTCCTTCAATAAATCCCAGAATACTGGTCATTGGTGTCCTAAGTTCATGGGAAATATTTGACACAAATTCGCTGCGCATTTTCTCCAAGTTCTTGAGACTGGCCATCATACGGTTAAAGCTCCTGACCAGATCTCCCAGTTCGTCCTTGCCCGGCCGAAGCGGTTCCACGTCAAAGTCTCCGGTGGAAACCTTCTGAGCAGCCAGGCGCATGCTCCTGATCTGTCTGGACATAGGCCTTGAAATCATCAGAGCAAGGGCGAGACATATCGCCGCTGTACAAACAAGGGATATAGACCATATTCTCAAAATTGGGAGAGTTTGGATTGTCATGGATGACGCAGGCATACTAATGATTACAGTATAGCTTGTCTCGTAGTCTTCTGTTCTGTCGGCTCCCCTATGTACGAAGGTGTACCACTCCGTGTCATCGTCCCCGCCAAAGTAGCTATGGGTCAATACGCTGTAGAAGTTTCCAGTAAGTCTGACCAAATTGCCATCCTCTGTGTTCAGCAAATACATTGCTTCCTCAGGGAGTTTCATATTTCCGCTGGTAGATTGTTCATAGTAAGACTTGACTTCTGCAGGAATCTCGGGATATCCGGACCAGATATACCCGTCTGAATTGACTAGCCATATGTGGGCATTTCCAAAATCACGAGTTTCTCGCTCTACCATTTCCTCCAGAATCTCGTAACGAGCGATCTTTTCGGACGAACTGCTGTTAGGATCCAGAGACACTGCGAGATATTTCTCCAAGTCCTTGGAAATGTTATTTATGGCATCCGTCACCATATTGTTCATGGTGTTGCGAATATAGGCCTCCACTTGGTATAGCTGAGACAGTCCTGACACCACAAAGGCAATGGCTGCAATTGCCATTAACGCCACAACCAGCTTAGCCCACAGAGGTTTGATGCCAAACTTGAATTGCATGATTTACTCCCTGTTTATGACCTCGAATTTGTATCCCACCGCCCATACAGTTTTGAGATTCCAAAACTCATTTCCGGGCTTGAGTTTCTCTCGAATTCTCTTGACGTGGACATCTACTGTTCTGGAGTCGCCGGAAAACTCAAATCCCCACACATTCTCCAGCAATTGCTCTCTGGTAAAAACCTTGTTCGGATTAGAAGCAAAGAAATACAGCAACTCCAACTCCCTGGGTGGCATATCGACAGGGTTGTCAAATATGCAGACACTATATTCATTCTTGTTTATTGAGAGATTGGGAAGGTTAACAATGTCAGGAGTTTCCTTATACCTTTCCTCAGCAAAGTCGCTCCTGCGAACTCGCGCTCTGACCCTAGCCACCAGCTCCTTTATTTCAAAGGGCTTAGTCATATAGTCATCTGCTCCCAGTTCCAGTCCTACTACTTT
>JAFVXO010000051.1 GCA_017501105.1 Clostridia bacterium | reverse complement strand
CTCCATGGGTGCTATTCGAGCCAAAAAGCTTAACCGCATGATTTCCCACTCCTCTGCTGCCCAAATTGGATACATCTATATGGGCATTGGCCTGGGAGGCATAGGACTGCTGGCCTCTGTATTCCACATGCTTACACACGCATTTGCCAAGCCGGCCCTGTTCCTGTCGGGAGCGGAGCTGTCTGATGCCTCGGGCGACAGACAGGACTTCCTGTCCATCAGAGGCTCCGGACACCGCAACAAAATCGCTGGCATTCTGTTTACCGTTGGCTCCCTGTCGATGACCGGAGTTCCCCTGTTCATGGGCTTTATTTCCAAAATTTTGTTTGCACAGGCCTCCCTTGGCCATCCATACAAAATACTCATTGCCATGGCGGCCCTGGCCCTCAGCACTATACTTAATGCCATGTACTTCCTGAGGACCGTTATTAACATATGGATTCCCGAGGAGAGCCCCTTTCCTGCAACTGCCTCCAGAGCATCTCTGAAGGTAACCGCGGTGGTGTTTATTTTTGTAAATATTCTGTTGGGCATCAGCGCCCAACCGGTAATTGACCTGATTACATCCGGTCTAAGTATGCTGTAATTGGGGAGGCACATATGACGTTACTGATACCAATGCTGCTTCCCATATTGATAGGATTGACACTTCCCCTGCTGGGCAAGTTCTCCAGAGTCCTGCGTCTGTGCCTGTGTATAGGCGCTCAGGCTCTGACCTTGGCAGGATGTGTGTGGATAGTCCTGCGCCCTGCATCTCTGGAACTGTGGCATCTGGATAATATGTTGCGCATTGCCTTTGCCTCCGACGGAACCGGCAACCTGTTTGCTGTTCTGGTATCCTTTGGTTGGCTTATTGTGGGCATTTATTCTATGCGCTACCTGGACGAATATCAGAGCGCTAAGGAAACCCGTTTCCTGGCATTTTACATGCTGTCCGAGGGAGTGCTGCTGGCCATGTGCTATGCGGACAATCTCTTCTCCATGTACCTGTTTTTTGAGCTGGTCACATTGCTCTCCATGCCTCTGGTTCTCCAGGACGGCACAGAAGCATCCCTTAAGGCCGCCCTCAAATACTTGTTCTACTCTGTGGCCGGAGCAATTGTGGCTCTGATGGGCATCCTCCTGGTGTGTGGAAACGGCGGACTTAATTCCCTGAACTTTGTTGCAGGTGGCACTCAGATAGAAGCCACATCCCGCGTTCTCTGGGGCGTATTCCTGATGTGTGTAGGGTTTGCCGCAAAGGCAGGTCTATACCCTCTCCACGGATGGCTCCCCTCTGCCCACCCTGTGGCCCCCTCACCTGCCAGCGCAGTTTTGTCGGGCCTTATCGCAAAAGCCGGAGTGTTGGCCTTAATCAGAGTGCTGTTCTATTTGGTTGCTCCCGGTTTAGTTGCCGGCACGTGGGTGCAGACCACCCTGTTAATTCTGGCCCTGATTACGGTGCTCATGGGGTCCGTAATGGCCTACCGAGAGCAGTTGTTCAAAAAGCGATTGGCCTATTCCTCTGTCAGCCAGATTTCCTACGCTCTGGTGGGAATCTTTATGCTGAACCAACAGGCTCTCACCGGAGCATTGCTCCAGGTAGTGTTCCACGCTCTGGTTAAGATTGCCCTGTTCCTCTCTGCAGGTGCCGTAATATACAGCACCCGCAAGACTCAAGTCCCCCAGCTCCACGGTATTGGCAGACAAATGCCTCTGACCATGGGATTCTTTACGCTGGCCGCCTTTTCGCTTATAGGCATTCCCCCTACAGGTGGCTTCGTATCAAAATGGCACCTGTGTCTGGCTGCCATGGACTCACAATTAGGGGCCTTTACCTGGCTGGTTCCCGTTGTTTTGCTAGTAAGTGCACTGCTGACGGCCGCATACCTGCTGTCCATCTCTGTAGATGCATTCTTCCCCGGCAAAAACCACCTGCCCGACGAAGACGAGGATGTGGGCATGGACCGACCGATTATGTGGATTCCTATTGCCCTGCTGGCCATTGCCGCACTGCTGTTGGGCATGTTTTCCGATATGAGTTTTAACTTTGTCAACTCCTGCATTTCAGGACTGTTTGAGGTGTAACCATGGGCGTGCTGTTGTTGATTACAATTCTGATACCTGTTGCAACCGGTTCTGTGGTGTTCCTGTTTAAGGGACTCAAGTTTAGTCACATCCGGGGCATTGTTTCCCTGGGCGTGCTGGCCTCCTCTGTGCTTACCTGGTGGCTGGCCCTCTCTGGCACTACAGAATCATTTACCCTGGTGAACTTTACATCCGACTTGTCTTTGACGCTGCAACTGGACGGCTGTGGACGCATTTTTGCGCTGATTTCTGCCACATTGTGGCCTCTGACAGCCCTGTATTCCTTCGAGTATATGAAGGACCACCCACGCCTGCACCTGTTCTACGGATTCTTTACCGCATCCTATGGTGCAACACTGGCTGTGGCATTTGCGGATAACCTGATTACTCTGTATCTGTTCTTCGAAATGCTGACATTGACCACCATTCCCCTGGTACTCTACTACCTGACGGACGAGGCCAAGAGAGCTGCCCGATACTATATGTACTACTCCATCGGTGGAGCGGCCTTTGCATTTATGGGCGTGATTTGCGTAATCGTGTTGGGAACTAACCACGGACAGTTCGTTATGGGAGGTTCTGTCCTCATGGCCGCATCCGAATATCCCTTCCTGATGCGCACTATGTATGTACTTTCCTTTGTGGGCTTCGGCGTCAAGGCTGCATTGTTCCCATGTTCTGCCTGGTTGCCCCGTGCATCCGTTGCCCCAACACCTGTCACCGCCCTGCTCCACGCAGTTGCTGTAGTCAAGGCAGGCGCATTTGCTGTTATACGACTTACATATTACGGATACGGCATTAACTACATCAAGGACACATGGGCCCAGTATGTGGTGCTGGCACTGACTGCCATTACCATCCTGTACGGATCTGTTCAGGCGGTGAGACAACAACATTTCAAGCGCCGTCTGGCATATTCCACCGTGGCAAACATGAGCTACATCCTCATGGGCGTGGCTCTGATGACAGATGCAGGTCTGGTGGCCGCATCCAGCCACATGGTCTTCCACTCTATTATTAAGATAGTTGCCTTCTTCGCTGCAGGCGCTGTTCAGCATCACGCAAAGTGCAACTACCTGCAGGAGTTGGACGGCATTGGCCGCAAAATGCCTGTGACCTTTGCCTGCTTTACCGTCGCATCCCTGGCTCTGGTGGGCATCCCGCCCTTTAATGGCTTTGTCAGCAAGTGGTATCTGGGCATGGCCGCAATGGCTCAGGGCTCTACTATGGGATTGATTTGCGTGATTGTCCTGATGATTTCCGCATTCCTTACATTGATTTATATGTTCCAGGCAGTAGTCCGCGCATGGTTCTACCCCTCCTGCCAGGCCAATTCCCAGGCAGTTGAAGCAGGCCCTGCCATGACAGTGCCTATGGTTGTGCTTTCCGTGGCAATCCTGGCTACCGGCCTGTTTGCCGGAGATATTATGAGTTGGCTGAACAGCCTGCTGGGGGTATAGCTATGGAGGGAGTCTTGCTTGTAATCGTAGCTCTGCTGCCCATCCTGCTGGGCATTGCGGTATATCCTATAGGGCGCAAGTCCCAATCTGCGGGACACATATTTACCATGTGTGCCATGGTGGTTCAATTTGTGCTGACTCTGGCTACTGTTATAGTCTGCTACGGCAACATGATGGAGTTTACACTGCCCTGGTGGAAGCTGTCCTTTACCATGAGCGGAGTTCATGGTCTGGGCTTCCGCGGACTGTACCTGCTTGTACTGAACTTTATGTGGCTGGTGGCTGCCGTATTCTCCCCCGAGTATTTCAGAGGGGACACCAGGACCCACAGGTACTATTCGTTTATGCTGGTCACCCTGGGAGGCACCTGCGGCATGTTCCTGGCCGCCGACCTGATGACCCTGTTTACATTCTTTGAAATAATGAGCCTTTCCTCCTACGTTTGGGTTGTTCACACCGAAACCGACGAGGCCCGCAGGGCATCCACTTCCTATCTGGCTGTGGCTGTACTGGGCGGAATGGTTTCCCTCTACGGAATTATGCTGTTACAGCATCACCTGGGCACACTGGAGCTCTCCCAACTGGCTTCTGCCATTGCCCAGAGCGACATTTCCCGTAAGACTCTGATGGTGGCTGTATGCTGTCTGCTCTTTGGTTTTGGCGCCAAGGCAGGTATGTTCCCGCTGCACTTCTGGTTACCCAAGTCTCACCCCGTGGCTCCCGCCCCTGCCAGCGCCCTGCTGTCCGGTGCCCTGACCAAGGCCGGCCTGCTTGGCGTAATCCTGGTCTGTTTCCGCATTCTGCCCGGCGACGATGTGCTTGGCTATATTATTCTGGCCCTGGGTACCATAACCATGGTGCTGGGAGCTGTTCGAGCCCTGTTCTCCATGAATATCAAGGAGGTGTTGGCCTGTTCCTCCATGTCCCAGATCGGCTTTGTGCTGCTGGGCCTGGGAATGCAGCAGCTGATCGATCCTGCCATGGGCAGCGCAGACGGCCCGGTGGTCTCCCTCGGAGTTTCCGGAGCGGTGCTCCACATGTTGAACCACTCCCTGTTCAAACTAATCCTGTTCCTGTGTGCAGGTATTTGCTACAAGTGCTGTCACAGTCTCGACCTTAACGACCTGAGAGGCTTTGGCCGCAACAAGCCCTGGCTCATGGCCGTGTTTATGTCAGGCGCACTTGGCATCACCGGTATGCCTCTGTTCTCCGGATACGTTTCAAAAACCATGCTCCACGAGGCAATTGTGGAATATGCTGTACATAGCGGTATGCCCCTGCTGTTCAAGTCTCTGGAGTGGGCCTTCCTGCTCTCCGGCGGAATGACCGTGGCATATATGACCAAACTCTTTGTGGCTATTTTTGTGGAAAAGCCCGCCCGCCCGGAATACGAGGAAAATACACCCTGCGCCAGCCTGGCTACCCAGATTATGCTAGCCGTTCCTGCCCTGGCTGTGTTTGCCATGGGAGCCTTGCCTCGCAAGATTATGGAGTCACTGGCCACCGCCGTTACCATGTCATCTCCGCTGTCCTACAACCGCAGACTGCTGGAGTACCCCCACTATTTCACCTGGGAATGTCTCTCCGGCGCCGGCATTTCCTTTGCTGTGGGAATACTGATTTACCTGGTATTAATACGCAAAGGGCTTATGATAAAGGGCCAGTATAAGGACCGTTGGCCCAAGTGGCTGGATATTGAAAACGGCATCTACCGTCCCCTGATCAAAGCTTCCGCCGCTCTGCTTAAATTTCTCAGCTTGACAGTGGCCAAGCTGCCGGATTTGTTAATCAAGCTGCTTTCTCCCAGAGAAAGCCACAAGGAATACGGCGAATACGTGCGATACAAAATGGCTATTCTCGTGGGTCGGATCCAGGACAAACTGCACCCCCAGGAGGAGTCCCATGTTCCCGCTGCCATAGAGATGGAAAAGGACCTGTCCTGGACACACCAGGTAATTATGGACAGTTTCTCCTTTGCCCTGCTGATGGCCTGTATTGGCGTGGCCGCAATTCTGGTCTACGTGCTTTGGTCCCTGCTGAAGGTATAGGGCCATATTTGCTGAGGCGTTTCGCACCGAGCTGCTTTTTGCAGTTCTTCCAATGGCCGGAATTGTGCTCGTTCTCTCAAATGTGAGAACAAAATTAATATTATGCACAATATCAGCGAAAACTGTGGTATAAACAGCGATGCACAGGGCATTGTTGCTTCACTGCCCATTGACTCTGTTATGGGCATGTAAATACAATAAATACAAAGTATCTGGAGAAGAAAACATAAATGTATTGGAATGATTATTTTTGGTTTATGGGAGCAATTCTCTTATGCTTGCTCCTATCTGCAATTGCAAGCGCAAAGGTTCGGTCCACCTATGCCAAACACGATAATGTCCGCTGTCGTTCGGGCATGACGGGTTATGACGCCGCGATTCGCCTGTTGCGAGCAAACAACATATCCGATATCTCGGTTGGGAGTGTAGGCGGCACATTAAGCGATCACTACAATCCCAGCAAGGGCATTGTCAATCTGTCAGAGAGCACATATAGGAGCAATTCGGTTGCCGCCGTTGCAGTTGCGGCTCACGAAATGGGGCACGTCATGCAGAACAAAAACGGCTATACCTTTTACCGTTTTCGCACTGCCCTGGTTCCGGTGGTAAATTTTGGTTCCAGACTCTCCATGCCCTTGGTTTTGATTGGACTCTTGTTGGATTGGTATTCTGCAACAACCACCCCTGACATAGGGTTCAGAGTTGCCATGGTGGGCGTTATTCTGTATGGCGGTTCGCTACTATTTGCATTAATTACCCTGCCTGTAGAGCTAAACGCAAGCAGGCGAGCAAAAGATATGCTCCTGGCAGAGGGCATTCTCACACAGGACGAACTCCCCGCAGCAAGTCAGGTTCTATCTGCCGCGGCAATGACCTACTTTGTGTCTCTGCTGACCACTCTGGTATATTTCCTGCGCTTTCTGCTAAGGGTTCTTACTCTGTTTGGCAGAAGGAGCAACAGACGCTAACACAGCAAACAAAAAGGCCATAGTATAAACCCGGAAGGGATCTTATGCTATGGCCTTTCTCTATCTGTTACGCTGTTTACTTGCCGCAGCTCTTCTGAACCGCCTCGATAACTGCGCCCCGCATGCCGCCCTTTTCCAGAGCGTATACGCCCTTGATGGTGGCGCCTCCGGGACTGGTTACGGCATCCTTGAGTTCGCCGGGGTGCTGTCCGCTCTGCAGCGCCAGCTCCGCTGCGCCCCTGATCGTCTCGGCAGCATATTTAATAGCCTTGTCTCTGGGCAGTCCACAGGACACCGCTCCGTCTGTCAATGCCTCCATAAACATATACACATAGGCAGGGCCACAACCTGTCAGGGCCATGCCTGCGTTCATCTGGTGCTCGGGCAGCTCGTCTACTCTGCCTGCTGCGGACAAGGCCTGCCTAAGCTCTGCCAGGCTATCCTCTGTCACGTTCTCCGAAGCGGTGTACAGGATTATACCCTTTCCTACTGAAACCGGGGTGTTGGGCATTATTCTGACCACGGGAGCCCCGGCGGTCTGGCGAGACAGCTCCTCTATAGTCAGTCCCGCTGCCATGGAAACTACAGTTACCTCTCCTGCCCTCTCAGCCAAGAGATCTGCAATCTCCTCTAAAACCACAGAAACCACGGCGGGCTTAACTCCCAGGAAGATGTATCGGCACTGGGCGGCGATTTCCCTGTTTGTGCTGAGAGTTGCCCCCAAACGAGCTGCAGTGTCGGCGGCCTTGTTTGTCTTTCCTCCGGACAATCCTATCTCCTGAGGAGAAACTACCTTGGCCACTGCCTCGGCCAGGGCTCCACCCATATTTCCGCAACCGATAAATCCGTACTTCATTACCTCACCTGTCCTCTCCCTCGAACCACATACTTATATGTGGTAAGCTCCATCAGGCCCATAGGTCCGCGAGCGTGCATTTTCTGTGTGGAAATGCCCATTTCGCAACCCAGACCGAACTCTCCGCCGTCTGTAAAGCGGGTAGAAGCATTCACATATACTGCTGCGCTGTCCACAGCCATTACAAACTGCTCTGCAACTCCAATGTTCTCTGTAATAATGGCGTCGCTGTGGTGGGTGGAATGCAGTCCGATATGCTGTATGGCCTCTGCAGGACCATCTACCACCTTAACCGCCATAATGTAGTCCAAAAATTCTGTATCGTAGTCCTCTGCCACCGATGCTGTAGCCGGAATAATTGCCAATACATCAGCATCTCCTCTGAGTTCCACGGGCTTAAGCCCCTTGGCAATTCGTCCCTCCACCAGGCGCTCCTTGAGTGCAGGCAGGAAAGCGGGTGCAATGGACCTGTCTACCAGGCAACACTCCGCCGCGTTGCATACAGAGGGTCTGCTGGTCTTGGCATTCTCGATAATTTTGACCGCCATTTCCACATCTGCCTCTCCGTGGACATAGATGTGGCAAATACCTGTACCTGTCTGAATACAGGGCACTGTGGCCTCCTGTACACAGGCGGAAATCAGGCCCGGGCCGCCTCTGGGAATGAGCAGGTCTACATACCCTACAGCCGTCATCAGCTCCTTGGCTCCCTGGCGAGTCCGATCCTCTACCAGACCAATCATGTCCTGGGGCAACCCCACCGAGGCCAATCCTGCTCTAAGGGCATCCACAATAGCCTTGGCCGACTGCCAGGCCTCCTTGCCACATCTCAGCACACAGCAGTTTCCGCTCATTATGGCCAGCGCCGCCGCATCAGAGGTTACGTTAGGTCTACTCTCGTATATAATAGCCAGTACGCCAAAGGGTACTGACATTTTTTCAATGGTAATTCCGTTGGGTCTGACTACGGTGTCCGTTACGCGTCCCACAGGATCGGGCAACTGGGCCACCTGGCGTATTCCATCTGCCATGGCCTCGATTCTCTGTGCGGACAGACACAATCTGTCCAACATGACCTCTCCGATGTACTGACGAGCTGCCTCCACATCGGCGGCGTTTGCCTCAAGTATGGACTCTGTGTTGGCGACCAGGGCATCTGCCATGGCCAACAGGGCCTGGCTCTTTGCCTCTGTGCTCTGCATTGCTGCAATTGTCTTAACGGCCGCTGTCCTCTGCAGCACTTCCATAGTAGTCATATTACTCTCCTGCCTTTCGAGAGGGGAATCTGGTTCCAACGGGCTTGCCCTCTACAATGTCATACAGAATCTCCGGGTTGGATCCCTGGGCAATTATCATATCGCAGCCGGTTGCTGTAACAATTCCTGCTGCAGTCAACTTGGTCTGCATGCCTCCTGTGCCGCGGCGGGTGCCAGCCCCTCCCGCTCCGTTCATTATGTCGGGAGTCAGCTCGTATACCACGGGGATAAGCTTGGCGTCCGGGTCCTTGCGGGGATCTCCGGAATAGAGGCCGTCAATATCCGACAAGATAACCAGCAAGTCTGCGCTAATTGCGGAGGCTACGATGGCTGAAAGGGTGTCGTTGTCGCCTACTGCAATCTCCTCGGTCTCCACGGTGTCATTTTCGTTGATGATAGGCAACACACCCATTTCCAACAGGCGCTCTACGGTATTGATAAAGTTGCCAAGTCTGGCGGGGTCCTCGATATCAGCTCCGGTAAGCAAAATCTGACCGACAGTGTGGCCAAACTCCCCAAATGTCCTGTCGTAGGAGTCCATGAGCTCGCACTGTCCCACTGCAGACACTGCCTGCTTGGTGGGCATATCCTCGGGATGTCTGGACAGTCCCAGTTTGGACACGCCCATGGCAATGGCTCCGGAGGAAACCAACACAACCTTGTTTCCTGCGTTCATCAAGTCTGCAACAACCTGACACAACTTGTGAAATCTGCGTATGTTAATGCCGCCTCCCTCATGGGTCAGCGTGGAACTGCCAATTTTTATAACCAGCTTCATGGGTATACCTCTGCCAAAACGTCAATATTTGGAAAATATATATTTTTTATTAAGAGAACGCAACAATTTAGCCTGATAAAGTTTCAACTGGACAAAATAACGGAATGTTTAGTGAACGCTATTTGTGATTGGCTTAAAAATCTGTCAGGGGGAGATTCCAGTCCTGGCTGTCCAGCCACTGCCAACGGCTGTTGATGTAATCTCTCAAACGCCCCACATGGGCATCGTAGGTCTTGTAGTTGACAGTGCTATAGGGCTGTCCAAACAACCTGGTGTCGATAACGTCCCATACCTCAAAGTTATGCAGTGCAGATGGAGTCATCCGTATCTCCATGGCGTCCACCTCGGAAATCATCCGATCCAACAGGTCGTATTTGATCTCAGCCCACCTTGATCTTAATTTGTTTATAAACTCCTCATCTGCAGCCAGGCAGTTAATCCAGTTGAGCTTAACGTATGTATCCTCATCTGCAGAGCCAATAGTTGCCCAGGTTCCGTAGGCGTACCGATGGAAGTTGCCAAAGGCCAGGTCGAAATCCCAAATGGGGCCCATTTGCAGCTTGCCCTCAGGGCTCAGTGTCATATAACAGCTACGTCTCATGCAGCCGTCCAGATTGTACGTCATTTCGTATGTAATTACCCAGTCCACCAGGGAGTCCACATCGATAAACTCCTCGTAGTCCTGTAGAAATTTAACTGCGTTGTCACACTGACGAAGGTATGCCTTGATGGCATTTACCTGCTCCGTGGTGATGACCTCCTCCTCGGGATAGTGGATAACGAAGTTGCGCAGGTAACCCACGGTGTAGTACTTGGGTGGATCTTCCGCATCATCGTCTCGACCTCCCAATTCGATGAGGAATGCCAGTGAATCGTCTCCCTCCTCTGGTTCGATATCCACGCGCCCCTTCTTGACCTCTATTTGTTCTCCAATGGTATATACGCCGGCGTATTCTCCGTTAAAGAACACATCTACAGGGTACTGGTGTGTAGTAAAGGCCAGATTGTCCAGAACGGTAGCCATATCCATGGCCAGGTAGTTCTGCATCAGGGTCTTGTCGGAATGGTTGGCAATCATGACCCACTTCTTGTTGGGTGCCATGCCCAAAATCTCTGTCTTGGACACAAATTTGATCTTGTATGACTTCTTGTCGTACTGTTCCCAGGAGGACTGTCCACGTCCTCGGATCTGTATGGCCTTGGGGTTAAAGCCCTGGAACTGACTCATGTACGAATCGGCGCAGTCCAGCGCGAACGTTCCATTGACGTACTGGGTCTTGGACGTAATTGGCAGGCCGGAGTCCGTAGTCAGATACACTATGGGCAGGTCCAGTTTGATGTATACGATATTTACCTTGTATTCCCTGGAAAAGCCCTGTTTGTCTGTAACAGTGCAGACACAATCCTGGGTTAGGTTTACGGTGCCGTCTGCATTGACAGAGCTGCTGCTAAAGGAAACTGTGCCATTGCCTGCGTCCACAGAAGGCCTGGCTGCGGCCAGCAGGTTCCGGCTGGTCAAATAGGAAACCGTCAGTGTGACCTGCTGCTCCTCAACAGCAAACACCAGATCCTTATCTATGCCGTTTGTGCTGGCAGGCAGAGTAAATCTCCTGATAGACTCCTGGCACACTGACGGAGCAGGGGTTGGGGTTGGCGTAGGAGTTGCAGTGGGGGCTGAAGATGTAGTAGGCGTAGCTGATGCCGTAGGCGATGTAGTAGGAGTGGCTATAGCTGTACCCCCCGGAGTGTAGGTGGGCGTGCTTGTGGCCGTAGGGGTAGGTTCAGGATTGTTGCTACAGGATACTATCCCGACAGTGACGCCGATGCAAACAACAATTGTCAATATGTAAATCAGTCGTGTCAGTGTGACTTTGTTCATATCCTTCTCCACAACGCTATATAGAATAAATATAACACATATCGATTAGACGGGAAACGGTTTATTCAGTTCACTTTGCCCCATCCCTTTGGTATACTGAGGCCATGAGAAAGTTAATTCTGCTGATGACAATTTCCCTGATGTGCTTATGTCTTCTCTCTGGGTGTTCCGGAGAGGTTAATATTCCCATGCACACCGCAAAACAGGCTGCGGATTTGATTTTGGCCTGCCCTGTTCCCACAGATTGTGAGGTAAGGGACATTAGCGACGACTTCGGCCTGGACGACAGGTTTATAGTGTATGGGCTGTACACCGACACCGGCGTCAGAGCTGCGTATGTGACCCTGTATTCCAACGACAGT
>JAFVXO010000050.1 GCA_017501105.1 Clostridia bacterium | reverse complement strand
GCTTAGCTATGTACTCCAAAAAATAGTCTTTGCCGGTGGCGTTCTTGCCTACTGCTGCAATAATCATGGTTAATCCTCCTGTCGGTAAAACAAATCCAATTAGGGCAAATTCTATTCCATTTTGCCTTGCAGGTCAAGGTGTTCAAGGGCTTTTTACATTCTCTTTATGTGCGTTTTCTGCGTATGTTGTCGTTTAGGAAAGAAAAAGCTCGGTTACATATTTACCGAAAATTTTTACTATTTTTTATAGGCATATTCTTCTTCGCAATTAATAAGTTCATCTAAAATACTGCAGAGGCATTCATCTAAATTGTTCCATGCCCCTAAAATGTTATTCGTATTGCGTTCTACCAAAAATGTTTTCTGGGATTCTGTATCAATGAACACTTCTAATGTTCTACCAAAGACATAATTTCTGGTACAACGTGCACATTTTAGCCACTTTTTAGAAATTTCAGGGTGCCGTCCCAGATCTTCAATTTTTAGAGAATACGGTTCTTCTCCATCTGGTCTGCTGTACGGAGGATTTCTGGGAAGACCAAAGATAGTCAACATATTATGAGCAATACAGAATTTTTCCGTATTTAATCTTACCGTATATAAACTCGCTCCATTTGTATACATAAGAATCTTTATATATTCTTCAGGAAATTTGTTTTTGTACTGTGTAATTAATTCGTCATTAATAGCTTCTTTTGTTAATGGTTTAAATAGCATATGTCGACTTTTGGGAATTTCCCCTGGTCCCAACAAGCGTGTTCCATTGGTTCTTTCTACGGTATCATCCTTATATTGTTCAATTATTTTTTCCAGTTTATCAATAAACTTCATCTATTTCCTCCTTACGGTATCTATTGTCAAATAATTTTGTGGCATCTCATTTACAAAAAGCCACCTCCGAACAGGAAGGTGGCCGTGTTTCGTTTTATGTGAGTTATCCCTATCTCCTGTTGTTGGAACTGAACTGGGAAACAACATCGCTGAGAACTCTCTCGTTGCAGATGATGATTACATAGTCCGGGTTTGCCTTGTTGATGGTATTGGTATCAATGCCATAGGACCAGAGTTTTGCCCATGTTACCTTGGAGAATCTCTCGTTGAGCATGTCGTACATCTGGTTGGAGAATGAGTCTCTCAGAATATATGCCGTGGGCAGATTGCCCTGAGCCTTGCTGTTGGTGACTGTGTGCCTATCCTCTACCTCATCAAAGTAGCTCCTGCAGGAGTTGTCCCAGTACAGTGTGGATGTGGTGGGCATCTCCATGTTGTACTTGGCAAAGTTGGTGAACTCGGGCAGCAAGTTGTACTTGGAAATGCTGTCATAGGAGGTGTTGGATCCTACGCTCCAGTGCTCAAAGTCGTTTGCCATAATATCCAGATAGTAGGCCATGTCGCCACCCAGCACCCATCTGTTCTCAAATGTAATCTCCCCATTGGTGCGAGGTGCTGCATCCGGGAAGTCCTGGGCGATGAGATTCATAATCTCGCAGTATCCCAGATATGCACCGTACTGTGTCCAGTGGGAGTCGGTCTTCTGGTAGATTTTGAGGTCATCGTACTTGTGTGCTGTGAGAACGTCTGTCAGATCCAGTACCGTCATGCCGGCCGCTGCAACCGCCGCGTCAAACTGCTCTCTGTAGGTCTCAGTGGCAGGTGTATACTCAGAGGGAACGTTCTCGCTATACACAGTGGAAGGGTCGGGAACTACAACCATGATAACCTTTGCTGAAATCTTGGATAATTTATTAGCAACCGCATTAGTCAACTTGGTGGCTGCGGACTCGCTGATTTTGTTCTTGCCCATAAAATCATCAATGCATGCCTGGAAGTAGCACTGATATCCATTGCCTAAAACAACTGCAGTCTCTCCATAGTCCGGAACGTACTCCAGACCCTTGACACCGCCGGTTGCCTGCAGTGCAACTGCCTCGGAGACATCCTTGCCTGGATCTGTGGCCGTTATTGACAACTCGTACTTTTCGCCAGACTTTACAGGTACTACCAGTGCAAAGCAACCGTTATCAGAGCTGACTGTAACGGACTCCTCACCGCCTGTCGCTGTAACTTTGGCCCCCTGTCCGCAGTATCCGCTAATGAGATATTGGTCATAGGCAATCAGTTTGTTCACCATAACAGTTGGAACAACCGATGCGCCTCCAACGTATGGGGGCTCTGTGGGGCCGGGAGTGGCTGTAGGGCCTCCCTCTGTAACGTCTGTGGTTGCATCACCTGTTATGTCGGTAGTGGGAGCTCCGGCAGTTGTGTCGGTCACATCTCCTCCGCAGGCTGTAAAGCACAGAGCCAACGCCAGCACTGCCAGCAGACAGATAATCTTAGTCCTCATGTCTCCTCCTATTCTGCAAAGGCTGCATCGATGACGCCCTTGGCTATGGTGTTGTCATAGGATGTAATCAGGATGCCATAATTGCCGTAGAATACAATCTCGGAATCCTTGAGATACTGCGCTTCCTCAGGCATATATACTTCCAAAGTCGGATCCTGCTTCATCTCCAGACGCTGCTCCAACAGGTCCTTTGTGGCAGCCTTGTCAGTTCCCTTGAGAATCATAATCTCAAAGACCTGCTTACCTCCGGAAACCACAAATGAATACTCGTATCCGTCAAGCACATCCTCCTGCTCCATTCCGTCTGTAAACAAATAAGAGGCATACCAACCCTCCAGGGCGTACTCCTCCTCGGTCTCGTCGCTGTAATAGAAGCTGAATGTGTCCCACTCCATGTCGGTGTAGGCATCGGCAATGTCGTTGAGCAGTTGGTGAATGTCCACCTGCTTAGTATTGTCTACGGGGTCTCCTGCGCAGCCGCTGCAGGCCACAAGCATAACAAATGCCAGTGCAAGGGCGATAATACGTTTCATAGTTCCTCCAGTATATATGCATTGCAGATAATTATATCTCATATTTGCCGATGTTGTATATACCACAAAAAAGCTAAAGCATTATTAAACGGTTATGTCCGTAATGGGGAGATGGACTGTAAAGGTGCTGCCTTGGTCCGGTGCCGTCTTCACGGAAATGGTACCTCCACATAGAGTTACTATGCGCTTTGCCAGTGGGAGTCCCAGGCCGTTGCCCTCTCTGCTGTGAGAGGAGTCGCCCTGGTAAAATTTTTCGAATATATGCTCTGCTGTGGCCTCATCCATCCCCTGACCAGTATCGGAAACAGAAACCACCACATTGGAATCACAAATGCCACAGGTAACTGTCAGCTGACCTCCAGGATTAGAGAACTTAATTGCGTTGGAGATCAGATTGTTCCACACGTTGGACAGCAACCCCTCCTCGCTGGTGTATGTGACCTCCTCGATTTCCACAATCAGTTCCAGATTCTTGTCAGTCCACTGCTTTTCAAACAACAGCAGGGAATTGCGCAGCTGCTCTGATAGAGAAAATGTGGTCTTGTTTGTGACAATGCGCTGGTTGTCCACCTTGTTGAGCATCAGTATGTTGGAGGACAAGTTAGATAGTCTGTCCGACTCCTCTGCAATAATGCGGGCATATTCTATACGTTCATCCACCGAAATATCCGGCCTCTGCAATTGTCTGGCATAGCCGCGAATAGAGACGATGGGTGTCTTGAATTCGTGGGAAAAGTCGTTGATAAAGTCACTGCGCAGCAGCTCTGTTCCACCCAGTTCCTCTGCCATGTTGTTAAAGTTGTTGATGAGCTCTGCCAGTTCGCCTTCCTCGTCGGGGTCCTGCTCAATGCGAACGGTAAAGTCTCCCTCCTTGACCTTGTCCATAGCCTGGGACAGGTCCTTGATTGGCTCCAGAACCCACCGGATAACTACAGATGACGCAATAACAGCCACAAGGGTGTTGACTGTGAGCAATATCCATATACTGCCTCCGGGACTGCGGAACTCCGGACTGATTAAGCCAATCCGATACAAGCTGATGGTGGCCAAGGCGGTAAGAACTCCTGCCGCAGTTATGGTAAACGCCAGATAAATAATTACTCTGAGTCTGATGGTTCTTTTGCTATTCATGATGCTTGGTGATGGCCTTGTATCCCAGACCACGGACTGTGACAATCTCAAAATCCGGATTGTCCTTAAACTTTTCTCTCAATCGATTTACGTGGACGTCCACTGTGCGTTCTACGGTATCGGTCTCCATATCCCACAGCTCGTCCAACAGTTGTCGACGTGTAAAAATCTTGTTGGGATAGGATAACAGCTTGAATATCAGGAGAAACTCCTTGCCGGGCAGGTCATATTTGACGCCATTGCTGTCTACGGTATACGAGTCGTAGTCCAACACAGTGCCTCCCAGCACCAGCTTGTGTTCGTTAGAGATACGGGCACGGCGGAGCAACGCCTTGATCCGGAGCACTAGTTCCTCCTCGTCTACCGGCTTGACCATAAAGTCGTCGGTACCCAGGCGAAAGCCAATTTTCCTCTCCACGGGAAGCTGCTTGGCTGTAACAATCATAACAGGTACGTCGCATCCCTGACTGCGAATCATGTCCAGAAATTCGTATCCGCCCATTACAGGCAGCATCAAGTCCAGAATAATCAAGTCGATCTTGACCCGATCCATTACATCCAGCGCGTCTTGTCCATCGGATGCCAACACAACGCTATAGCCGTTCTGCTCCAAGACAGTTTTCATCAGTCTGCCTGCATTTTTATCGTCCTCAACGACCATAATCTTAAACATAATAGTGTTGTCCCCCTTGAAACTGCTATATTTTCATTATCAGCAAAACACGGATGTTGTGCAAGTGATTTGAATTAGACTTGTTGTTATTGTAAAATCCCTTTGTAAACACAATATTACCCGTTGGAATTGGAGGTTTTCTATGAGCAATTTCGTGGTAACTATAGGTAGATACTGCGGCAGCGGCGGCTCCTCTGTGGGCAAGCTGGTTGCAGAAAAACTTGGTGTCAACTTCTATGACAAGAAGTTGTTGCGTCTGGCATCAGACGAAAGTGGCATTAGTGAGGAATTATTTGCACAGGCTGATGAGAGGCTCAAGAACAGCCTGATATACAAGGTTTCCAGACAGATCTACAAGGGCGAACTCATCCCTCCGGAGAGCGACGATTTCACATCTAACCGCAACCTGTTCAACTATCAGGCCAAGGTTCTGAGGGAGCTGGCCCAGCAGGAATCCTACGTGGTCATTGGCAGATGCTCTGACTTTATCCTCAAGGATTTGCCCGGCGTAGAGAGAGTCTTCATCTGCTCCGACAACGAATCCTGCATTAAGCACGAGGCAGACCGCACCTCTGTCAGCTTCAGAGAAGCTGAGGAGCGCTGCAACAAATTGAACAAATACAGATCCGAATATCACAGATACTACACAGGTTGTGAGTGGACAGACCCTCGCAACTACGACCTGGTCATCAATACCGGCCGCGTTTCCTACGAGGAGGCTGCTGATATGATCGTCCATCATATGAAGGTTAGGGGGTTAGTTTAATGACTCTCCAGTTCACCAAAATGCACGGTCTGGGAAATGACTATCTCTACGTGGATTGTTCCCGGCACATCAACGGCGAGTTGCCCTTCGACCCGGTGGAGGTGGCCAAACGGGTTAGTCCCCGGTATACCGCTGTAGGCTCGGATGGATTGATTCTCATTTGTCCCTCCGACTGCGCGGACTTTTCCATGCGCATGTTCAATGCAGACGGCAGTGAGGGCGCAATGTGCGGCAACGGTATCAGGTGTGTGGGCAAGTTCATACACGACAAGGGCCTGAGTCCCAAGTTAAATCTCAGTATTGAAACCCTGTCTGGCATCAAGCGCCTGGTTCTCCACGAGGGAGAGGACGGCCTGGTGGATATGGTTACGGTGGACATGGGCAGAGCTCAAGCCACAGAACTGTGCCTCAACATCTGTGACCGAGACTATTGCGGCGTTTCTGTTAATATGGGCAACCCCCATTGCGTCAACTTCATCCAGGAACCCGTGGCTGAGTTCCCTCTGGAAATTGTAGGCCCTGCCTTTGAGCGCCATAGCACATGGCCCGACGGCGTCAATGCAGAGTTTGTCAACTGCGTTTCCCCCGGCGTGTTCGATATGCGGGTATGGGAGCGAGGCAGCGGCGAAACCATGGCCTGCGGCACAGGAGCCTGTGCAGTAGCAGTGGCAGCCAGAGTCAGAGGAATGATTTCTCCCAACCAGACTTGCCACATACGAATGAAGTACGGCGAGCTGCAGATCAAGGTAGACGAGCAGTGGAACGTCACCATGACGGGCCCTGCGGTAACATCATTTGAGGGGCAGATTAACATCTGACCTTAACCGACAACAAACAACAATAAAGGAGCTTTGGAGAGGTCTTCCAAGGCTCCTTTGTTAGTGAAACGCAAAAATGTTCCCTCTTGCATTAAGAAATAGGCTGCTGTATAATGGTGTCCGTTCAATTGCGATTGGACTGTATATGCGCCCATAGCTCAACTGGATAGAGCGTTTGGCTACGGACCAAAAGGTTGTGGATTCGATCTCTGCTGGGCGCGCCAAGGCTTCGTTCTTAGGAACGGAGCCTTTTGTTTTGCTCAAAGAATGTAACACAAAGGCTAAAAAAAGAGCATCCCAACTGGAATGCTCTTGTGACTTGTTAATGGAACATAGCCTCGATGTCGGATATTGAATGACTATCCATAATAGTAACGATTACAAAACCCATGTATCCGTCTATTTTATGCAGATAATAAACCTGAGTCATAGTAATACCATTAGCAGTAGCAGAACAGGTCCATCTAGTGAACTCCGTCTCTCCTAACTTTACCGTATCATAGGTGTCGGAGAAAGTATAGTCAATAGTTGTTACTGATGTCAGCTGATTTCTTAGTACCTCTGCATACTGTTTTTCAGTAATGTTTGTAGAGAATGATTTGGAAAGATTTTCGTATCCCACGTTTATGTTGCTTCTGCTGATTGAGTCTACTACCATCATATCGTATATGGCAGTATTGTTCTCAAGTGCTTCCTTGAAGTTATTATCACTTATGAGGGTCTCCGCAGCCATATTTAAAAGGGCAGCCATCTCTTCGTCGGTAGAGTATACCCAGGAGGCGGGCTTTGTGAACTCAAATCCCAGATACTCATTTTTGTAAACGTCACCCTCGATTTTTCCTCGAGAAAGCTCTGCTTTTTGGGTCTTGTCGGAATTTGTAGTTGTGTCTGATGGATTAGGCATACAACCGACTAGTAAAAATACTATAGCAATCGTGAGAAATACAGATATTATTTTTTTCATTTGACTCCTCCTTATATATGTATTTTAAATGGGCGCTTATTGGTTCAATTAAATACCTTGCTTTTGAACTATCATTTTATACCTCGCCCTTGTATATTATATCAGAAAAAGAAGCGAGGGTGCAAAAAAGAGTCCCCGATAATTCGGAGACTCCACATTCCCTATTTACCGTGCCAGGAACATTACTCTTCTATGGCCATTATCTTGTCCACTCTACCCTGGTGTCTGCCACCCTCAAATTCGGTGCCCAGCCATGCTCTCACCAAATTCTCTGCAGTACCCATGCCTACAACCCTCTGGCCGAAGCAAAGGATATTTGCATTGTTATGGGCTGCGCACATTCTGGCGCTGAATTCGTCTGAGCAAACGGCCGCCCTGATACCCTTGACCTTGTTGGCAGCAATGGACATGCCAACGCCTGTTCCGCAAATCAAGATGCCCTTTTCGCACTCTCCACCGACAATTGCCTCGGCAACCTCCTTGGCCTTGTCGGGGTAGTCACACTTTTCTCCGGCTCCGCAGCCAAAATCCTTAACCTCATAGCCCATATCCTGGAGCAGGGCGACAACAAATTCCTTGAGTTCTACTGCTGCGTGATCATTTCCAATTGCAATCATAATATCCTCCGCAAACGAATTTTATTTAATTATGCGCCAATAAGCGATACCAGCGCGGGAATTCCGTAAGTAACGGTACACATTATGACCGTTGCCAAGAGCAGTCCTATAAGAATCGCCGGCAGGGCCTTGCGCTTAGGCATGTCCAGCACACTGGCAATCAAAGATCCCGTCCATGCTCCTGTTCCGGGCAGGGGGATGCCTACAAACAGAACAAGTCCCCAGAACTCAAACTTCTGTACCCGATCTGCATTCTCGTAGGCCTTCTCCTCTAGCTTGCGGGCCATATTTCCCAAGACCTTGGAGTGGGCCTTGAACCAGTTGAATATAGGTGTCAGGAGCCACAGAATAAAGGGTATAGGCAGTAGATTTGCCAAAATGCAAACCGGTATGGCAATCCACAGGTCAACCCCCAGAAGTGCTGCTGCAATAAATCCTCCTCGCAGTTCCAAAATGGGCAGCATGCTGATGAATGCCACTATAATCAGCTCCGGTGCAGATCCGCCCAGATGCTCTGCCAGCCAAGTTACTATTTGTTCTGTCATGTGTACTCCTAGTTTCAGATATTAAAGAGTCGATCGTAGTACTGCAGATCAAACTCCTGACCTCTGGTGAACTGTTCTATCATACCAGTATAAACCTGTTCCCTCAAGGCCATTCGCTGTCGCATCATCCTTGTTGCAGTGGGAGTTGCCCGCTCCAATGTCTGCCAGCCTTTGCATTCTGCCAGGCGCTTGTTGAGAAATTCCAGCTTGTGAGGAATGTCCATTTCACAAAATCCCCAGAAGCGAATGTTCTCGGACACTCTGAAAATGTCGTACCCGTCCAGTTCATCGCAGTCCGCAATGCTCCTGGCCAAAACAGTGTCAGGCCCATCAAAATCCGACTTGCCATCTGCATGAATGGCTATGCCGTAGCAAACTTCCTCAACTCTGGCCGCGTCCCATCCCTCAAGTTGGGACAAAAAGGGCCTGGCGATGCGCGCCGCGTCTCGACCATGCTGACTCCAGGGAACCTCGTAGCCGAAGGTATTGCAATAGCTGACATCGTGGAGAATACAACCAATGACAAGGGCCTCCTCATCCAGTCCCTCTGCCCTGGCAATTTCTCTGCCATAGGATGCAACTCTGGTGGTATGCTCATACCTATAGCTGTGCTCGTAGGGGTTGTCCTGCATGTACTTGCCTCCAGCCAAGGTGTCCTTGAGGAAGTCAAGCGCCTTGAGGATGTTTGTTTCCGAAACAGATGCCATAGGTAAGTCCTTTCTT
>JAFVXO010000049.1 GCA_017501105.1 Clostridia bacterium | reverse complement strand
CGACATGGAGTTAAAGGGTTCAAGGACCGAAGCCAACCTGTGGGCTGCTTTCGCTGGCGAATCACAGGCACGTAACAAATATACTTATTTTGCATCTAAGGCCAAGAAGGACGGCTACGAGCAGATTGCAGCTCTCTTTACCGAGACAGCAGAGAACGAAAAGGAGCATGCTAAGCTGTGGTACAAGCTGGTTGCCGGTATCGGATCCACACCAGATAACCTCAAGATTGCTGCCGAGGGCGAGCACGACGAGTGGGCTTCCATGTATCCCGAGTTTGCCAAGGTTGCTCGTGAGGAGGGTTTTGACAAGATCGCAGATATGATGGATGGCGTAGCTGCTGTTGAGAAGGAGCACGAGGAGCGCTACAAGAAGCTGCTGGCCAACATTGAGGGCGGCTTAGTATTCTCCAGAGATGGCGACATGATGTGGATCTGCAGAAATTGCGGTCACGTTCATTTTGGCCAGACTGCCCCCAAGGTATGTCCTGTTTGCGCACATCCCCAGGCATACTTTGAGCTCAGAGCAACAAATTACTAATTTATATCCGTTTATTGTCCGACCCGCCATCTACAGGTGGGTCGGTTTTTATTTCAGAGACAAGGAGGTTCTGCCATGGCTAACATATTGGACTACATTGATTGGAGAGGCGATCTCCCCATGGAGGTGTCTCCTGTTAACGAGGTAGACGTTTTAATACTGTCGGAGCTTGCCTATCTGGACTTTTCCAACATAATCTCCTCAGATATGGAAGCTGAGCCTGTTACAATTTGCAACGCTGTTACCCGCTACTTTGAGGAGCGTGAAGACAAGGATCTGTCCCTTGGATTGATTCTGCCCAGCGCCATATTCGACATGGCTAAGCGCATGGCCAACTCGCCCAGGTTCAAGGATTTGCCCATGTGGGGATACGTCAACGACATCGATATGTCTACCGAAATTCAATTTTCCGCCGTATGCATAGATATTGACCGCAAGACAACCTTTGTATCATATCGAGGCACAGATGACACCCTTATCGGATGGAAAGAGGATTTTAACATGGCTCTGTCTCCTGAAATTCCAGCTCAGTACACTGCCGTGGACTATGTAAACCGGGTGGCTCGACATACGCGCAACAAGCTGATACTCGGTGGCCATTCCAAGGGTGGCAATCTGGCAGTATATGCTGCTGCTAAATGTTCCGCTCGCACCCGCAAGCGCCTTATCAATGCATACAGTTACGACGGGCCGGGGTTCACCAAGGGGTTCCTGTCTACAACTGACTACAGGACCATTCAGGATCGTGTGGTCAGTATCGTTCCCCAGGACTCTATTGTCGGCATGCTGTTGGAGCATTTGGAGGATCACATTATTGTGGCCAGTTCCAGCAGAGGGTTATTGCAACATGATGGCTATACATGGCAGGTTATTGGATCTCAGTTCGTCCGCTCCCAGGGGCTTTCCGAGGAGAGCATCCTGATTAACCGCACTGTAAACGCCTGGCTTGCCTCTATGGATGACGATCAAAAGCGTCAGTTCACTGATGCCTTTTTTGACATTCTCTTCTCCTCTGACGCCACCACTTTAGATGAGATTAACCGAGACAAACGCAAATTCCTGCGGGCTCTGGCCAATGTGGATTCCTCCAAACGCAAGTTTGTAAATGACAAGTTGGCCGCCCTATTTCGAGAGGGGAAGCAGACCATTGCCAGCATGATTGAATCCACCGTGAAGGAAATCAAAGAAAACCTGTTCTCCAAGGCAAAGAAATAGCACCAGTTTCGCAACATATATCAGCGGCACCTTTCAAAAAGAAGATGCCGCTGTTTTTTACTATTCTTCTATGTATTAGCTGTTGACCAGTACAGGCTGTTTGACTACCGAATAGGACAACACATCCGGTATTACCTCTCCATCAATCTGAACGTCCTGGGGTAAGTCGTATTCTACTGAAATCTCCTTGCCCTGGAATGAGGAAAAGTACTGCTTAAACTTAACGTGCGAACCGCCAAATATCCTGGGAAATATGGTAAACGTTCTGAGCAAGCTGGCCGAATGGAACACCACCAATGTCAGATTATCGCTGTTTCTATCCTGCATAGGAGCCACCTTCATGCCCCCTCCGAAATATCTGCCGTTCATGGTTGGAGCAAGCCATACATCCTTGAACTCATATGTAACACCATCTACCGTAATCTTAGCATTGGACCGCTTGTAGGTCAGCAATACTCTGGCTGCCAGCAGGGTGTAGTTAATCCTGCGCTTAAACTTGGCCTTAAGCTCATCGCCAACACGACACACCTTGCCATCAATACCGAACGCACAGTTGTTAATGAATCTGTACTTCTTGCCCCTTATCATCACCTCGGGCAAGTCTCTGATATAGTCATTGATCTGAAGGAGTGTGCCGTCGGGAGCGTTGCCGCCGTAGACATCATTTATAAAGTCGTTGCCGGTGCCGGCCTTGTACAGCCAAAGTTTATTTTCAGGGACGTAACCATCTAAAGCATTAATCATGCGATTGAGAGTACCGTCTCCTCCCAGCAATATGGTCTCATCCCCAGGGTGCTGTCCCTTAAAAAACTCAACCGGGTCATCTACTTCTGCGACTGACATGAGCTGCACGGAAACGGATGAGAACCTCTCCATAACATCATTAATCTGCTTGTCATTATCTCCCGAATTGCTATAAGGGTTGTACAAAACATATATCATGGATAGTTCCGTCCTCACTCCATTATTCTACGGGTGGTTGCTCTCCAACGGGATCTCCGGTGGGCTCGGCTGTGGGTTCGTCAGAAGGCTCATATCCGGGCTCTACTTCACCGCAATCACAAATATGGTCATCGCCATAAATATGCGGTCCAACAGATCCGTAAACAACCTCTCTGTAGTCGCAATTCTCACAGGTAATGATTGTGTATGAGACCTCCATACAGTTGGCTGCACTCATTACGGTCTCCACATGCTTATGGCTACCCTTTGTAGTATCGTTAACCACCTTGGTTTCTCCGCATTTTGTACATTTGTATGTGGTATAGCCAAACTTGGTGCAATCGCCATCGGTGTGTACTCCGCTGTCGTAAGTGTGAGCTGCAGGAGTAGTATCGTTAACCACATTTGTGCCGCCGCAGAGAGTACATATATATGTGGTATAACCCACTGTAGTGCAATCTCCATCGGTGTGCACGCCGCTATTGTAGCTGTGCTCTCCCTGGGACATGGGTACAGTCTCAAGATAGGCGCTGCCACACTTGGAACAAGCATAATACTTGTATCCATTTGCAATACATGTAGCGTCCTTGGACTGTCTGTTGTCAACCACGTAGTCGTGCTCACAGTTTTCATCGCCTGTGTTGATCACGATATCATCTGTGGTCTCCTCTGCTGGAGGTGTAGTAGGTGTGGGTGAAGATGGCGGGGGCGTCGGTATATCATCTGTGGTGATGTCCTCAGTTCCCTGATTTCCTCCCTGGGCAATCCTATCAGCAAGGGCAGATTGGGAGTATACGGAATTAAGCTGTCCCTGACCCTGTGCGTCATAGATAGACTGTGCAGCCTGCAATGACAGCATAGATACGTCGCCAAGGACATTTTCCTGTATTTCACACTTACCAGTGGTATTTACGTATCCTGTTTCCATGGTGTATCCAGAGGGAACAGACTGTGTCACCTCGGCGTTAAGTTTGGTGGCAGTCAACTTAAGCATAACCGTGTTATTCAATACATGGAGATGGGTGGCCTCCATGTCCGTCATGGCATCAACTGTTACCACAAAGGAAGAATAGCTCTGACCGGTGATAGTTGCACTATCCGTAGTGCAGACGTATGTGCCCTCTCCTATATCCTCATTCACGTTGACAAATATCTCGCCCTTGGAGATATCAGCCGTGATGGTTCCATCAGCAGAATCGCCCTTGGCTTCCAGAACAATATCTGTATTCTCATATACGGTGGTATATATGCCGTTGTCTATTACCAGGACAATATTGCCATCCTTAACAGATATGCGGTCGCCGGACTCAAGAGTCATACCCTGGCTGGCTACATATGTCTTGTTGCCTCTGTAGACATATGCCTCGGCATTGTCACAGGCGTAAACCTGCATGGACCTGCCACTGCCGTTGCCAGAAAAGGCCACAATAATGATAATGATCGATAAAATGATAATTGCAAGAGCAGTAAAGAATATCTTGCCCCTATTGGTAAGCCTCATATAGCCTCTCCAATCCAAAATAATATATTTAGTATAAATGCTAAACAGTTATGCGTAAAGTCCTGACCAAAAGTTTATCTAAGGCGGTCCACAACTCCCCTAGCTAAGTTCGAACATTCCGGTGTACAGCTGGTAGTATCTTCCCTTGGCCTCCAGCAGGTCCGGATGGTCTCCCCTCTCAATAATATTGCCATTTTCCAGCACCATAATCGCATTGGCATTTCTGACTGTAGACAGTCTGTGGGCAATAACAAACACTGTCCTGCCTGCCATTAAATCGTCCATGCCCCGTTCGATAAGCTTCTCTGTTCTGGTATCAACAGAACTTGTAGCCTCGTCCAATATAAGTACAGGGGGATTGGATACGGCCGCTCTGGCAATTGCCAACAGCTGCCTCTGGCCCTGGGACAGATTCGCTCCATCGGAGTGAATCATGGTGTCATAGCCCTGGGGCAATCGGGTGATAAAGTAGTGGGCATTGGCAATCTTGGCTGCCTCTACACATTCCTCATCGGTGGCGTCTATTCTGCCGTAGCGAATGTTCTCCATAACTGTTCCTGTAAACAAGTGGGTATCCTGCAATACCATTCCCAGAGATCGCCTCAAGTCTGCCTTGCGAATATCCTTGATATCAATGCCATCGTAGGTGATTGTACCCTGTTCGATATCGTAAAACCTGTTGATCAGGTTAGTAATAGTGGTCTTGCCCGCTCCTGTGGATCCTACAAATGCAATCTTCTGTCCCGGTTTAGCGTAAAGCGAAACGTTTTTGAGGACAATTTTTTTGCCGTCGTAGCTAAAGGTTACATCGTAGAATCGGACATCTCCCTTGAGCTCTACCAGGCTAAATGCTCCTGTATTCTCCGGATCAGGCACCTTCCAGGCCCATCTATCGGTATGATCCTTGGTTTCCACCAGCTGAGTCTCTCCCTCTTGATAGGGTTGGACGTTTACCAATGTGACATTACCCTGGTCCTCCTCGGTAGGAGTGTCTATAATTCCAAAAACTCTCTCAGCACCTGCCAATGCCAATACGATAGCATTGAATTGCTCGGATATCTGGGAAACCCGGTCTGCAAAGTTGCGGATATACTGCAGGAAGGCGATCAAAATGCCGGCTGCACTTTCCCCTGTAAGCAGCAGAACGCCTACAGCGGTGGTAATTGCGTAGAAGATATGGGACAGGTTGTTCATAATAGGTCCCATAATAGACGCAAATGTAACTGCATTCTTGGCTCTGCTGCGGAGCTCCCGGTTCATGGGGTCAAAGTTGTCCATGACCTGTTCCTCACGAGTAAATACCTTGACCTCTCGTTGGCCTGAAACCATTTCCTCGATGTATCCGTTTACTTTAGATACAGCCTGCTGCTGGGCCTTGTAGTTTTTGCTGCTGGCAGAGCCAATTTTTCTGACCAGGAATATGTCCACTATGGCCAATACAACCATAATCAGGAACAGCCCCGGGGACAGAACCAGCATCAGGGCAATTGTTCCAACCAGAGATGTACTGGAAATCAACATCTGAGTAATACTATTCCTCAACAGATCGCTGACTGCGTCAATATCGTTAGTATAGTAGCTCATCAACTCTCCGTGGGTTCTGGCATCAAAAAAGCGTATAGGCATATCCTGCATGTGGCTGAACATCTCAATGCGCAAATCCTGCTGTATCTGGGTTGAGCACTTCAACATCAGCAAGTTAAGCAGATAGTTTGTAATCACTGCAGTGACGTAAATAAATGCCATGCCAATTAGCAGGGCAACGCACTTGGCATATGCCTCGTTGGGGGTAATTCCGTTGACCTCCATAAAGGTAACCAAGGGCTTCATGCAATAGGATGCGCCAATGGTTGCTGCCGAGTAGACCACGATGGCTATCAGCGCCAACACAATTGTGCTCCTGCAATTCTTGAAGTAACTGAGCAGCCTCCACAGGGTTCTCAGGGGATTCTTGGGCTTACTGTACCCGCTAAGCTTGTCCATATTCCTAGGCATCGGTTTCACCTCCCTGCTGAGAGTCCTGACCGTTTATCTGGGCCTCGTATACATCCCGATAAATTTCACTCCTCTGCATCAGCTCCTGGTGGGTTCCTACGTCGCTGATGTGACCCTTGTCCATCACCACGATTTTGTCCGCATGGATAACGGAGGCAATGCGCTGGGCAATTATAATTTTGGTTGTGTTGGGCAGCGCGCTGCGCATGGCCCCGCGAATTTTTCTATCTGTTGCCGTATCTACCGCACTGGTGGAATCGTCCAGGATAAGGATCTTGGGTTCCTTTATCAATGCCCTGGCTATACAGAGGCGCTGTTTCTGCCCTCCGGACAGGTTTACACCTGACTGCCCCAGTTCCGTGTTGTATCCATCCGGGAATGATGTAATGAAATCGTGGGCCTGGGCCGCCTGGGCTGCCTGCTCTATCTGCTCGCGGGAAGCATGGTCGTTGCCCCATCTCAGGTTAGACTCAATGGTGCCGGAAAACAGGGAACCGTTCTGCAACACCATGGAAACTCCATCCCTCAAGTGCTTGAGGGAGTATTCCCTGACATCTCTGCCATCTACGCAGACAGTGCCCGACAACGCGTCGTAAAACCTGGGTATCAGACTCACCAAGGTGGACTTGCCGTCGCCTGTACTGCCGATAACGCCTACCGTCTCTCCTGCCTTGATATGCAGGTCGATATTCTCCAGAGCCAGGTTGTCACGACTGCCGGAATAGCTAAATGAAACATTGTTAAAATCAATGCTGCCAGATTCAACTGTATAGTCGGTATCTGCACCAACCACGTCTATCTCCTCGTTCATTACCTGATTGATACGGATCAAGGATTCGTGGGTTCTGGAGAAGTTAACCGTCATAAAGGAAATGGTTGTAAGAGCGCCAATAACCTGCCCCGTATATGTAACAAGGCTGATCAACTCGCCTGTATGCAAGCCGGTATTGCCAAAGATGATTTCCTTACTGCCCAGCAACAGCACGATAATGGTGCACATCCACATAATGGACATCTGAATGGGGCCTGCAATGGTGAAAATCTTCTCCGCCATGAGCTGTGATTGCTTGAGTTCCTTGGCTGCGTTGTCAAACTTGTCCTTCTCGTAGTCCTCACGCACATAGGCCTTCACAACTCTGGATGCAACCAGGTTCTCTCGAACAGCAGAGTTGAGGCTGTCGTACTTTTTCAGCATGGCCTTGAATCTGGGTTTTGCTTTCCTCAACAGAATCAGCAGTGAGAAAATCAGGAAGGGAACGCCCACAACGAAAACCAGTGCCAGTCTGATGTTAATGTTGAATGCCATATTTGCAGCCAGGATCAACATAACAGGAGCCCTGACCATCATGCGGATAATCATCTGAAATGTCATCTGCACTGCATTGACGTCTGTAGTACAGCGCATTACCAGAGAAGATGTGGAAAACTTGTCTGTGTTAGCAAATGAAAAGTCCTGAATCTTGGCCAGCAATTTTCTGCGGAGATTCATGGCGAACCCCGTTCCTGCCAAAGCGGATGCCCTGGCTCCCACACATCCAAAGCCCAGCGACAGCAGCGCAATAATGACCATGATAGTTCCCAAAGTCAAAACGAATTTGGTGGGGTTGGAAAATAATTCCTGACTAAAGTACTCAGAAAGTGAATAATCCTCGTATCTATATAGTCCGCCATCTACAATTGCCGACATAAACTTGGGGATCATAACCTCCATGGACACCTCTAGCAGCATTGCTATGGGAGATAAAATCGCCGGAAGCCAGAACCCCTTGATGCACGGCAACAGATGGCGAAACAATCCCTTGTTTTTCTTGATTGAATCGCCCATGTTGCTCCAAATTTAATTAAATGTTATTCGCCTGCAACGGCCATGCCTCGAACCAGTACGTCCGGGCACATAATACGTCTGTATGCGTGACCCTTTGTGTCCAGGTTGTTGTCCAGTTCTACGATATCCTTGAGCAGTGTGAAGAAGTTGCCTGCTACAGTAAAGGACTTAACTGCTCTGCCAACCTTGCCACCCTCGATCATGAAACCAGCACTCTCGATGGAGAAATCGCCTGTTGTAAGGTCTGCGCCTGCATGGAATCCCTTCATTTCAGTAACATAAATGCCACCGTCTGCCATGGCCAGCAACTCATCCTTGGACACTGTGCCTGGCTGAATCAACAGGTTAAATACGCCTGTTGTAATCTTAGCACCACTGCGCTGTCCATTTCCTGTAGACTCTACTCCGTCCTTAAGAGCAGTGGTCAAATTGTGGAGGAACAGCTTGAGCTGGCCGTTCTCGATGATGTTCTTGGTATATGTGGGAACACCCTCTCCATCAAATGCCGTCTGCAGGTTGTTGCCCGGCAGGAAGGGATCGTCAGTAATAGTCACCTTAGGTGATGCTATATCCGTACCCAGAGCGGATTTGTTCAGGGCAGAAAGGCCCTTCTGTACATTGTCCGCATAGAAGGAAGGCAGGAATGTGCTCAAAATCTGCATCATGGACTGTCTGTCAATCACAATGTCATAGGTACCCGTCTTAACTGAGCCTGCTCCAAACTTGGCTGCAGCTGCCTTGGCAATCTCTTTGGCCTCTGCCTCCCGGTCAATCTCGTCAAAGGCCGTCCTGAAAATCTTGTAGTCCATCTGTTTCTCTGTGGAATTGTCCAGGGCTGCCATCAAATACGTGACGCATCCGGAACCCTTGCGGGATAGATTCAGGCCATTGGAATTGAGGATGTGCTCCTCGGAGTTCCACACCTCTGCCGCACAGGCTGTGCCGTCGGACATTCTCTCGTCGGTGCCGTACAGGATCCTGGCTCCATCCAGGGCAAAAGCCTTGAGCTCTGCGGAAGTGGCGTTGTTCTCAGGGCACTCTGGCACCTGCCTATACTCCGCGCCACCTGCGTACAGCAAGGGCTTGTCGTCATTCTCTGTAACAGTCGCATTCTCTACTGCTCTGGCAATAAGTGCCTCAATCTCCTCCTCGGAGACCAGTTCTGTGGTGGCAACTCCCATCTTGCCATCCTTAACCACTCTCATCTGCATAGTGCAGGATGCGCCACTGGTAAAGCTATCAATCTCCTGCTGGAAAGTCTCGCATCCCATATTGGAGGATGCATCGTAATACAGTTCGTATTCGGTAATACCCAGCTGGGCCGTGGTCTTCTTAACTATTTCAACAATTCTCTCGTATGTCATTATCTTGTCCTCCCAATTATGCGCGTCCGCCTACGGTGATAGAACGAACCCTGATGAGGGGCTGTCCTACATCTGTGGGGATAGATCCGCTGGCAGAGCCACACATACCCTGGCCGGTTGCAAGGTTCTGTCCTACCATATCTATCTCGTGGAGAATCTCGGATCCCGTTCCGATGAGAGATGCGCCCTTGACTGCCTCACAGATTTTGCCGTCGCGAACCATGTATCCCTCCTCAACCGCAAAGTTAAAGGCACCTGTCATGGGATGTACGGAACCTCCGCCCATCTTAACTGCATAAAGTCCATATTCCATGGATGCAATAATGTCCTCGTTCTTGTCGGGGCCATTGCAGATCATGGTGTTTGTCATACGTGAAGTAGGCTCATATGCATAGCTCTGGCGTCTGGCGTTACCGGTGGAGGCCATGCCCATGCGGCGGCCGTTAAAGCGGTCAATCATATAAGACTTGAGAATGCCGTTCTCAATAAGCACGTTGCGCTGAGAAGGTGTGCCCTCGTCGTCGATATCAATGGAACCCCATGCGTTGGCAATAGTGCCGTCGTCAATAGCTGTAACCTTGGGGTTAGCAATCTGCTGGCCCAGCTTGCCACACATCTGGGACGTACCCTTGGCTACGCTGGTTGCCTCCAGTGAATGTCCACAGGCCTCGTGGAAGATAACTCCGCCAAAACCGTTCTCGATGGCAACGGACATCTTGCCGGCAGGAGCATATGCTGCTGTAAGCTTAACCATAGCCTCCCTGGCAGCCTCGCGACCAATATCCTCAGGCTGGAAAATATCGAAAAGTTCAAGTCCCATACGGCGTCCGGGGGAGTTGCTGCCATTGGCTCTCTGACCGTCTCTCTCTGCAATTGCAGATACGGGCATTCTGGTGCGAATCTGCCTATCCTGTGTGAAAAGTCCCTCGCTGTTGGCAATCTGAATCTGGTGATCCACATCCATCAAAGTAGCAGAAACCTGTACGATTGCAGGGTCATACTCCTTAGCTGTGAAATATGCTCTCTTGAGCAAATCAATCTTAACGCTCTTGAACTCTGTGTCAGGAACGATCTTGACGGGATTAATATTGGGAAAAATCCTGGAAGTGAGGTGAATCTTAACCTCAGCCTTGCTTTCAGAAATAGCTCCTGCAACATTGTCTGCGCAGAGCATCAGTCCCTCTCTGGTCAAATCCGTGGTAGATGCGGATACACTGCGGAGGCCAAGGAAAGCCCTGATACCCACTCCGGAAACAGTGCTATCCGTGATGGAGTCAACTCTGCCTCCAATCATATTAATGCTGTTGTTGCGTGTATAATCAACAAAAATCTCTGCAAAGTCTGCTCCGGTGGACATGGTCCTGGCCAAAACATCCTCCAGTAATCTCTTATCTAACATTATGGTTCCTCCTCTATCTGGTCAAATGACCACAAGTGGGTATTATTATAGCATAGATCAGTGGTTAATTGTTATTTAACTTCTGCCTGGTCAGAATGAGCCGGATCTCACATAGTTCTATAATCCACTAAGAGTTCACTAAAATGTCGGATAAAACGCATGTTAAAAGCATGTATTGATTATAAATTGTTTTTCTTCTGTACTTGGGTGTGAACACTGTGTGATATTTACATATTGATTTAGTGTGAGCTAAACTATTTGCCTTATTGGCCATTAAAATCACCTTCCCATTATAATTCGGTTTGAACATCCTCATTATAACTGGAAGGTGATTTTTGTATAACATCCACTGCGCTCCCGCATAGCGGATAAGGTAAGATAAATTGCGCAAAGCGATCCATGAACAGGAGAACAAAAAGGCAGCCCGCGAAAAATTAAAAGCTGTCGTTGCTCAGCTGAAGGAAGCCGCCAAAAAGTCGAGGACAGCGTTGAAGAAACACTGACTTACTGTGATTTTCCCTCCGAACACTGGACACGGATCCGGACCAACAACGTCATTGAGCGCCTCAACCGGGAGATTCGTCGCTGCACACGTGTGGTAGGCAGATTCCCGGATGTCAACTCAGCGCTGATGCTGGTCTGTGCTCGGTTGCGTCATGTTGCTGGCACGCAGTGGGGCAACAAGAAGTACATGAATATGAAGCATTTAGAGGCGGCTCTTGAGAACGTCTCTATTGCCGGCTGACCTCATTCAGCCAGGGTCTGCAAACTAGTTTGCGCATAACTCTTGACAGTACCTATAACCCGTAAACTATTGGATTTTGTTTCAAAAGATCTTTATACACAATTATGTTTGTCGTCAGCTACTATTAAGTTTAAAACTCCTGTACACGAAGCAAAAAATGATAAAGCAAATAACAGGGGTACTACTGAACTTATAAATGAGTTTTCTTGTGTTTTTGAGGTTAAGAAGACAATAGTTAAATTAGCCATTATTGCGTAATCCAGAACCACAAATAAAGATAACATTATAGCATTACGATAAGAAAGACGAGAACCCCTGTCATCATTTAAGAATATATATTGATATCCAGAAAGCAACAACGTTATTAATGAAACGCTATAGGGTAATATAGTAAAGGCTATAAATACCCAATCAAAAGTTTTTCCGAAAATATCATCAGGAGATTCTCTTTCAGCATAAACTTTAACAAATCCTATTATACTAACAAGTGATACTATGATTGTTATTAACATAACATATATTAATATTTTTTGTTCTCTACCCAATTTTTTCATTTTTTAATACTCTCCAATATTTGCCAGGTTATCTTCAAGACTCATTAAGAAATTGTATGTATCAGGATACTCTTCCTGTATTTTTTCAAAATGATATTCTTCATCGTCCAATAGATTCCTATAATACTCAGCACTTTCATAATATCCTGCTTCATAAAAAGAATTCATTATCGTTATCAATTCTATGTCCTTTTCCTGTACTATTCCATCTTTATCTACATACTTAACATTTTCGCTAAAGAAGTAAGCAGTTCTGCTTCCATCTTCATTCTGAAAAACATATGAATTTAGCTCTTCCTCTTCTAGTACGCGGCCTATAAATTTGTGGGATTCAAACTCTGCCTTGTCTACATAATCAAAGACTTTGCTTGAACTGTCGGCATTAAATTACGGATTGGTTATTGTCTCTTTGTTTTCTGCATTTGTTACCAGTGTATCCAACCTAGATTCTGACTCAGCAATTGCGTATACGGGGATGCTGCTCATCACCATACATATCACTAAGAATATGGACACGAATGAATAAAACTTCTTTTTCGTAGGATCATCCTTATTCCTTTTCGTAATTTACTGATTTTTAAAACACAAAGAGCGCCTATACTCTCTGACAGAGTACGGACGCTCCCACTTAAGTCTCTATATATGCTGCTTTCTGGACTATAGTGGTAGAGGCCATGCCTCTGTGAGTGTACTAATCACTAATTGTGTCCTTCGCTTTACAATATGTTTGTATCATAAAGACTTAAATATGTAAAGGTTCCGTTTGGCACACAAATTGTACGCTGTGCCGGTCTGCTATTGCTGACCCAACCCATAGACTATTGGAGCATAGGAACCAGAACTCTTCACTCTTCACTGCCCACTGCTCTTTTCGCCTTTCCCCACGCAATCCACAGGAACAAGGCGTCCGACAGCATATATACCACTGTCACGGGGAGCGCCGCCATTATCAGCACAATATATCTGGACAGATTAAATCCTCCATCCATCCACAGCGTGGTGAAGACGTCCATTATCAGGGAAAAGGTTATGCCCGACAGCATTCCCCAGGGTATCATTATCCACCTGCTTCTCCGCAGAACAGGGCCGCAAAGCCCCGACATCAGGCCGATAATTCCCCAGGCCAACATCTGGAACGGTGTCCACAACCCCTGGCCAAATACAAAGTTGGATATCAGAGCAGACATGGCACCACATGCAAAACCGTAACCCGGCCCCAGAGTCATGCCTGCCACCACAACCATGGCGGAAACCGGCTTAAAAAACGGAATATAGGCAAAGCCAATTCTGCCCAGCACCGACAGTGCCGTGAGCACAGATAGCTTAACTGCCTTGTCCACCTGTTTAGCTGTCATGGCTGTTTCTCCTTGCCAGTTCTATAGCCTCCTCCGGTGTCACCACGCCGTCTAACCATCCTCCGCAGATCGACACGGTTTCTGTTGTAAAGAATCTGTTGGAGCACAGGAATTTCACAGGGGCCACCGGCTGTGACAATGTGCCGTCAAACAACAGGCAACAGGAATCCGCAATTACCGACAATTCCGGGTCGTGGGTCACTGCCAAAACGGCAACTCCCTGGCTGCTAAGTCTCCTCAATATATTAAATAAACGGTGCTGTCCTTGACGGTCCAAACTCTTGGTGGGCTCGTCCAACAGCAATATTTCAGGCCTGCTCAGCATCACCTGTGCCAGAGCAACTCTCTGCTGTTCTCCCCCTGATAATTCCAACGGGTGTCTGTCCCACAGGTGGCAGATCTCCAGCTCCTCAGACATTTTGGCCACAGCCTCCTCTGCCTCTCCGCGTCCCGTGGTTGATAGAGCCGCATATAGCAGGTTCTCCTTAACCTTGTCCTTGACGAACAATTCCGTCACGTCCTGGGGCACCATTGCCACAGATTTGGCATAAAACTTGCCGGAAGTAGCCTTTAGTTGTCCTGACACCACCTTTAGCAGGGTGGATTTGCCACTGCCGTTGGCTCCCATTATGCACATGATTTCTCCGGGATGTAGCTCCAGATCAGTTCCTCGCAAGACGTATTCGCTCTTGCTCTCGTACTTGTGCCACAGGTTGTTAGCCTTCATCACCGGCTCGGCTGTAAATATAGCCCGGTGCTGCTCCAGAGGCTTTTCTGCCCTGTCCACATGGGTCTGTATGTATCGCTTTGCCTCAGCGGTTCCAATCGGGCAAGGTCCTCCTGCCCCTATTCCCCTCCAAATGTAGGCGGCAGTAGTTAATGCGTCCGTTGGCGTGGCCGTGGATTCCAATACCTGGTTAGGTGTTCCCTGGGCTATTATTTTTCCACGGTCCATAATACACAGCCTGTCCGCCAGGGCAACAACCCTGTCAATTCTGTGTTCTATGAGAACTATTGCTGTGCCAAACTCCGTTTTCAATCGGTGTAACAGGTATATAAACTCTGTGGCAGCCACCGGATCCAGTCTGGAAGTAGGCTCGTCCAACAACAAAATTCTGGGATTCGTAACCATAACAGCCGCCAGGTTCAATATCTGCTTTTGTCCCCCCGACAGCTCCCAGGTATTCTTTCTTAGCAGGTGATTTATACCAAAATATGCCGACATTTCTGCGACTCTGGCTGTTATCTCCTCCTGGGGCAATCCCAGTCGCTCAGGGGCATAGGTAAGCTCCCGCCATACCTTGTCTGTAACTATTTGTGCCTCTGGATCCTGACACAGATAGCCTATGTTAGCCACCGTTTCAGGGGTTGTTGTTTCCGGCAAATCTCCACCATAGAAGGAAATGTGGCCTACAAGACAGCCGGGCTTTCTGATTTCAGGCTTTAACATACTGAGCAAGGTAGACTT
>JAFVXO010000048.1 GCA_017501105.1 Clostridia bacterium | reverse complement strand
TATTGAGCCAGAAATCTTGTACGCTGCTCTGAAGGGCAACCCCTTCTTAACCAGATAATCTGCTAAATCTGTGGCATTAATAAAGCCCTTCTGTGCGGCCTTGAGCATGTTCTCGGGAATGGCCCTGAGGGTTTCGATCATGCCTACAAATACCTTGAGGCACATCTTGACTGTATCACATGCGTCAAAGATGCTCTCCTTGTCCTCCTGCATGTCCTTGTTATATGCCAGGGGCAAACCCTTGAGGGTTGTAAGAAGAGCCATCAGGTCGCCGTATACGCGTCCTGTCTTGCCGCGAACCAGCTCCGCCATATCGGGGTTCTTCTTCTGGGGCATAATGGAGGATCCTGTGGTATAACCATCGGACAGCTCAACGAACTTGAATTCCCAGCTGGACCAGAGAATAATCTCCTCTGAGAAGCGGGACAGATGCATCATGGCAATAGCCAATGTGCTGAGCAGTTCCAGACAGAAGTCCCTATCGGATACGCCGTCCAGGGAGTTGAGACATATGCCGTCAAAACCAAGCTGCTCCGCCTCAAAATACCTGTCTGTATCATAGGTGGTTCCTGCCAAAGCACAGCATCCTATTGGAGATTGATTCATACGCTTGCGGCAATCTGCCAGTCTCTCCAAATCCCTAAGCAACATCATGGCATATGCCATCAGATGGTGTCCGAATGTAATGGGTTGTGCTCTCTGCAGGTGCGTGTAACCTGGCATTACAGTGGCCTTGTACTCCTCTGCCTTGTCTGTAACAGCGGAAACGAGATCCCTGATTAAATCAGAAATCTCGTCTACCTGATCTCTCAAGTACATGCGGATATCCAGTGCAACCTGGTCATTGCGGCTACGGGCAGTGTGGAGCTTCTTGCCCACATCTCCCAGCCTCTCCGTGAGGACCTGCTCCACAAACATGTGAATATCCTCACAGTCTAAGTCTATGGCCAGAGCCCCACTATCCAGATCCTGCAGTATTGTCTCAAGCCCTGCGATCAACGCATCTGCATCCTCCCGGGAAATAATCCCCTGATTGGCCAGCATAGCAGCGTGTGCCATGCTGCCGGTAATATCCTGCCTGTACATACGACTGTCAAAGGATATGGATGAGTTGAAATCATCGGCAATCTTGTCAGTTATTCCAGCAGTGCGCCCTGCCCACATCTTAGCCATTTAAAATCTCCTGATTACTTGTTCTTGTTCTGCTTATCTACCATGGCCTGAACCTTGATTGGCAGTCCATAGAGGTTAATAAAGCCTGTTGCGTCGGCCTGGTTGTAATCGCTCTCACCGAATGTAGCAATCTCCTCGCTGTACAGGGAGTAGGGGCTCCATACGCCGGCGTTGATCATGTTGCCCTTGTAGAGCTTAAGTCTAACCTTACCTGTTACCTTCTCCTGAGTCTTGTCAACAAATGCTGACAGAGCCTCTCTAAGAGGTGTGAACCACTGGCCGTTGTATACCAACTCTGCAAAGGTGATAGCCAGTCTCTGCTTCTCATGGAGTGTCATCTTGTCGAGGCAGATGCTCTCCAGAACGCTGTGAGCCTTGTACAGGATGGTTCCGCCGGGAGTCTCATATACGCCGCGACACTTCATACCAACCAGACGATTCTCTACGATGTCGATGATGCCGATACCGTTAGCTCCACCCAGCTCGTTGAGCTTGAGGATGATGTCCTTGGCAGACATCTTAACGCCATCCAGAGCTACAGGTGTGCCCTGCTCAAAGTCAAGTGTTACATATGTTGGAACGTCGGGTGCCTGAATGGGGGAAACGCCCATTTCCAGGAATCCGGGCTTCTCAAACTGGGGCTCGTTGCCTGTATCCTCCAGATCCATGCCCTCGTGAGAAAGGTGCCACAGGTTCTTATCCTTGGAGTAGTTGGTCTCTCTGTTAATCTTGAGGGGAATGTTGTGAGCCTCTGCGTACTCGATCTCCTCCTCACGGGACTTGATGTCCCACTCTCTCCAGGGAGCGATGATATGCATATCGGGGCAGAAGTGCTTAAGTGTCAACTCAAAACGAACCTGGTCGTTGCCCTTACCTGTGCAGCCGTGGCAAATAGCGTCTGCGCCTTCCTTAATAGCAATCTCGGCAAGGCCCTTGGCAATACAGGGACGTGCGTGAGATGTGCCCAGCAGGTACTCCTCGTATACAGCGCCGGCCTTCATGCAGGGGATAATGTACTCGTCAACGTACTCCTCTGTCTGGTCAAGAACATACAGCTTGGAAGCGCCTGTCTTAATCGCCTTTTCCTCAAGGCCCTCCAGCTCGTCAGCCTGTCCCACGTTGCCGGAAACGGCGATAACCTCACAATTGTTGTAGTTCTCCTTGAGCCAGGGAATGATGATAGAAGTATCAAGTCCACCGGAATATGCAAGAACAACCTTTTT
>JAFVXO010000047.1 GCA_017501105.1 Clostridia bacterium | reverse complement strand
TCCTTTTGATGTCCTCAGCCATAGAGCTCACAGAATCTGGGTCGGAAATGTCTGCCTGAATGGCGACAGCTCGTCTGCCCATAGCTCGTATTTCCTGAACTACGGTGTTGGCCATATCCTCATTGCTGTGATAGTGGACGACCACATCAGCACCTGCTTCGGCCAGACGCCGTGAAATGACTCTACCAATCTGCCCGGAAGCGCCTGTAACAACGGCCACGTGTCCGGCTAAATCTACACAAATCGACATGTATTCCTCCTGATCCACAAGTCTAAGTTTTATCCATTATACCAAAACTACATACTGTAATAACAGACCTCCCACAGGCATATACATATGCGGCACATACCAGGGCCCATAGGATATCAGAGGGTTCAATCAAGGAAAATATTGCATTTGCTGATTCCCGATAACCAGGCGTAAGAATGCTGAACACAAGAATAACAAATATTTAACAGGGCAAACTTATATGCGAAAAAACACAAATGAGGATTTCATGGCCAAGAGACTGTCTGCCCAGTCTGCAGCAGCCATAGACGCTGCCAAGGAATGCGCGCTATCCCTGGGACACAGGTACCTGGGAACAGAGCACCTGCTGGCAGGCATGATGCGAATCTACGACAGCAAAGCTGCAAAATTGCTGAGAAGGTTCGGCGTAGACGAGGCCAGAGTGGTCAATGGAATCAAAGACACAATAGGTGTCGGAGGGTACGACGGCGAACTCATAGGCTATACCCCCAGAATCAAGGCGGTATTTGACGAAGCCACAGATATTGCTGCAGAGGGAACCGGCATTATCGACACCGAAAATCTACTTAGCGCCATCCTACTGGATAAGGACAGTCTGGGAACAGCCATACTGCGCCGAATGGATATCAATGTGGGCCTGGTGCTGGTGGAACTGTCCAAGGGAGGGAAATTGGCTAAATCGGAAGAGAAGCAAAGGTCTGGCCCAGACACACCACTGCTGAACAAAGTGGGCAGAGATATGATTGCCATGGCCGTCAGAGGCGAAATAGATCCCTGTATCGGCAGAGAGGAAGAACTTCTCCGCATGATGAGAGTGTTGTGCCGTAGGTCCAAGAATAATCCCTGTCTTGTTGGAGAACCGGGAGTTGGAAAAACCGCTATAGTGGAAGGGCTGGCAACCAGGATTGCCAGGGGGAATGTACCACCCTGCCTCCAAGGGAAAAAGATTGTCTCCCTTGATATGGCCTCTGTGGTGGCTGGTTCAAAATACCGAGGCGAATTTGAGGATAAAATCAAAAAAATATTGGAGGAAGTCAAAGCTGCAGAAAACGTAATTCTGTTTATTGACGAGGTCCACACCATACTGGGAGCCGGCGGGGCAGAGGGCGCCATAGACGCATCCAACATAATGAAGCCGGTTATGGCCCGTGGCGAGGTACGTATAATCGGCGCCACCACATATGAGGAATACAAGAAGACAATCGAAAAGGACGGTGCTCTGGATAGGAGATTCCAGCAAATTCAGGTCCGTGAACCCAGCATTTCCGAAACGGTGGGCATTCTCAGAGGGCTTAGAAGCAACTACGAGCAATACCACGGGTTGACAATAACCGATGGAGCTATTAACGCTGCTGCTGAACTTTCTGCCAGATACATTCAGGGAAGATTTCTGCCGGACAAGGCCATTGACCTTATGGACGAATCCGCCGCAAAGGTATGCATCGACGAAAGGAACGTGGTTACAGCAGAGGATGTAGCAGAAATGTGTAGCAATGCCACGGGAATTCCCGTTGGCAAAATGAGTGCCGATCAGGTGCATCGATTGCTGGAGATGGAGCAGAATCTCTCTCGCAGGGTGGTAGGCCAGGAGGAGGCGGTGGCCAAGGTGTGTGCCTGTATTCGACGAGGCCGCGCAGGAATTAAGGCGGAGGGTAGACCTTCCAGTGTGTTCCTGTTCGTAGGTCCTACCGGAGTTGGAAAAACAGAACTAGCCAAGGCTCTGGCGGCCGAAATAGGGGACGAGAAAAACCTTATCAGAATAGATATGTCCGAATACACGGAGAAGCATAGCGTCTCTAAATTAATTGGTTCTCCCCCTGGATATGTGGGTCACGAGAATGGCGGTATGCTCATTGATAAAATTCGACGAAATCCCTATGGGGTTGTGCTGTTCGACGAGGTCGAGAAGTCAGGCGCGGAAATCCGAAACCTGTTGTTGACGATTATGGACGAGGGCCGGCTTACGGATTCCCAGGGCAGGGAGGCCGACTTTACAAATACGATAATCATAATGACAGCCAACGGCACCAATAAATCCTGTGGTTCGATTGGATTTGGTGGTACAGGAACAGTGGACCTGACTCGAGGAACCACATTTTCCAAGGAGTTCCTGGCGCGAATTGACGAGGTAATCTACTTCAAAGAGCCCGATCTTGGTACACTCTGCACCATCGCCGGTATGAAATTGGGCGAGCTGAAAAAGCGTCTTTGCAAAATGAACTGCCATGTAGAATTTGCCCAGGATTTACCAAGTCGCATAGCCAGTGAGAGTATGAGCAGACATCAGGGGGCCAGACCGGTGGCGGAGGTTGTGAGAACTATGGTTGAAAACCCATTAGCAGATATGATATTATCGGGCGCAGATACCTCTGAAACCATTTACTTTGGTGGAGAGAATCAGCAAAATGCCCTTTCTGAGAGTGACAATTGTGTGGTTCTTGGCTAAGATAGGCACTCCTTTTGGCGGAGTTCCCCGGAGTATAAAAAATAGTTTGACAACCTATGACTTATCCTATATAATACCGTCGCACGAAGTAGAAGGCTCCTTCTCACCTACATGCGATTGGGTTTTGTGGGTATAGAAATTCAGATCATTCCGACATGGATTACACTGATTAGAGCCGACTTTGCGCGGCTCTTTATTTGTTTTTCGGACAGACGTGAGCATAGGCCACGATTATGAATTGGAGGTGCATTACAATAGCTAACAAAGAAGTGATGTTGAACGAGGAGATCAGAGAACCTCAGGTACGCGTTATTGATTCTGACGGTACTCCGTTGGGTTTCATGTCATCGGACGAGGCCAATGATTTGGCTGCTGACAGAGACCTGGATCTGGTGTTGATAGCACCCAATGCTACACCTCCAGTATGCAAGATCATGGACTACAGCAAATATCTGTTCGAACAGGCAAAGAAAGAGAAAGAAGCTCGTAAAAACCAAAAGGTCATCGAGATCAAGGAGGTTAAGCTTTCTCCCAAGATTGAGCAGCATGACTTTGATGTAAGAGTCAAGGCAGCTACGAAGTTCTTGAAGGAAGGCAACAAGGTTAAGGCTTCCATCCGTTTCAAGGGTAGAGCCATCCAGTATACCAACATGGGCATGGAGGTTATGAACCAGTTCTATGCAGCATTGTCTGACATAGCTGTTCAGGACAAGAAGCCCGCTCTCGAGGGTCGTAACATGTTTATGATGCTCAGCGCAAAGAAAGATTAATCAATATCAGGAGGTGGCGTAATATGCCAAAGATGAAGACACACAGCGCTTCCAAGAAGAGATTCAAGGTTACAGGAAGCGGCAAGATTAAGATGGGACAGGCTTTCAGAAGTCACCGTTTGTCCAGCAAGCCCCGTAAGACCAAGAAGCAGCACAGATCTACTGCATACGCAACACAGGCAGATGCAAGCAGAATCAAGCAGTTGATTCCTTACGCAAAGTAATCGGGGAGGTATTAGGAAATGGCAAGAGTAAAAGGCGGAGTTAGAACTCACGCAAGACATAAGAAGATTCTCAAGATGGCCAAGGGTTACTACCAGGCCAAGAGCACACAGTACAGAGTAGCAAACCAGGCTGTTATGAAGTCCCTGGTTTACGCCTACAGAGACAGAAGACAAAAGAAGAGAAATTTCAGAAATCTGTGGATTGCTCGTATCAACGCAGCAGCAAGACTTAATGGACTTAGCTATTCCAAGTTCGTCTGTGGCCTCAAGAAGGCTGGCGTAGAGCTCAACAGAAAGGTTCTGGCCGACATGGCTGTTAACGATGCAGCAGGCTTCGCTAAGCTGGTTGATATCGCAAAGGCAGCTAAGTAATCAGTTGAGAGTACATGCGTATATTAGAGATTACATCTGATAATAACTCCATATACAAGAAACTCAAAAGTATCAAGGATAAAAAAGGTCGGGAACAACACGACCTTTTTTTCATTGAAGGACGCAGATTTGTGTCTGAGGCAATTCAAAGAGGTGCCCGGATCGACATAATCTGCATGGGAGAGAGGTATTACGAGAGGTTCGGCAGGGAACTGGTGGAGACTTACGGGCAGCAGTTGCCCGGGGTGACTTGGGTGCGTCTGTCAGATAAGCTGATGGACAACCTGTCAGATACCGTCAACGACCAGGGAATCTGCGCGGCGGTGCACATTCCTGCAAATATTGAGATGCCCACAGAGGGCCGGCACTTCTATGTGATGTTGGACAGGCTGCAGGATCCAGGCAACATAGGTACGATAATTCGCACTTGTCATGCTGCAGGAGCAGACGGCATCATCCTGGGAGAGCAATGTGTCGATCCGTACAATACCAAGACACTGCGCTCCACCATGGGCTCCGTATTTGCGGTGAACATCCATAGGGTTAAGGACCTGCAGGATAAGATCACGCAAATGCGTGGGGAGGGCTATGTTGTATATGCCGCCGCGTTGCAAAATGGCAAGCCCTACACTGAGCTGGAACTGTGGCGGCCTGAGAAGATGGCACTGGTCATCGGCAACGAGGGGAACGGCGTAACATAGCAGGTTATAGATGCCTGCGACGGCAACGTCTACATCCCTATGCCAGGAGGATCTGAGTCCCTGAACGCATCCGCAGCAGCCTCTATTTTGATTTACGAACGCATACGACAGGAGATATAAAATGTCTAGAATTTGCTATATTTTTGCCGCAGGACAGTGGGATGGATCTCAGGTGAGTCCTGCCAAGGGCGACTACGTAATCGCTGCAGATGCAGGATATTTGTACCTCAAGACCCTGGGAATCAAGCCCGACCTGATTGTAGGAGATATGGATTCTCTGGACGAGGCTCCTGCAGGTGTGCAAATCACCAAATACCCCTCAGTTAAGGACGACACAGACACTTTGTTGGCAGTCAAAATTGGCTTGGACAAGGGATACAAGGAGTTCAGGATTTTTGCAGGCACAGGTGGCAGACTGGACCATACTTTGGCGAACCTGCAGGTGCTGCAGTATATCTCCAGGCGCGGCGGCCAGGGTTACCTAGTATCTAACAAACAGGTCATTACAGCGATTACAAACGACACAATGCGATTCCCCAAGGACTGCTACGATACAGTATCGGTTTTTGCTCTGGGAGAAACTGCAGAGGGCGTCAGCATCAGTGGTATGGAATACCCATTGAGAAACGCCAAAATGGACCCCTACTACCCTATTGGCGTCAGCAACAAGCTCACGGGTAAGTCTGCTACAGTCTCCGTAAAGAGGGGAACTCTGGTTATAATTTGGACCAAGTCATAGCCCGTCTCCGGTGGCAGCAGACCGGTAGGTAGTGTATAATAGGGTACGATTACAGGAACGGTTATCTCGGGCCTGTTGGGAGGAAATATGCGTATAGACAAATACCTTAAGGTATCCAGGATTATCAAGCGCAGGACGGTGGCACAGGAGGCCTGCGACGGAGGTCGTGTCACTATCAATGGCAAGGTAGCCAAACCCTCATCTGAGGTCAAGGTAGGAGATGTTCTGGAAATCAGATTCGGCAACGGCTGCACCAGAGCCAGAGTAGTTACAGTGGCAGAACATATGCCAAAGGATGGCGCCACAGGAATGTACGAGATTATTGATTAATGTCATTGCACGAGGGACATCGCCGCAGAATGG
>JAFVXO010000046.1 GCA_017501105.1 Clostridia bacterium | reverse complement strand
TTCATGGCCGTATAGCTCAGCAGGTAGAGCGCCACGTTGACATCGTGGAGGTCACAGATTCGAGCTCTGTTACGACCACCAAGGTCCGGATTTTCCGGGCCTTTTCCATTATAATTAGCTATTGCATTCCAAATATTGTATATGCTATAATCATCAATCGGTAAAACGCACCTGTTTTGACCGACGCTTCTGTTGCGGATATATCCGTCGAGGTGTTGGGACGAAAGGCAGGGAGGATTAACAAAATTTATGGAGGTATTTTTTTATGGCAGTTATTTCAATGAAGCAGCTGTTAGAGGCCGGCGTTCACTTCGGCCACCACACCAGAAGATGGAACCCCAAGATGAGTGAGTACATCTTCACAGAGAGAAATGGTATTTATATCATCGACCTGCAGAAGACAGTAAAGAAGTGCGATGAGGCTTATAACTTCATCAGAGAGATTTCCGCAAACGGCAAGGACATCATTTTTGTAGGCACTAAGAAGCAGGCTCAGGAGTCCATTAAGGAAGAGGCTGAGAGATGCGGCATGTACTACGTCAGCAACAGATGGCTGGGTGGTATGCTCACAAACTTTAAGACAATCAAGGCAAGAATTGACTATCTCAAGAACATCGATAAGATGATCGAGTCTGGCGAGATTAACGCTCTCCCTAAGAAGGAAGTTGTTAAGCTCATGAAGGAGAAGGAGAACCTGGAGAAGAACCTGGGCGGTATCAAGGAGATGAAGAACCTTCCCGGCGCCATGTTCGTTGTTGACTCCCGCAAGGAGCACAATGCAGTTCTTGAAGCCCGCAAGCTCGGAATTCCGATTGTTGGTATTGTTGATACAAACTGCGATCCCGATGAGATCGACTATGTAATCCCCGGCAACGACGATGCTATCAGAGCTGTTAAGCTTATTACAGCAAGAATGGCTGATGCTGTTCTTGAGGGCAAGCAGGGCGAGTCCTTTGCAGCTCCCGTAGAGGAGACTGCTGATGCAGAGGTTGTTGAGGAAGCAACCGAGACAGTAGCTGAGAACAACTAATAACCCCAATATTATACGAGGAGATAAGACTATGGAAATTACAGCAAGTTTAGTTAAGGACCTTAGAGAGAGAACCGGCGTTGGTATGATGGAGTGCAAGAAGGCTCTTGTTCACACCGATGGTGATATTGAGAAGGCTATTGATTATCTCAGAGAGACAGGCGTTGCCAAGGCTGCTAAGAAGGCTGGCAGAATCGCTTCTGAGGGTATTGTTGAGTGCTACGTTCACGGCGGCGGCCGTATCGGCGTTATGATCGAGGTTAACTGTGAGACAGACTTCGCAGCTCAGAACCCCGAGTTCAAGGAGTTTGCTAAGGATCTTGCTATGCAGATCGCAGCTAACAGACCTGAGTATGTTAAGAGAGAGGATGTTCCTGCTGCAGTTGTTGAGCATGAGAAGGACATCGTTCGTCAGCAGGCTATCAACGAGGGCAAGAACCCCAACTTCCTTGACAAGATTATCGAGGGTAGACTCAAGAAGTTCTATGAGGATGCTGTTCTCATGGAGCAGAGTTTCATCAAGGATGAGAACCTCACCGTTCAGGATAAGCTTACTCAGCTGATCCAGAAGATTGGTGAGAACATCTCTGTTCGTCGCTTCGTAAGATACGAGAGAGGCGAGGGCCTTGAGAAGAAGGTCGACAACTTCGTTGAAGAGGTTATGAACCAGATTAAATAATCCGTACCAAATAGGGGGGACACATTGTTGTCCCCCTTTTTTTAGAGGTGAATATGTACAAGCGTATTTTAATTAAGGTAAGTGGAGAGGCTCTTGCCGGATCCAAGGGTTATGGCCTTGATACAGCTGCAATCCATGTTGTTGCTGAGCAGCTGTGCAAGATTTCTGACATGGGCGTCGAACTTGGCGTTGTAATTGGCGGTGGAAACTTCTGGCGTGGCCGCGATTGCAAGATAGAGGACAGAGTCACTACCGACTATATCGGCATGTTGGGTACCGCTATGAATGCTTTGGCACTTGGCGACACTATTAAGTCCCTGGGTCATGAGTGCGATGTTATGTCTGCACTTGATTTACACGAAGTAGCAGATACATTTGATACAAGAACTGCACGCAAGAAGCTTGCTGACAAGCATATCGTTATCTTCTCCTGCGGCACAGGACACCCTTACTTCTCTACAGATACCGGAGCTGCTCTCAGAGCCATAGAGATTGGTGCAGAGGCAATCCTTATGGGTAAAGCTATTGATGCAGTTTACGACAGCGATCCCAAAAAGAATCCCAACGCAAAGATTATTGAGAATCCCACACTGGACGATATAATTTCAATGAATCTTCAGATTATGGACATTCCAGCTGCTTCACTTTGCAAACAAAACAATATGCCTATCGTATTTTTCCCTGCAAACGAGGCATCAAATATGTCAGATTTGGTATCCGGAAAAATCAGCGGCCTGATTATCAAATAGAGTCAACCGACAGCACATTGCTACAATTCTAATATAGAAATGACATTACAAAAGTGGTATAGTAATCTATATCACTTTGTTTATTTACGGAGGTAATTATGGCAAGAGAAGAATATAAAGCAATGACTGCCAAGATGGACAAGATTATCAACAACTTCAAGGACCATCTTTCTACAATTCGTGCCGGCAGAGCCAACCCCGATGTTCTCAAGAACGTTAATATTGACTACTATGGATCACCTGCTCCTATTGCTACAGTTGCCAGTGTTTCTGTACCCGAAGCTAGAGTTATTCTCATTCAGCCCTGGGAGGCCAGACTGGTTAACGATATTGCAAAGGCTATACAGAAGTCCGATATAGGTATTAATCCTACCAACGACGGCAAGTGCATCAGACTGGTATTTCCCCCGCTGACAGAGGATCGCCGTAAGGAGCTTACCAAGGAGGTTCGCAAGGAGTCGGAGGAAATTAAGGTTGCTCTCAGAAATGTACGTCGCGACCAGATTGACGAGCTCAAGAAGATGGAGAAGAAGAGCGAAATTACCGAGGACGATCTCAAGGTTGCTGAGAAAGATATACAGAAGACTCTGGACAAGTATATCGAGCAGACAGAGGCTATTGTTAACGCAAAGATCAATGAGATCATGGAATTGTAAGAGAGACTGCACCTATTCCGGGTATAGATTGGGCCAGGTGAGGCAAATATTATCTGATCTGGGTCAACCATATACTGTAGAAGCGGAAACCTCTCCGAAACTTAAGGACTTTGTACCGGATGACAGTTGTCGCGTAGCCTATGTAGAGGTCCGTGACGACTTGTATGTTATCTGCGTTTCTCAACTAAAATGAGCGAAAGATTCGTACCACAGCATATAGCTATTATCCCCGACGGCAATGGTCGTTGGGCCAAATCTAAAGGCATGCCTCGCACCTACGGACACAAAGTAGGTGCCGAGGTTTTTAGGCGCATAGTGAAATACGCGGCAGGCATTTCAGTTAAATACCTGTCTTTTTATGCTTTTTCTACCGAGAACTGGCGCAGGGACGATGAGGAGGTCAATGGACTCATGACTTTGCTGGGAAACTATCTTGTTTCATCAAGGGATGAACTGGACGAGTTAGGCATCAGACTCACTTTTTCCGGACGGCGGGACGAACTATCTGACTCATTTCTCAAAAAAATTGATAGTCTTGTTGGATACACTTCCAAGAACACAGGGATGGTATGCAATATTGCCCTGAATTATGGAGGCCGTGATGAGCTTGTCCATGCGATGAGAGATATTGCTATGCAGGTCGCCGCAGGTGACATCAGACCTCAGGACATAACAGAGGAGACCATATCTCAGCATATGTTTAACCCTGATTTACCTGACCCTGATATGATACTGCGAACCAGCGGTGAACTTCGCACCAGCAACTTCCTGTTATGGGAGAGTGCATATTCGGAGTTGTATTTTACAGATGTTCTGTGGCCTGATTTTACAGAATCCGACTTTGACAAGGCCATATCCGAGTTTAACAACAGGCATCGTAGATTTGGAGGTGTTTGATGAAGACCAGAATTATCACAGCTCTTTTGGGATTTTTGGCATTATTGGCTATCTTGTTTTGGGGTGGTCGATTGTTTATCTTTGTCTTGTGGGCGGCTACGGCTCTAGCTATGTACGAGTACTACCATGCCATCGAAGTGGGCGGCAAACATCCAATCAAGTTTGTTGGATATGCTGCAACCTTAATGTTCCCGGTCTATGCCATCTATAGCTATTTCCACGACTTTTACGTTGCAAACTCCGATATTATTCTCGGTGCAATTTTGCTTTTAAGCATATCTTTGCTCTATATTTTGTACGGCATATGTGTTGTCAAATCGTCAGAATACAACTTCCAGGATGCAGCCCAGACAATATTTGCTGTACTGTATATTTGCGTACCTATGTTTATGATTTTGCCATTGTACTTTGGCGCTAATGGCAAACTTCTGATTTGGATATTGCTTATAATTGCCTGGGGAACCGATATTTTTGCATATTTTATCGGCGTATTTTTTGGCAAAAACAAAATGATGCCGGAGCTGAGCCCCAAGAAAACCTGGGAGGGATTTTTCGGAGGATTATTTGGTGCCACATTATTGATGACAATTTATGGACTGGCCGTTTCTTCAAGATTCGACACCTTTGATTGGTGGGTATATTCGATCTTGGGTTTGGTTCTCAGTCTCGTATCTCAATTTGGCGATTGGTTTGCTTCAAGTATTAAAAGAAACGTCAAGATCAAGGACTTTGGCAACATTTTGCCCGGTCATGGTGGTTTTATAGACAGGTTTGACAGCATTATCTTTATTGCCCCCCTGGTATATATTTTCACCATATTCTTCAACAGGTAAATCATATGGTCAAATCTATTTCATTACTTGGTTCTACAGGATCAATCGGAACTCAAACCCTTGATGCTGCACGCAGATTGGGTATAGGTATCAGCGCCCTTACCGCAAATAGGGACTACAAGTTATTGGCACAGCAGATTATCGAGTTTGAACCGGAACTTGCATGCATCAGAGATTCAGCATACCTAGACGACTTAAGGGCCCTGCTTCCAAAGGGATGCAAAACCATCTTGCTTACCGGAGACGAAGGCATGATCGAGTCTGCACGCGTCAGGAGCGCAGATATTTGCGTTACAGCCGTCGTAGGCGCAGCGGGAATCAGACCCACATATGCTGCCATAATGGCCGGCAAACGCATTGGTTTAGCCAATAAGGAGACTCTGGTTGCTGCTGGTGACCTGATTATGAACGCAGCCAACCGAATGAAGTCGGAAATAATCCCTGTAGACAGCGAACATTCTGCAATATTTCAATGCCTTATGGGTGAAAATAATAAGGACATATCTAAACTGGTGCTGACTGCATCCGGTGGACCGTTCAGAGGATATAACAGTAAACAATTAGAGTCAGTTTCACTGGAAGAGGCCCTCAAACATCCAAACTGGAGCATGGGCAGCAAAATAACCATAGATTCTGCCTCTATGATGAACAAGGGCTTTGAGGTAATCGAAGCAGGTCATCTGTTTAATATGGATGTTAGCTCTGTTGAGGTTTTGGTTCATCCTCAAAGTATTGTTCACTCCATGGTCAAGTTTAACGACGGTTCTATCAAGGCCCAGCTTGGAGTACCAGATATGCATATTCCAATTCAGCTTGCTCTGACATATCCCGACAGGATGCCCTCGGCAACTGATTTTCCGGATTTGACATCTGCTGCTCTAACTTTTGAACAGCCTGATCTTAAGACTTTCAGATGTCTTGACCTTGCTTACAAATGCTACGCCGTCGGTGGTACATCCTGTGCTATCATGAACGCGGCGAATGAGATTGCAGTATCTGCTCTGCTGAATAAGAGAATCCCCTTTGTTGCAATCCCAGAGGTTATAGAGAATACACTTGAGCATATACCTTCTGTAAAGGTCGTCGACTTGGATACGGTTGAGGAGGCTGACATGAATGCAAGAGTCTATTCATCAAGGTATATTGAGGAGAAATTTAATTAATGAGTTTGTTTTTGGCCATTTTGGCACTTGTAATTTTAATAATCATTCACGAACTGGGACACTTTATTGCCGCCAAGGCATGTGGTGTACAGGTCAATGAGTTTTCGCTGTTCTTTGGACCTGAAATAGTCTCCTGGCAAGGCAAGGAGACTAAATATTCCATTCGCTGCCTGCCTCTTGGTGGCTACTGTGCCATGGAGGGAGAGGAGGAAGACTCTGAAAACGAGAGGGCATTTAACAAGGCTCCTCTGTGGAAGAGAGCTATTATTATTGCCGCCGGTCCCCTGATTAATATAGTTTTTGCTCTTGTTGTCATGTCGATTATTATGTGCAGTACCTCATTTGTTACAAACAAGATCGACTATATTAAGCCAGACAGCTCTGCAGATATAGTGGGTATTCAGTCCGGTGACGAAATATACGAAATCAACGGCCAAAGAGTATATATGGCCTCGGATATCGACATTCTCACCTATGGAAGAACACCTGAAACTATTGACCTGACTATTCTCAGAGACGGTGAGAAGATTACCTATACCGTAACGCCTGACTATACCAGATATATGATGAACATTACCATCGGCGCTGCCAGCGGTCCGGAGAGCCTTGACGTCAAGAGCGTAGTTGAAGGTGGAGCTGCAGATAAGGCTGGCATTCTGGCAGGTGATAGGCTCTATGCCGTTAACGGTCTGGTACTTGGAGATCAATACACTTTGGACGAGGCACTGGCCGACAGCAAGGGACAGGAAATCACTGTAACCGTCACCAGGAACGGCGAGAATATCGACCTTATGTTGACCCCTAATGCGGCAATTCAGGACGTGGCTACTGCTATGGGCATTTACTACTTTGTCTATGAAACAAGAACATTGTTTAACAGCATTCCCTCATCCATTGATTATTTAATTTCATCTACAAGGAGCATTTATCTGTCCTTTGTATGGCTCATTAATGGCACAGTTTCCGTAACCGAAGTATCCGGCCCCATCGGTATTGTGGCCACTATGAGCGAGGTAGTGGACTCTGTTGAATCATTCAGAGACAAAATCATCAACCTGTCCATCATTGCATCACTCATCAGCATTAATCTGGGCATTGCTAATCTGTTGCCTATTCCTGCTCTTGATGGATGCAAGCTCCTGTTTATCGGATATTCTGCAATAACTCGTAAGGAAATTCCCGTTAAGGTAGAGGGTATTATTTCAGCCATAGGCTTTATTGTTTTAATATTAATCATGATCGTTGTTGCTGCTAAAGATATATGGGGGTTGATTTTCTGATGGCTGACAGACGCATTTCCAGACAAGTCAAATGTGGCAATGTTTTGATTGGAGGAGGCGCTACCGTCTCCATTCAGTCCATGCTCAATACTGATCCCCATGATTTTGAGTCATCCAGACAACAGATAGATGCTCTGGTTGCAGCAGGGTGCGAGATTATACGCATTACCGTGCCCGACCAGCTCTCCCTAGACACTTTGAGGGAGCTGACCTCATACAGTCCTGTTCCAATTGTTGCCGACATACATTTTGATTACAAGCTAGCCCTCGGAGCCATAGATGCCGGAGTATCCAAGGTACGCATTAACCCTGGAAACATAGGTTCAGATGATAGAGTCAGGGCCGTAGCAGATGCCGCCGGTGCCAGAGGTATACCTATTCGTATAGGTGTTAATTCCGGATCAATAGAAAAGCACATTTTGGAAAAACTGGGCAATACTGCTGAGGCACTTGTAGAGAGTGCGCTGTATCACGTCTCCCTGCTGGAGAAGTATAACTTTAAGGATATTGTAATTTCCATCAAGAGTTCCGATGTAGTTAAGACTATCAAAGCATATGAAACCATCGCTGCATCCACCAACTATCCGCTGCATCTTGGCGTTACTGAGGCGGGTACATATGTACAGTCTGCAGTCAAATCATCTATTGCACTTGGTAGTCTGCTGACCCGTGGCATCGGAGACACCATCAGAGTATCCGTAACCGGCGATCCTGTGGAGGAGATTTCCATTGCCAAGGCCATACTATCTGCTGTTGGAGAGCGCAAATTTGGCCCCACAATAGTTGCCTGTCCAACTTGCGGCAGAACCAAGGTTGACCTAATCGGCATATGCAAGCAGGTAGAGAATAGACTGGTCGGATGCACCAAGGACATCAAGGTTGCCATTATGGGGTGTGCTGTAAACGGTCCCGGCGAGGCAAGAGATGCAGACATCGGAATTGCCGGAGGAATTGATGAATTTTTGCTGATATCTAAGGGGCAAATTATCCGAAAAATACCTGCAACTCAGGCTGTTGACCAACTAATTGACGAGATAGACAGAATATGAACAAGATTACCTCAACTGAAAACAGTATGATCAAGACCTTCTTCAGCGACAAGAAGGTTACTTGTTGTAAACTGATCAAGGAAACCAACTGTGTTGAGATTTCTGTCTCAGGCACTGCCACATATACCGACAGCTATATCCGCCAACTCGAAGCCATTCTCGCTAAATCATACGGCGTTAGCCTGGTTAAGGTTACATATAGTCTAATCCAGACAGACAACAAGGTACAACTATCCGATTATATTGACCATATTAAGCAGGTTTTTTCCGAAAGAGCCCGATCTTCCTACGGATTTATGAAAAACAGCTCCTGGTCCGTTGATGGAAACTCAATATATATTAAATTGGGTCGTGACTGTGCCACATTCCTCAAGAGCATGAATTATGACCGTATCATCCACGATATAGTTTTTGATCTGCTGGGCATTAATTGCAACGTTTCCTTTATCGACAAGTCAGGCAAGGAATCTACCAACCTGCTGACAGAGGAGAATCCAGCTGACAACAGTGGGCATCTTAAAGCTCTTGACCTCAGCAATGTGGACCTTAACTACAAGGCTCCTGAGGCAAAAAAAGCCAGCAAAAAGCCCAAAGACGACATTCTGGTTCAGACTATGTCCAACAGAGCGAGAGCCAAAGTAAACGTAGACGATGGAGCTAAGAAGGCTACATCCTTCATTGGCAGAGATATTACTCTGGAAATCACACCTATTTCTGGAGTAAATACCGGAACAAATGCTGTTGCAATATTTGGCAAGATTATCAGCACCGAGGTTAAACCTCTCAAAACCGGCGCCTATTTGTTTACTATTGACGTAACCGACTATACCTCAAGCATTAAGGTCAAGTTCTTTATCAAAGAGGACAAGATTGACAGTGTTCAGCAACAGGTCACTGTGGACAAAGCCGTATATATTCAGGGCGAACCTCGTTATGACAACTACCTTAAGGAGGATGTAATTCAGGGACAGACCCTTAAGTTCGGCACTTGGCAGGAGAGGGAGGACAACGCAACTGAAAAGCGCTGCGAGCTCCATATGCACACTGCCATGAGTGCCATGGACGGCATTACACCAGTGCAGGATTTGCTCAAAACTGCTGAGAGATGGGGACATAGGGCCGTTGCAATTACAGACCACGGAGTGCTGCAGTCATACGACGATGCCTTTAAGTTCAAGGAGAAAAAAGGACTCAAGCTCAAGATACTCTACGGAATGGAGGGCTATTTGTTTGACGAGCCCCATCTTGTCATGTTCAACTACAAATTTGGGGATGACTTAAACCGTGACTACGTTGTGTTTGACCTGGAAACTACAGGTCTATACAAGGCTACAGACCGTATTATCGAAATTGGCGCTGTCAGATATGCTCCGGATGGCACTGTTAGAGATCGTTTCTCAACCTTTGTAAATCCTGAAATCAGCATCCCTGAATCCAGCTATAAGATCCATGGCATTTCCGACAGCATGGTTGCAGATGCCCCAACCATTGAAACCGTGTTGCCTGAGTTTGTCAGATTTATGGACAACGCCATTTTAGTTGCCCATAACGCTCCCTTTGATGTAGGTTTTATCGAGGAAAATTGCCACAGGCTGCATTTGCCCTGGAATGACCCTGTCTACATCGATACCTGCGAACTGGCTCGACGACTCATAACCAGTGGTATAACTAATTACAAGCTGGATACTGTAGCTGAATATTTGGGGGTTGAGCTTGAAAATCACCATAGAGCTGTGGATGACTGCGTCTGCTGCGGAGGCATTTTGTTTAAGTTGCTGGAGCGACTGGAGCAGAGCGAAAACTACTCTCAGCTCCCCGGCATAGCAAAGATGAACAACCTGCCTATTAACACAAAGGTACAGACATATCACGTAATCCTATTGGTAAAGAACCCTGTGGGCCTCAAAAACCTCTATAGACTGGTTACTGCCTCCAACTTGAATTACTTCCACCGTGTGCCCAGAATACCCCGTAGACTTCTGGAAATGTACCGTGATGGACTTATTGTTGGCTCCGCCTGTGAGGCAGGCGAACTTTTCCGCGCAATGGTTGCCAATAAACCAGATTCAGACCTGGATAAAATAGCCAGTTTCTACGATTATCTTGAGATTCAGCCCATAGACAACAATCGCTTTATGGTTCGCGAGGGCGTGTGCTCCGGTGATGAAGATCTGCGTAACTTCAATCGCAAGATACTTACCATCGGCGACCGTTTGGGCAAGCCTGTTGTGGCAACAGGGGACGTTCACTTCCTCAATCCCAACGATGAGGTATTCCGCCGCATAATCATGTACGGCAAGGGCTTTACAGATGCGGATAAACAGGCAGAATTGTACTTCAAGACCACAGAGGAAATGCTGATGGAATTCAGCTACCTGGGCCTAGACCGCGCCAGAGAGGTTGTCATTACAAACCCCAATATGATTGCCGATATGATAGATGATAATATCAGGCCTATACCCAAGGGAATGCATCCTCCCAAACTGGAAAACTCGGAAAACGAACTGAGAGAAATATGCCGAGCCCGGGCACACGAAGTATACGGCGATCCTCTGCCTGACCTGGTTAAGGACAGACTTGAGACAGAGTTGGACGCTATCTGCAATAACGGCTATTCCGTTATGTACATGATCGCCCAGAAGCTTGTATATAACAGTCAGAGCAACGGCCATAAGGTAGACTCCAGAGGTTCGGTTGGATCTTCATTTGTTGCAAATATGAGTGGTATTACCGAGGTAAATGCATTGCCTCCCCACTATGTATGCCCAAATTGTAAACACTCGGAGTTTTTTACCAACGGAGAGTACCACATTGGCTTCGATATGCCCTCAAAAAACTGTCCCCACTGTGGAATTGAAATGCGTCGGGATGGTCACAACATACCCTTTGAGACATTCCTGGGCTTTACGGATAACGTCAAAATTCCCGATATCGATTTGAACTTCTCCGGTGAATACCAGAGTAAGGCAATGAAGTATATTGAAGTTCTATTCAGCAAGGAAAACGTTTTCCGAGCCGGAACCATATCTACTGTTGCAGACAAGACGGCCTTCGGCTATGTAACTCACTATAACGAGGATCACGACATCACCATGAGCGCTGCCGAGGTACACCGACTACAGCTTGGTTGCATGGGCACCAAGCGTTCAACAGGCCAGCATCCCGGTGGCATTATTGTTGTACCAAGAGAATATGATGTACACGATTTCACACCTCTGCAGCACCCTGCCGACGACGTTAACAGCGACATTATTACTACCCATTTTGCCTTCAGCTCCCTGCACGATACAATCCTGAAGCTGGATATTCTGGGTCATACTGCTCCTACCATGCTGAGATATTTGACTACACATACAGGTGTCCCCATGGAGGAGGTTCCCATGTTTGACAAGGATGTAATCAAACTATTTACTTCTGTCGAACCTCTGGGACTTAAGCCGGGAGATATCGAGTCCACCACCGGAACATTGGGGCTTCCCGAGAGCGGCACAAAGTTCGTCCGCGGTATGCTAATGGATTGTCAACCTAAGTCATTCTTTGACCTGCTGCAGATTTCAGGATTGTCCCACGGCACAGATGTTTGGCTTGGCAACGGCAAAGACCTGATTACCAATGGAACCTGCACTATTTCTGAGCTGATCGCCTGTCGTGACGACATCATGACATACCTGATCCTTAAAGGACTGCCTCCTGCATTGTCTTTTACCATAATGGAGGGAGTAAGAAAGGGTAGAGGAATAGCCCCGGATAATGAAAAGTTCATGCGAGAGCATGGAGTTCCGGATTGGTATATCGATTCGTGTAAAAAGATCAAATACATGTTCCCCAAGGCTCACGCCGTAGCCTATTCTATGGCCGCTCAGAGACTCGGATGGTTCAAGCTGAAATATCCCGCCCACTTCTATGCAGCGTACTACACCGTCAGCGGCACAGATTTTGATTTGGAATGGATGGCCAACGGCATGGACAAGAATTTCCGCCATATGAAGGATATAATTGCCCAGGGCAAAAAGGCGTCACCAAAGGACCAGAAGTCCGTAGGTCTTTACGAAGTTGTAGACGAAATGTATCATAGGGGTATTGGTTTTACCATGCCGGATATCATGAGGTCTCACGCCACCAATTTCCTGGTTTTGGAGGATAACATGACTATACTGCCACCTCTGGTTGCAGTGCCTGGATTGGGAGAACAGGTTGCCAACGAAATTGTAGAGGACAGGACAGCCAACGGACCTTATTCTACAGTAGAGGAAGTTGGCCTCAGAGTATCAAAACTCAGCAGTACGTTAATAGATATAATGCATCAGATTGGCGCACTGGGCGACCTTCCCAACAGTCAACAGATGAGTCTGTTTGACGAGGGATTGTTTTAATTCAATTATTTTTGAGGGTGTTTGATTATGTATGAAAATATGAAACTGCTGGATTTCAGAAACAGGATTTGCGGACGCAAGGTTGCAGTTATGGGCTTTGGCGTCAACAACCTGGAGCTTGTAAGATTCCTGCACGACTACGGCGCACTGGTCTACGTATTTGACAGGGCCACCAAGGACATGTTGTCCGATAGAATTCGCGACAACAAGCAATACGTGGAGGCATTTTATCTTGGAGACAGCTACCTATCAAACCTGGACGGCAGCTTTACCTACATTTTCCGCACTCCCGGCATGAGACCCGATTTGCCCGAGATATCCAGGGCCGTTTCAGAGGGTGCCATCCTCACTTCCGAGATGGAGGTTTTCCTCTGCATGTGTCCGTCTCATACCATCGGCATTACCGGTAGCGATGGCAAGACCACCACAACGACACTGATATACACCATGCTGCAGGCCGCCGGATTTAACTGCTATCTTGGTGGCAACATAGGTTTTCCCTTGCTGCACAGAGTTGGGGAAATGACACCCGATGACTATATCGTACTTGAACTGTCCAGTTTTCAATTGCTGAACATCAGCGTATCTACCGAACTTTCTGTTATTACAAATATTACTCCCAACCACCTGGATATGCACAAGGACTACCAGGAGTATATCGATTCCAAGAAGAACATCTATTCCAACAGAGACCAGGGATTGGTGGTACTGAACAGCGACAACGACGTTACTTCCAGCATTGCAGACTATCTGAACACAGAGGCCAAGCTTGATGTGCGCTGTTTCTCGAAAAAGCCCCTCCAGGAGGGCGTTTACTTGGACGGTGACAACCTGGTATATATGAGCCCTAAGGGCTCCAAAACCCAAATAATGAGCCGCAGCGATATCAACCTTGTGGGCATGCACAATGTAGAAAATTATATGGCCGCCTGCGCTGCATTGATGGATATAATTCCTGTAGAGGTTATGCTTAAGGTAGCCAGGACCTTCGGCGGCGTTGAGCACCGTCTGGAGTTAGTCAAAAATGTGAACGGTATCAAATTCTACAACGATTCCATTGCAACCAGCCCTTCGAGAACAATCGCAGCACTGAAATCCTTTGATATGCCCGTAATTCTGATTGCAGGCGGCAAGGAGAAGGGGATACCCTTTGACTCTCTTGGTGAGTATTTGTCTACTAAAGTTAAAGTGCTTGTTCTGGTTGGTGCTACAGCCAAACAAATTGCCAAGGCACTCTATGACTATATTGGCAATGATTCTGATAAGCACATGCCCATAATATATTTTGCAGTTAATTACAAGGACGCTGTTAGCTTTGCATTCAAATGTGCGGAATTCGGCGACAATATAGTTCTGTCTCCGGCATCTACATCCTATGATATGTTCAAGAATTTCATGGAACGTGGCAGGCATTTTAAAAAGATTGTTGAGGAGCTTTGTGATGATAGTTCTCGGGATTGATCCAGGCTATGGAATTACCGGATACGGTCTTGTATGGTATGATTCCGGTAAATTTAAGCCTGTAGAATATGGCACAATAACAACTTCAGTTAATGCGCCTATTACAGACCGATTGCCTACAATATATAGCCGTATCTGTGGGATTTTGGACGAATACAGGCCCAATGTTTTGTCTATTGAGAAGCTATTTTACGGCCACAACCAGACCACAGTAATAGACGTTGCACAGGCCAGAGGATGTGTCCTGCTTGCAGCTGCAATGCGTGGAATTCCAGTCAGAGAATACACACCAATGCAGGTAAAACAGGCTGTTGTAGGCTATGGGCGCGCGGAAAAACGCCAGGTACAATACATGGTTACCAAGATATTGAACCTTGAGTCAATTCCAAAGCCAGACGACGCAGCAGACGCATTGGCAATTGCTATTTGTCACTGTCAAAACAACGTAATGGAAAGCATGTTGAAATAGGAAAACCAAACAAAATTTTGCATTTATTATTACATAAGTATTTGAGGTTATAGGGTATATGATAGCTTTTGTAAGAGGAAAAGTATTTGAGATCAGACAAAATTCTGTAGTAGTTGACGTAAACGGCATTGGGTACGAGGTAAATACCTCTTTGAGCACCATTGGGGTCTGCGGAAACAATACCGATGAAGTCCTGCTGTATACCGAAACATACGTGCGGGAGGATTTAGTTGCTCTCTATGGATTTGCATCTAAGGATGAATTAACCATGTTTGATCAGCTGATTTCTGTATCAGGAGTTGGTCCTAAGGTTGCACTACAGATTATGTCAGGAATATCCACGTCATCATTTGCAATATCTGTATTAAATGATGATTATAAAGAATTAACAAAGATTAGTGGGGTTGGACCAAAGCTTGCACAGAGAATTATCCTGGAGCTCAAAGATAAGATTAAAAAAGAATGCAAGACACAAAATGTTATTCTTACAGAAAATCTTTCAACAGGTGTACATACACCAACAAATATTTCCGATGAATGTACATTCGCACTTTGTGCGTTAGGATTTACACCACAGGTTGCTAAGAAAGCCGTTGCTGATGTGTATGCAGATGGAATGACCACTGAAGATACGATAAAAGCTGCGCTTAAAGCACTGGCGAAGCTCTAGGTAATAGGTAAAAAGTAAGAAGTTAGAGGTAAAAGGTTGGATTTTTGCCCGATTTAGGTCTCTCCGATTATACAAAATTTTTATTTTGTATAATCGGATATTTCTTTTTACGGCCTTCTCTGTTGGAATAAATATAGTTATTCTATCGCGATCTAAATTTACAATGGATCTGCACTAAATGCATTCTTAGCCCTATTTGTTGCATGAATATATACATTTGGCGCGTCCTGCAAAATGCCATTTACCTTATCCATGTATTCCTGACACGGATCGTCTGAGAATTTTTCTCCACTTTCATAATCCTGGCGATACTTGATCCTGTTTCTGTATTCGATAATGTTATACAGTGCGTCGGAAATCCTATCCAACAGGGATTCCTTCTTGTCGTCATTGCAAATCCTGTAGGCATATATCAACGCATCCAGCTGTTTGTCGGATGCATGTATAGCTAATTCAGTTGCACCAAGGCTGAAATAGCCGTCGGAGATATATCCCCAAACCGCAGCAGCATCCTCAGCATCATCGGAGAACTTGATCTCAATGGTTTCAGCCAGATCAGACAGGGCTTTCAGGTAATTGTACACATCATCGCACCTATCACTGCCTATTACTGCATCTATTTTGCTTTTAAGATCTATAAAATCTTGGATTTTCTTGCTGTCGATCATAATTATTCCTTTAATTTTTTGAGATAGTTTAACTTCTGGTACTCTTTTTCGTTGACTTTTTCAATAATCTTGCGACAAATGTGTACAAATTGAAGCTTGGAAATGTCATCCAGGGTAAATTTGAATGTTTTGCGTATTTCCGACGCTGCTACATATTGCATTGCTCGCAGGCACCCTTCTCCCATGGAAAAAGTACGGCCTTCTCCTCCACCACATTCCCTGCAAACCAGGCCAAAATCCTCTACAGAGTAATAGTAATTGGATTCATCAAACAATGCTCCACATTTGACACAGCTCCTAAGTCTTGGTGTAAATCCGGACAAACAGGCAGCTTTGAGTTCAAAACAAGCAGTAATCAGCTCAGGATCTGCACCTTCAGACAGCATATACATGGCACAGAGATACAGCAGCAGCATATCGTCAGCAGGTTGCTCCTCCTGTACAATATCCATCATAATTTCGGCACAGTGGGATGCATATGTAATTGCAAAAATATCGTTACGTAAATTATAAAAACTCTCGATAATTTCAGCAGAATTCAATCTATACTTGCCAGATTGAACATACAAATTAAAGTCAGAATATGCGAAAATATCTGTGGCCGCAGAGTTTTTGTTCTTGGTCTTGCGTACACCACCGGCATAGACATTAATTTTACCAATACCCTTTGCAATCAGGGTAATAACCCTATCTCCCTCCCCGGTATCCGAGGCCCTGACAACTATAGCCTTGGTATTAACAAACGACATCTTAATCCTTACGCTCTGTATATCCCAGGTCTCTAAGCGCGGACATGTTGTCCTTCCATCCGCTCTTTACCTTAACCCACAGCTGCAGGAATACCTTGGTACAAAGCAGGCGCTCCATCTGTGTACGGGAGTTAGTGCCAATCTTCTTGAGCATCTCGCCACCCTTGCCAATCAGGATACTCTTGTGAGAATCCCTCTCGCACATAATTGTAGCTGCAATTTCAATTACTCCGTCTTCTCTCTCTTTAAATGTGTCCACCACAACGCCAACTCCATGGGGCACCTCGTCTCTCAAGTATCTAAGTATGCTCTCGCGGATATATTCGGCGCACAACTGCTTTTCGGGCATGTCTGTCAGGTAATCCTCGGGGAAAAGCATATGTCCCTCGGGAAGCATATCTTCGATAATAGAGCACAGCAACTCAATGCCATCTCCGGTCCTGGCAGAAACGGGAATAATTTCATGGAACTTCATTTTGGAGCTATATTCTCCAATTATCTTAAGCAGAGACTCCTTCTCTACAGCATCTACCTTGTTAATTACAAGACATATGGGTTTGCGTACCTTGGACAACCTGTCCAGAATAGCCAGCTCAGTGTCCCTGATCTGGGGTCTGGTAGCATCCACTACAAACAAGAGACAGTCTGCATTGCCCATTGATCCATCTGCAACCTTGTTCATGTACTTACCAAGACGAGTCTTAGGGGCGTGAATACCAGGCGTATCTAAGAAAATAGCCTGCATATCCTGAGTGGTTACAACACCGGTAATAACATTTCTGGTAGTCTGAGCCCTAGGTGAGACAATGGCAATCTTCTCGCCGCAAAGTCTGTTGAGCAAAGTGGACTTTCCCACATTTGGAATACCGATAATTGAAATATAACCGCACTTAAACAAATCTTACCTCCGGAGGCCCAATTCCATAAGGACCTGTTCTTGTTTTTCAAACATGATATTGCTGCCGTCTACGTGGTCATAACCCATAATATGGTATATGCCATGGCTGAACAGGAAGCCAATCTCGCGATCTACCCCATGTCCGTACTCATTAGCCTGAGCAATGGCACGCTCTATAGAAATAATTATATCCCCTAAATACAAATATCCATCCTCCATGTCATAGGAGTCATAGACTAACTGGCCATTAATAGAATCTGTGTTGGGAAAAGACAGCACATCTGTAGGGGAATCTATACCCCTCTGTTCCCTGTTAACTTCCTGAATAAACTGATTGTCGCAGAAGATAACTGAAACCTGACATGGAACTGATATGTTTTCGTTCCTGAAACAACGGTTTGCGATTTTGCGGAGCATGTTTCTGTCCGGCTTGATAGGCAGTGGCGTTTCTGCAGAAAAAAAGATTTTATTCATTGGCAGTTGATAACTGAGCCGCAGGCTTAATATACTCGGCACGTTGATGATAATAGCCGCCTACCACGTCCTTGAACTTTCTTCCAATAATGCTGAGTTCCTTAATAGAAATATCTGCTTCGGACAACTGATTGTCATTAACCTTGCCATTAATAATATCGTCAATACGATTGGACAATGTCTCTGCTGTCTTATCTGTCATGGCGCGAACTGCAGCCTCCACACAATCGGCAAGCATAACGATAACGGCCTCTTTTGTAACCGGTCTGGGGAAACCATATCTGAAGTCATTTTCTGTAATGTTGTCTCCCCTATACTGATCCTGGAGCGCCTTGTAATAGAAATAAGTTGTGGTGGAATCACCGTGATGGCTCTTAATAATCTCAATAACATCCATGGGAAGCTTGTACTTCCTGGCCATATCTATACCCTCAGATACATGAGAAAACAGAATGTCCCTGCTCTCAAAGGGATCAAGCTGATCATGGGGATTAACTCCGCCCTGATTCTCAACAAAATACTGGGGGCGCTTGAGTTTTCCAATGTCATGATACATGGCTGCAACTCTGACCAGAGATGTATTTGCACCAACAGCATCAGAAGCAGCCTCAGCCAAGTTGCTGACCATAACGCTGTGGTGGTATGTACCAGGTGCCTCGGAAATGAGTCTCTTCATCAAAGGAGTGTTTTGATTCATAAGTTCCTGTGCTCTGAACTCTGTCAAAACACCGGACAACTTCTCAAACAATGGCAGAATGCCGACAATCAGCATAACGCTGACAAAGCAGTTAATAGCCATATATCCGGAAGTTGTAAGAACAGAAACCCAGTCACCAAGTCTGTTATCGGAAAACACAAACAGAACTGAAGCTGACACTGCAAAGGAGACGATTGCTCCTGCAACACCCATCATAGACAGAGTGCTGCGCTCGTTGGTGGAGGTAATCATCCTGGAAACCATAAGGCATATTGCAAGAACAATAGGAGCAAATACTAAATTTTCTGCTGAGGACATATAGCATGCAATCATTACATTGCATACTGCAGCAACATAAGCCATCTTGTACCCGTAGAGAATTGCCAACAGCGCACAGACAAATATAGCAGGTGTCAGGAACACAAGGTTATCTGCCTTGCATACGAAGAAAGAGAGCAGTGTAAACGCCATCTCAATAAGGATAACAAGGAGGGAATTTTTGATGCTACCCCGATGTTTTGACATGGTCTCCTCTACACCAAATGCCATAAAACACGCTACAATCGCGGCGATAACAATTGAACACAAAACATAGAGCATCTTGCCCCAAATGTTAAACAAATCTACAACCGCAGAGGTAGTTGAAACAGACAAAATCGTGGCTACAAAAACAAAAAACGCGATGTATAAAATGTGATGTTTCTTGAAAAGACTCTTAAGCTTCATCTCGTCACCTCAACATAGAAAACAAATATCTGATACATAATAGGTAGCACCAAGTGAATCAGTGTTATCTTTTTTGATTTTAACATTTCCGACAAAATATAGTCAACTTACAGCAGACTGTTTTTGACTATTTATCGGAATATTTGTCAAAGGCCTTAATAATTTTCTTGACCAGAGCATGGCGAACAACATCCCTCTCTGAAAGTGTGGAAAATGCAATGCCATCAATATCCTTGAGAATACGAGAAACATATTTAAGACCCGATTTCTTGCCATCAGGAAGATCGATCTGAGTAACATCTCCGGTAACCACCATCTTAGATCCAAAGCCCATACGTGTTAAAAACATCTTCATCTGTTCAGTGGTGGTGTTCTGTGCCTCATCCAAAATGATAAATGAATCATCGAGAGTACGGCCTCTCATGTAAGCCAGAGGAGCAATTTCGATAATGCCCTTTTCCATATTTCTCTGGAAAACCTCTTGTCCCATTATCTCATACAGAGCGTCGTAGAGTGGTCTCAAATAGGGATCGACCTTGCTCTGCAGATCTCCGGGCAAGAATCCAAGCTTTTCTCCGGCCTCAACTGCGGGTCTGGTCAGAATAATCCTGCTGACCTCCTTATTTCGCAGGGCAACGCATGCCATGGCGACAGCTAAAAAGGTCTTACCTGTTCCGGCAGGTCCAATGGCAAACATTATGTCATTTTTGCGAATACCCTCAATATATGCCTTCTGTCCAGCAGTTTTGGGCTCAATCTTGCGCCCCCTGGCAGTAATACATACATAGTCCCCTTGGGACGGCGCAGCAGCATCGTCAAAATCCCTCTGTAACACATCCTGCATCAGATAGTAGATAGATTGACGCGTAACCGATGACCCTGATTTAGCGGCAGATATGGCCCTCCTGAGGATAGTCTCCGCCAGGGAACGCTTGTCCTCATCTCCGGATATTACTATATACCCATCTCGACGAAATATATTTACACCCAGCTCGGACTCTACTAACTTGACATTACCATCCAGGGTACCAAAAACGTCAGCCATAACCTGAGCAGACTCAACCTCAATCTGTGTTCTCTCCATTTCCATCATACGAACAAGAATCTCCTATATATTTTGTCTCAGCAATATTTGTAGTGGATTCAACGACAATTGTATATTCGTTGAAATCTGTACCCTTGTTGACCTGACTGCTGATAATACTGTAGTTCATACCTTCCATATCCACCTGAACTCTCCTTCGAAGCATTTCCCATACTTCCTCCTCAGGTGTGTCCGGAGTAGCCGTTTGAGAATACGTATCCCAGACAATGGCAACCACAACTGCCTTAGCATTCACCATAGACTGCTCCATATCCGAAACATAATGGGATACCAACAGTTGTCCTGCGTATACCGCCTCGCCAGCAGAAACCTTAGCGTCTCCGGACAGACAAGTAATTCCAATAATATATCCATCTCTGGCGGCCACCACATCTGCCACCCTATCGTCAGGTCTTCCGTGAATATAGTTAGCCTCAGAAACTGTAAGGGTGGCCACAGTACCTGATACGTCGAACTCTGCCCATGCTACCCTAGGGTCGCTGATCACCAACGCGTTGGAAATCCGCTCATCCTTGAGGCCATACTTCACAGTACCTACTGTAATACCTTGACTCTCAAGAAATTCCAGCAAATCTGCCTGCGAGATATCCACATTGCCGACAATTACCACATCCGTTATGAATGATGTGCCAAAGAAAAACACAACCAGCGCCATCAGCATTCCAAGAAGAAGTCCCAGAGAGGACAGAACTCTTCTCCTCAATACCGGGGTTCCGTGAACTCTGCAGGCCAATATGTCAAGTCCGCACTTTTCAGCAATCTCGTCAATTTGAGATGTATATCTGTGATCCACACAGAACTCAATCACATCTTCTCTGCACTTGACACTGTGAAGGCAAATCCCCCTGGCACAACAGATTCGGATAAATCGCTCAGTGTGTTGACCACTTAAGCTCATGTTAGCATAACCGCATATAAAATTCCACAGACCTTCTTTCATTTATAACACTCCTGAAAGCCTATGGAATAAATATTTCCTACTATTGAAACTTGTACATTATCGATCTTTGATAGTCTAAGTGTTTTCCCTTTGATAACCAAGGGGCCCAGAGCCGTGTTGACCCATATTTCACAATCAGAAAATCTGCAGATACCTCTATGAGCATATATCATTACCGCTTTTTTTGTGGCGGCAATGCGAGGAGAAACTGACAGTTCCGCAACAGGTAGACCTGAAATCACTGTAGATAAGTTGTACACATGGCACCGCCGTTTTTTTGTATATCCTATTTCGGCAGCAGTGGATTAATTACTTTTTGCCCTCTAAATGCTCAATACACTCAGTAATCATATCCTCCGCAGTTTCTGCATTCATTGCTTCTGCCGTAATTCTGATAACATTCCTGTAGTCGTCGGCACATATGTGAATCCATCCCTCGCTGCGCCTTAGGAATCTGCCTTTTATGCCAGGCACCAACTCACCCCACAGCCTCATGTTGTTAATTGCATTAGCCTTGGATTGGGTGGTGTGTTCAATTTCCTTGATGACTGTCTTTTCAACATCATCGTCCAATATTTCCGCAGAAATTCCCTCTTGCTTAATGAACGTAAGCAATCTGAGTGCCAACAGCAAACTGTCTGACATCCAGTCATAGCCAAACATCTCTCCCGACGCGGCCTCTCGGTCGCAAAGTTCACAGGATGTGTATACCAGAGAGGTAAGTCCCACATAAATATGACTGCTGTTTTCACACACTGGCAGGGGGCCTGTCAACTTATCAGAAAAGGCCTTTGTGTACAGCAATCTGACTCTGTCAGGACTGATTATTCTGCCACTCTCAGTCACAATAGTTACATCCTCACAGGTTTCGTTGAACACTAATCCAACAGAACCATGATGATATCGCATTCTTTCTATGACGGCCTGTGTTCCCTCCCCTTCACCAAGTTGAATTGGCAGGCTGTTGATTCCACATGCCTTTATAATCATGGCACACTTTCTTGCTATGTTGGGGTTCTTACAAAATACAATTATCGAACAACCAACAGAAATCGACATAGAGTGCATTAGCTGATCCATATATTTGAAATCCGCACCCTTAAAGTAATTTCCCTTGCCTGCCTGGTCTACGATAATTTCATAAAATTCATTTTGTCTGTATGCCCTGTCCACCTTACGCACTTTCCACAGCGACATTCGCTTTCCATCCTGGCCAAGAAGGGCAAATCTGACCCTGTCCTCAGAGGACGCATAGCAATACACCCCCATGTTTGCAGGGAAAACAGACATTGAATATCTGAATGCAGGCATAATGGAATCGGAAAACTTTACTGCATTAACTCCTGTTGAGCGTAGGCCAATTGAAACAGCTTCCCCAAACATCTCAGCCAATACGGAGCCATCAGTTCCAACTGCAACCATTGGCTTTTCCTTAGTTAAATCCACATCAACCGCACCTAAACTGCGGCCAATTCGAACTGCCATATCTGAAAGAGTCATGGGGGAATAATCGCCCAATATATCGCCTGATTTCCAGTCAATATCACAGACTGCTTTTGCGCTGAATATTGTTTCACTCACTACTGTGCCGTTTTCCACATTGTGGTAAGGCCATATGCTAATCCCCTCACGCAGTGTGCATCCGTCTCCTATATTGCAGTTACTGCCGATTACTGTGCCCTTGTTAATTGTACAGTTTTTGCCTATGTTAACGTTTTGGCAGATGGCCGCACCATCAACAGTTGTACCCTCAAATATTGCTGCGTCTCTGTCGATTACTGAATTTCTTATCTTACATCCGTCCTGAATTTCCGCATTGCCGCATATGCATACGTTTGGCCCAAGCTCTATTCCCCGACCAAAAGTAACATCAGGTCCGATGAACACAGGTTGAATAATATTGACTCCCTGACCGGGCCTGGCGGACATATGCTTTCCGCTGAGATATACCTTGCCAGCTGCTGCATCTGCGCAGCCCTTGATATATGCCGCCGGCTCCCCGATATCCATCCAGTAGTTTTCGAATTGATACCCATATACGGACAGCCCCTTTTCAACAACCTTTGGAAAATAGCTCATACCGAAATCCACAAACTGGTCTCGTGGAATCATCTTGACCGCCTTATTTGACAGCATGTATATACCTGTATTAACTATGTTTGATTCCACAAGTCCCCAGCTGGGCTTCTCGGAAAATCCAAGTATTTTATTATTTTCGTCAAGAGTACAGCATCCAAACCGAGTTGGGTCCTGGGCTCTGGTCACTGCAATCACTAAATCTGCTGATTTTGTGTTCATATACTCAGCAACACGTCGATAATTTATATCTGTCAAAGTATCACCGCAGAGAACAAGACAGTCATCGTCGGACTTGTCCATAATAGCTGCAACACAGCCTGCAGTGCCCAGATTTGAATCTTCGTCAAAGATATTTACTTTTATACCCATAGATGACCCATCGCCAAAATATTCAGCTATGGAATCTCCTTTATATCTTACTGCAATTGTAACCTCATCAAAGCCCTGTTCTGCCAGAGCCAATACAGTCCACTCCAGCAAAGGCTTGTCCAAAATCCGCATCATTGGCTTAGGCCTGTCGCAAGTCAGAGGTCTGAGTCTCATGCCCTGCCCACCTGCAAGGATAATTGTCTTCATAAAAAAAGTAGTCCTTTGTGTTTAGTTGGACTACTATTCTATGTACATTTGACATTTTTATACTGAGTTGATAACTACGGCAAAATAATGCTCTCTCTTATGGCAGCAGGCGCACTCCACATGCAGCCGCAGAATTTTTGTCTGTACAGATCTATAGCCTTGGCCATTTCCTGCCCCTGTCTATAGCCGGTCCGATAGTCCTCGTAATGGAATCGAATGCCGTACTTTTCTGCCAGGGCATTGCATTTATCGATAATGTATTGATGGTCCTGCCAGGGACTTACCAACAGAGTTGTTGAAAACGCATTATATCCATTTGATGCCGCATATTTTGCAGCATACTCCAGTCGAAGGTCGTAGCACATCATACAACGAAGTTTGTTCTCTACAGGGCCATATTTACGCCATTTATCCAGCATCAGGTCGTCAGATGTAACCAGATTAATGCCATAATGATCTGCTGCAATCAGGGCGTTTTCCCTGCGCTTTGAGAACTCCTCTTTTGGGTGAATATTGGGATTGTAAAACAGACCCGTAATGTTGTCAGCACCATACTCATTAACCAAAACAGACAGCGGATGCATGGAACAAGGCCCACAGCACACATGTAATAGTAACCTATCCGACATATATTCCTCCCAGCATTTCCTCTGCAAGAGAAATATCTCCCTGATCCAGCGCCTCCCGGATGGCGGTGCTGCTGACCTTTCTACCATTCTGCGTTACAAGGGGGACAATTATGCATTCCACATCCATCTGCGCGCATATGGAATCCAACTCTGCCACTCCAGCGGTTCCACCCTTTCCAAATGTAAAATCAGGCCCGACAACTATACATTTGACGCCAAATTTATCCTTAAGTTTCCGGACAAAATCCACGGGCATGGTGGATGCAAACTCAGGAGTAAACTCCTGTAAATAGTATTCGTCCACTCCCAGTTCCTCAATTCGCCTGATCTTCTCACTATCGTTTAGCAAAACCTGGACATCCTTAAATGGCGAAAAAGTATAAACCAAAGATTTAATACCCTTATTGTTGGCATACTGACAAGCGGCGCGGATTATAGCCCGATGACCCTTGTGAATACCATCAAAGCACCCGATACATATACAGCGGGCCACATTCGGTATTGTATTGTCCTGCAGGATAATCACGTATCAAACCTCTTTTCAATGCGCAGCATACCATCTGCTACTCTTCCCGGCCCTATAAACCCATCGCCGTACACCCGATATAGTCCATCCTGAATATCAACCTTAATCTTGACACCGTTCAACAATTTGCTGAGTTGCCTGTCTGTAGGTCTGATTTCCGGAAGAGCCTCGAATATGGAATCTGTAGGCATCACTAGGTCTCCAACAGTTCCCGACTCCAGTGCCGACTCAAAGTTTCTGATTGAAATGCATTTGTCTACAGTAACGTTGCCACAGGAAGTGCGATACAAATATGACATACAGCCAGGGCATCCCAGTTTTTGTCCAATATCATGACAGAGAGATCTGATATACGTCCCCTTGGAAACAGCTACGTCAAACAGTACGCGAACTAAACTGTCCTCCCTGATAATACTATCTACAGATATGCTGTGTATGGTGACCTTACGGGATGGCAAATCCAATGTCTCTCCTCGTCTGGCAGCATCGTACATTCGCACTCCATCCACCTTAATTGCAGAATACATGGGCGGAACCTGGTCAATTTCTCCGCAGAAGGACTCTATTGCCTCGACAATTTCCTGATCCGATGCATGACATGGTTGCCTTAAAATCTCATTGCCATAGGTGTCATATGTATCGGTTTCAAGACCCAGCAACAGCTCAGCCCTGTAGGACTTGCTGTCGTACTCAAAGTACGGAATTGCCTTGGTTCCCCTTCCAAGGCACAGCACCATAACACCCATGGCGTTAGGGTCCAGGGTGCCTGTGTGTCCTACCTTTTTGGTGGAAAGTCGTCTGCGAACATAATTGACCAAGTCAAAGGAGGTCATATCCGCAGGCTTAAGCATATACAAATATCCGTTAAATGAGTCCATTTTGCAAAATGTATTGTGCCAGGGTTTCAGCTGCCGTCTTTGGGTCAGTATCCAAACGACATCCTGCAGCGTTAATGTGTCCGCCGCCGCCAAAATGAGCTGCAACATCTGCAACATTAGCATGATGACTGCGCAGGCTGCACTTTGTAATGCCGTCGGTGGTCTCTCTGGCCAAGATGGCAATCTCGCAACCTTCAGTTGCAAACAATGCGTTGACAATCCCCTCGGTGTCTGCGTCAGTACAGCCGGTTTCCTGCATAATCTCACCGGTTATATGAGAGAAGCATATCTTGCCGTCAGCATAGCGCTCTTCATTGGACAGGCAGTAGCCCATAACCTTATTTCTGGCATATGTGGAGGCCTTGAAGAGTCTGAACGCAACCTCATCTACTTTTACAGATTCGTATTGTGCCAGCATGGCTGAGACCATCATGGAGTTAGGCGTTGCATTCTTCTGAGAAAGACCACCTGTGTCGGATGCGATGGCAGTGTACAGACATAGCGCCTCGTCTGCGGTGGGCTTTCCTGCGATGTGGCAAATAAATTCGTATACTAACTCTCCACAGGCGCCGTAATCAGCCTCTCTTACATCGATATCCGAATAAGGTGTATGTGAACTGTGGTGATCAAGGGAAATTACAAAAGCTCCCTCAAGCAGTTCCGCCCTGTGTCCCAGAAGTTCCGCAGATGCTGTATCCACCGTGACCACAAGGTCGTATCTTCCCTTGCCCTCAGGCCACTGGAGCATATTCTCAGCACCCGGCAGGAAGTCGTATTTTGCAGGCACAGGTTCTTCCATGATGCATGTTACAGATTGCAGCGTTTGCGAATAAACCCGCTTAATGGCCGAATATATGGCCAGGGCGGAGCCAATTGCATCTCCGTCGCTATACGCATGACAAAGCACAGCAATATTACTTGCTGTGCTCAATCTGTCCTGTATCATGGTGAACAAATCAGTCTTGGATTTCCTCTCCATTGTCCTTCTCCTTGATCTCGTTCAAGATCTTGTCAATCTTAAATCCGTAATCCACCGAATCATCGATCACAAAGGTCAACTCAGGAATTGCACGGATAATCACTCGTCTACCAATCTCTCTGCGGATAAAACCAGAGGCGCTCTTCAAGGCTGCGAGGCAGTTCTTCTTGTCCTCGTCAGAACCCATTACGCTGATATATGCCTTGGCATACTTAAGGTCTCGAGTTACATCTACTCGCATTACCGTGACAAACATAGGCATGCGAGGGTCCTTGATGCTACCCTGCAAAATCACAGAGAGGGCTCGCTTGATTTCCTCAGAAATTCTAACAATTCTATCAGACATTATCTGGCAACCTCTTCCATAGTGAAGGCCTCGATTACGTCGCCTTCCTTAATATCGTTAAACTTCTCAAGCTGGATACCGCACTCGTAGCCGGTGGCAACTTCCTTGACATCGTCCTTGAATCTGCGCAGAGACTCCATCTTGCCCTCAAACACAACAATACCGTCGCGTACAAGTCTGACCTCGGAATTGCGCAGAATCTTGCCGTCTCTGACCATGCATCCGCCTACAGTACCTACGCCGGAAATCTTGTACAGCTGACGTACCTCTGCGTGACCCAGAACAACCTCCTTGAATGTAGGAGCAAGCATACCCTTCATAGCGGCCTCAACGTCGTCGATGGCCTGGTAAATAACTCTGTAAAGTCTAACGTCAACACCATTATCCTTTGCAAAATCGGCAACATTTAATCCAGGTCTGACGTTAAATCCGATGATAATAGCATTGGAAAGCTTAGCCAGGTTGACGTCGGATTCGTTGACAGCACCAACGGCGCCATGAATAACCTTAACCGCAACCTCGTCGTTGGAAATCTTTTCCAGAGACTGCTTAACGGCCTCAACAGAACCCTGTACGTCGGCCTTAACAATCAAGTTAAGTTCCTTCATCTCTCCTGCCTGAATCTGATTAAACAAGGCATCCAGAGAAACTGTAGGCATGGACCTCTTGTACTGCTCCTGCTGCTTCTCCTGCTTGCGGCGCTCAACCAGCTGTCTGGCGACCTTCTCGTCGTCGATTACGTAGAACAGCTCGCCTGCCTCGGGAATCTCTGAGAGTCCCAGAATCTCAACAGGAGTAGAGGGACCAGCTTCCTTGATGCGTCTACCCTTATCGTCGGTCATAACACGGATACGTCCCATGGTTGTACCGGAAACGATGGAATCTCCAGACCTGAGAGTACCTCTCTGAACCAGCATGGTCGCAACGGCACCTTTGTTTTTGTCCAGACGAGCCTCAATAACAGTACCCTTAGCCTGTGCTGTGGGATCTGCCTTAAGCTCCTGCATATCTGCTGTCAGCAGCATCAATTCCAACAGGTCGTTAATACCCTGGCCGGTCTTGGCTGAAACAGGAATCATGGTGACGTCACCGCCCCACTCCTCGGAAACTACGCCGTAGTTAGCCAGCTCTCGCTTAACCCTCTCAGGATCTGCGCTGGGTTTGTCAATCTTGTTGATGGCAACAACAATAGAAACATTGGCTGCCTTGGCATGGTTAATGGCCTCAACCGTCTGAGGCATAACGCCGTCATCTGCAGCAACTACCAGAATAGCAATATCCGTAACCATAGCTCCGCGAAGACGCATTGATGTGAACGCTTCGTGACCGGGTGTATCCAGGAATGTAACTGTTCTGCCGTTTACCTGTACTACAGATGCACCGATGTGCTGTGTAATACCACCGGCCTCGCCTGTTGTAACAGATGTGTTTCTGATTGCATCCAACAGAGATGTCTTACCATGGTCAACGTGTCCCATAACTACGACAACAGGTGGACGAGGCAACATGCCGGAGTCGTCCTCAGGCTCCTCATCCTTAAACAGGATATCCTCTGCTGTAACAATCTGGGCCTTCTCTACATTGACGCCGTACTCCATTGCAATAAGGGACGCAGTATCAAAGTCGATCTCCTGATTCAAGCTAACCATTGAACCCATCATCATGAGCTTCTTAATTACATCTGCAGAGGTCTTCTTCAGTGCTTCGGCAAGCTCCTTAACGGAAATTGTCTCTCCAATAGTAATCTTGGTCAAAACAGCCTTGGGAGGAATATACTTTTCCTTCTTGGGAGACTTGTAAGTCTTGCTGCCGCTGGTGAAGAAGTTGTCCATATCCAGATCTTCAATCTCGCTGCCGGAATAGTTCAACATGCGATTCTTGTCGAATCTCGAATCATTGCTAATATTGCGGGAACGCTCTCTCTCCTTATTCTGATCCTTGGAACCGGACTTGGAAGCATCCTTGGATGAATCGCGCCTTGCATTAGGCTTAGCAGGCATAAATGCGTCTGTGGGCTTCTTAGGCTTGGGCTTAGCAGGTGACTTGCCCTTGGCCTTGTAATCGTCATCGGAATCCTTGTCTGCAAATGGGGAATAGTTGTCATTGCGAGGCTTGTCGTACTGAGGCTTGGAACCGTAGGGCTTCTGTCCGTCCCGATTGCCATAGGGCCTCTGGCCATCTCGATTGCCGTAAGGCTTCTGTCCGTCGCGGTTAAATCCACCTTCTCTGGGCTTAAATCCACCCTGACCATCACGATTGCCATAGGGTCTCTGGCCATCGGCCTTGGGCTGATACTGGGGTTTTGCTGCAGGTGTTGCTGAGCGAACCTCGGATCCGGGCTTTACATCGCGAGTCTTCTTCTGTGGAGTTGTAACCTGGGTGTATTCTCCGCGGGATGAGGGTCTATGTCTCTTGCCGGACTGATCCACATCACCTTCAGCCTGTTTAGTTTGAGGCTTTACAGACTGCTTGGAAGCGGGGGCCTTGTCCTTGGACTGAGCAGAGGTATCTGCAGCCTTGTCAACTCCCATGCTAATATAGGAGTGCAGCTTCTTAACCTCCTCAACAGACAAAACCTTCATAAAATTCTTGGCCTCAATACCAATCTCATTGCACTTTTCAATAAGTGTCTTGCTGGGAATATTGAGTTCCTTCGATAAATCGTTGATTTTAATCTCTCTAAAATCCATATTTCTCCTTAACTGTTTCCTATACTGTCCAGTATTTGGTCAATCAAATTCTCAGGGATTGGACCGCCTAGGGACTTGGAAACTTTCTTCCTGTTTCCTAAGGCCTTGACACAGGCAATGTCCTTACATACATATGCGCCTCGTCCGCAGGCCTTAAATGAGTAGTCCACAAAAGCCATATTGTCGTCGTTCCTGCAGATTCTGAACAAATCCTGCTTAGGCTGCATCCTTCTACAGACGACACACATTCTGACATTTTTGGGATTACTGCTCATCTGTTTCTACAATCTCCTCGTCTGTATATTCAACAGTGTTATCAAAGAGCTCCTCAGCCATTTCCTGTGCATACTGGCTGTCGCTCTTGATGTCGATCTTCCATCCTGTAAGCTTAACTGCAAGTCTGGCATTCTGTCCCTCCTTGCCAATTGCAAGGGAAAGCTGAGAATCCGGCACAACAACTCTGGCTGCCTTCTCCTCTACATCAATCTCGACCTTGGATACCTTGGAAGGGCTCAAGGCGTTGGAAATAAATTCTGCAGGGTCAGCGCTCCATACTACAATGTCTACCTTCTCATTGCCAAGTTCACTGACAATATTCTGGACTCTGATGCCTCTCTGTCCAACACAGGATCCGATGGGGTCGATACCTGTCTGAGTAGCATTTACAGCAATCTTGCTGCGGAAACCTGCCTCTCTGGCGATATTGAGCAACTCAACAACACCAGACTTGATTTCGGGAACCTCCAGCTCAAACAATCTGCGGATGAGGCCGGGATGTGTTCTGGAAACTACAATCTGGGGGCCAGATCTGGAGGAATCCTTAACATCTACAACATAGAACTTAAGATGATCTCCAATAGAATATCTCTCTCCGGGCATCTGCTCAGCTGCAGGCAGTACAGCTTCTGTTCTGCCGATACCGATAATGCAGTTGTTGCGGTCAATCTTGTGAACAACACCTGTTACAAGCTGATCCTTCTTGTCGCGGAAGTTCTTGTAGACATTATCCCTCTCTGCCTCCTTAATCTTCTGTACCAAGATCTGCTTGGCTGTCTGGGCTGCGATTCTCTGGAACTGGCTAGGTGCCTTAACCATAACCTCAGACTCCTCGCCAATATCCTCATTGTGGTCAATGGATCTCTCGTCATCAACTGTAATATGTCCAACGCCAGACTCAGCCTCGATAATTGTCTTCTTGCGAACGAGAATACCAATCTCGCCTGTTTCCAAATCGAGTACAGCACGAATATTCTCGTCTGAATCAAAATACTTCTTATATGCTGTGGTCAAAGCAGACTCAATAGCCTCAACCAGGACCTGCTTATCCAGTCCCTTTTCTCTTTCCATTTGCTCAATAGCATAAAGTAAATCGTTTCCCATTTTAACCTCCACTAAAAAATAACAGTTCTCTTTACCTGTTTAACATTTTCAAAATCAAATTCCAAAACGGTATCCTTCACCGATATGGTCAATTTGCCGTCTACCTTGGAAATCAACTTGCCTTCGTACTTGTTTTTCTTATTAACAGCGTTTACAAGCTTGACCTCCACATCCTCCCCCTCGTATCTGATGTAATCATTATCAGTGGTCAGGGGACGGTCAAATCCCGGGGAACAAACCTCAAGATTATAGGGTTCGTCGGGCATTTCCAATCTGTCCAATTCCTGGTCGATGTTGTGACTGAGATCGCCAATAGTATTCATGTCTATGCCGCCTCTCCTGTCCACAACAATGCGATAGTATCTCATATTGTTCTCGCGACCGGTCTCTACGGCAATCAACTCAATATCGGTATCCCGGAGCACAGTTTGGACCACGTCAGTAATAGATTCAACTATCTTAGCTCTGCCAAGCGCCATATATCCTCCGTATAATAAAGACGAAAGAGTGGCCATGGACCACTCTTTCATAAAATCATAAGCAACAGTCGTATATTAACATTGAAAACTGTGATTGTCAATCCACTTTAGTGAAATGCAGGTTCTTGTCTAATCCCATTATTATATTCCTTATTTCTTTCTTGGTTGTACCTCGAAGATTACCAACAGCAGCTACTGTGCAATTTTTACTGGCAAATATTTTCCTTGCCATAGATTTTATTTGAATAGCAACCTCTTGCTCCGTCAAATCTTTGTTCCAATCAATTGTCGCTTTTTTTGTTATACAAAGCATCTCTACTTCTCTCATACCATACCAGCCATTATTTAGTCGTTTGTATTCAAATGTAATAGGTTCAATTTTAAATATATCGCTCCATGGTATATCAATATTTCCAGATCGTAGACCTTTCTCATCGATAAAGATT
>JAFVXO010000045.1 GCA_017501105.1 Clostridia bacterium | reverse complement strand
GGACTGTAGATTGTCTCCAATCGCAAAACATTCTCCCGAAACAGAAATTTGGGAGGCTATTTGGGCCGCCCTGGAGTTTCCGCCCATAAACACTGTATATATGTGTATGCCATGAGTCATAGCCTGCTCAGCCTGCCACAGCGTTGCAATACCGTTGTCATTCACCAAGACACCGGAGGAAAACCAGTTTCGCTGAAGTCGCACTCTATACCTATGATGTCCAAGCTCGTAGCAATATCCTGATCCCACCTTGCAGCACATATCGCAGGCAGTAAAGCGATACCCGCCGGCCACAGCCTCTGCTGACCTCAGTCTGTAGCTGTATGTAGGTTCCCCATCGGCAAACAACACTATGGCACGGTGTTCACCCTGTCCGGAAAACCTGGCCAACATATTTGTAGCTGTATATAGGCCAATCTGCAGATTTGTTCCACCTGGATCCTCCGCTCCTACATATCTGCCATATCTGTCGATTTGCTCCAAATAATGTCGAAATTCCTGTATTTCTCCACTTCCCCAAAAGCCTGTCGAATCTATGAGGTCCGACCCAAAGACCACCATGGCTATGGATCCGCTGTTCCCTGACAGCACACCTTCTGCAATTCCTGATGCAGTTGCCTTGACAACCTCCATTTTGTTGTTTGGTCTCCACATATTATTCTCCACGGAGCCATACATACTATTTGAGTTGTCCAGTACAAGGACAATTCGTGACTTGGCCATGGGCACCTCGTGAACGGAAGACAACACTACATGTATATGCGACCTTTTTCCAATTATTACATTCGGGCATATCTTTATTTGACTTTTACTTTTCACGATGTACACTTAGGTTGCGTATAACGTCACACTATAAACGGAGGAATATATGAAATTTTTGCGAGGATTACTCAAGTTTTTTGCCGTTATCTTAGCCATCATTCTGTCTATAACCATGATGGTTACTGAGATTGCCCTCATGGTATTGCAATCTGCCAGTTTTATTATAACCAAAGAGGTTATCCTGGAGCTGTTTCAATCCATCGCCATTTCTGAACGTCTGGACTATGAGGACGATGGCGAGCTTGTTATCTACGAGCCCGAAACCCACCACCTTGATGCGGCGGAAAATGGCTACTCATCCAACAGTAGCGGAGAATCTTCCGACAATGACCAGAAGAACGTCATTGACAGCATGATAGGCTCCTTCTTGAAGGCATTCGAGGACCTTTCAGAGTCAGATCAGCAGGAGCTGCAGGCTTCCCTGGAAGAAATAGATATTAAGGCCATCGTTGAGGGCCTGTCCAATGAGTCTGTTCCAGAGGACGCCTCCGAAGAGGATGTTGTAAATATGCTCTATACCACTGCGACCAGCTTGGACACAGTACAGGAGTTGGTGGCAGAGGTTTCTGCAAACGTATTAGACAATCTGATTAACGACAACAACAAGGACGTAATTACCGCCGATACTCTCAACAGCTTGATTTCTGACATTGCAGAGGAAATTCAGGACAAAACCGGTGTAGAATTGCCCGAGAAATTTGTCTCCATGACAAACACTGTAATCCAGGACAATAGTCAAACCCTGGCAGATGACCTGAACGAAATAGTGGATGACGGAATCATCCAGGGCATACTGGGAGGCACTGCTGGTACGGATGGAGAGGGAAACTCGGAATTACAGCAGCTCACTGAGACAATCAACGTCATCAAGACGATTCTGAGCGTTAAGACTCGTCTCATCCTACTGGTTGCTGTAGTCCTGCTTGGCGGCATTATCTTCCTGTTGTTCTTTAAGAGTAAGGGCGGACTCATCTGGGACGCTGTTGTAACATTGATCAGTTCTTCCTTGGTTCTTGCCATTGGCCTTGCTCTGAATATGAGTTCATCTCTGACATCTCTGATTGGCGAAAGTTTGGAAGGACCTCTGCTGAGTATTCTGGACGGCGCCATGCCGGTCCTGGGCAAGCAGTTTACCAGGGCAGCTATTATT
>JAFVXO010000044.1 GCA_017501105.1 Clostridia bacterium | reverse complement strand
GGCGATTTATTCTGCAGGGGGTGCCTGTCTTGAATCTGAACAGCGTTATGCCCAGCTTCTCCATAGCCTCGGACAGTCCAATGGCGGCATGAATTCCGTCCGGTCCGGACTGCTGCTTATACTCTCCTACAATTATTGAGCCTGCCAGGTAGGTTCCAGTGGTCAGCACCACCGCCTTGGCTGTGTAGACGCCTCCCATGGGGGTGACGCACTCCCACTCCTGGCCGTCCGCCGTCCTACGCAGGTCCACAATCTCGCTCTGGCGCAGCAACAGGTTAGGCGTCTGCTCAATAACCTGCTTCATATACTCCTGGTAGCGGCGACGATCTATCTGTGCCCGCAGTGAATGTACCGCCGGGCCCTTGCCTCTGTTGAGCATACGGATCTGAATCATGTTCGCATCGGCAGCTCTTGCCATTTCTCCACCCAGAGCGTCAATTTCCCTGACCAGATGGCCCTTGCCTGTTCCGCCAATGCTGGGATTGCAGGGCAAGTTAGCTACCGCATCCATGTTAATGGTAAACAGAATTGTACGACAACCCATACGGGCTGCCGCCAGAGCTGCCTCGCAGCCTGCATGTCCTGCGCCGACTACGATTACATCAACCTTTGCTGCACTGTATTCCATCCTGCCAATACCTTACTTTCCAACACAGAAGGAGCTGAACATCTTGTCGATGGCCTCCATGTCTATTTGTCTGCCTGTCAATTCGCTGAGAGCCATTGCTCCGCTGCTGATTTCCGCATATAGCATATCCAGGGGATATCCTGCCTTGCCGTCTGCATATGCGCTGTCCAAATGGGATATTGCCTTCTGGACCAATTGCCTCTGCCTCTCGTTTACCAAAATACCACGGCTGATTAGCTCGTCATCTGCCTGGCACTGTTCAAGGATCAGGTCAGTCAGGGTCGTAACTCCTGTGCCGCTGAGGGCGCTGATAGAAACAGCAGAGATTTCCTTGTCCTGGGCCTGTAGCCTGTCCTTCATCTGGTCAATGAATGCCTGTGCTGTCTCCTGCCCGGACAGGTCTACCTTGTTTGCTGCCAATACCAAGGGTGTGTCCCCTCCGTATTTGGCGCAGGTCTCCTCTGCCTCCAGTGCCTGTAACTCCAGGTCGCCGCACAGATCTACCATGTAGATAATCATATCTGCAGCTTCCATCTTGGCATAGGCCCTGTCGATGCCGATTTGTTCGACCAGATCCACGTCGTCGCCCTGCCTGAGGCCCGCTGTGTCCACAAAGCGAACCATGTAACCCCCCAGACTAACAGCCTCCTCCACCGTGTCCCTGGTGGTGCCGGGAATGTCTGTGACGATAGCCCTCTCCTCTCCCAACAATCTGTTGAGCAAGGAGGATTTGCCTGCATTGGGTCTGCCGCAGATAACCACGTACAGTCCATCTCGGATGCGTCTGCCGGAGTCGAAGGTTCCCGACAGTTCCCTAAGGCCTGAAACTATAGGCTCCAGTTCCCCGGCCACATCCTCAGGGGAGTAGTCGAAGGAATCTAACTCGTCGAAATCCGTGGAAAGGTCTATTTTCGCACAAATATCTGCTATGTCATCGGCAAGCTTGCCCAAACGGGAGGAAAGTTTTCCCTCCAGCTGCTGCATAGCCACCTTTGCTGCCTTGTCTGCTCCGGCACCTATCAAATCCATCGTGGCCTCTGCCTCCAGCAGGTCCATTTTGTTGTTGATAAACGCCCTCTTGGTGAATTCTCCCGGTGCTGCCGGCTTGGCTCCTGCCTCAAAAACCAGCTGAAGGACCCTGCGGGTAACCACAATACCTCCGTGGCAGTTAATTTCTACTACATCCTCTCCGGTATAGGTTCTAGGGGCCGCCATTTTGCTCACCAAAACCTTGTCCACCGTCTCTCCTGTGGCAGGATCCACAATCTTTCCGTAGGTTATGGTGTTTGCATCCTTGGAAAGAAACCCTCCCGGGCAAACAAAAAGGCGGTCGCAAATAGCAAAAGCCTCGCAACCGCTTATTTTAATTATGCTTATTCCACTTGTACCCAGCGATGTTGCCACCGCCGCAATTGTCGTGTCAAACATTATCTGATGGGCCTGATAACAACCTTTCTGTTGGGTTCCTCACCTACGCTGTAGGTCTCAACTCCCCTGTAGCCCTGCAGAGCAGAATGCACAATCCTGCGCTCGTTGGGGTTCATGGGATCCAGGGTGACAGGTCTCCTGTACTTGGATACCTTGTCAGCTGTTCTCTTAGCCAGACGGACGAGAGCAGCCTCTCTCTTGGATCTGTAGTTCTCTGCATCGATGCAAATCTTGAAGTACTTGTCTCTGTTTCTGTTTACTACCAGACCTGTGAGGTACTGAATAGCATCCAGTGTCTCGCCTCTCCTGCCGATCAGCAGTCCCAGGTCCTCGCCCTGTACCTCTATGTTAATGGTGTTGTCGCTGACGTCTGTAACCAACTCAACCTCGAGACCCATGGCCTCGCAAACGGACAGAATGTACTCGCAGGCGATTTCTTCCTCCTCCAGGAACTCCTCGTCTCCATCTGCCTCCTCAGCTACTGTCTCAACGGAACTCTCGCGAATCTCCATGTCGGCAGTTGCCTCAATAGCATCGGAATCCTCTGTCTCCAGAAGTGTTACTCTAAGACGTGCGTTCTTGGTCTTTCCAAAGAGTCCTCTGGAAGGTTCCTCCAATACCACATAATCTACCTGATCGCGGTCTGCATCCAGAACCTTAAGGGCCTCCTGAAGTGCCTCTTCAATCGTCTTGCCAAATGTTTCCACAGACTTTGTCATTATTTATCCTCCTGAGAGCCCTCATTAAGCTCGGCCTCTGCCTCGCGGGCTCGTTTTTGCTCTTCTATAATCTTCTTCTTAAGCTCCATCTCCTGCTGGCGGATAATCTCGTTCCTGGCCTCCTGATTCTTTACCACATTCATGAATATACCCTGAAGAATGGTAGATACCACGGAGGAGGTCATCCAGTAAATTGAAAGGCCAACGGGGAACTTGAATGCCAACCACAGAGAAATCAAAGGCATGTAGATGGACATGCATCCGTTCATGGCGGCGTTGCTCTTGTTTTCGCCGTTCTGGTCAGGCTGTGTCATCTTCATAGTAATCTTGTTCATGAAGAAGGACAGCGCTGCGGAGAACAGTGCAATAAGGAACAGGGGAAGGTAAATCTTCCACTGATTTCCAAATACTGTTGAGGGGTTCCACTCGGGAATACGTCCCAGGTTGATGCCCAGGAAGTTCATGTTGAACAGCTCGCCGGTTACACCGTACTCTGCAAAGAACTCTGCGGGCAATACCTCTCTGTGAAGCAGGATAGAAATCTGAGAATATGCAGTGCTTGCAGACAGATTCAAGCCCTCAACTGCTCCATTGATGATATCGTAGGCTGCCTGAATGGCTGTAGCTGACCAGTTAAATACGTACTGCAGGGGATTGCCGATAACCTGCCACAGAATCATGATAATAGGCAACTGAATGAACAGAGGTGTACATCCGCTCATGGGGTTGTAGCCGATGCTTTCATAGAGCTTCTGCTGCTCCTCCTGCATCTTCTGTGGGTTGTTGCCGTACTTCTTCTGCAAATGCTGGAGCTGAGGGTTAATCTTCTGCAGCATGAGAGAAGATCTGTTCCTCTTGATAACCAGAGGAATCATCAGCAACTGTACAATGACGGTAAAATAAATGATTGTCAGGCCATAGTTATGGAAAGCTATGGTGTTGTACATCCACAAAAAGAATGCACCAATAGGCTTGATAATAAAGTCAAACATACTAAACTCCTAATTTGTGTCTCATGTGAAAGCTACGGAACAGGATCGTATCCTCCGCGGGAAAAGGGATTGCACCTGAGAAGTCTCCACAAAGCCATAAAGCCCCCCTTGAGGGCTCCATATTTTTGAATTGCTTCATAGGCGTACTGAGAACACGTGGGAACGAATCTGCACGTGGGGTATCCCTTTAGTTTAGACAGATGCTCCTGGTAATACCGGATCATCCGAAGGAATAATGCTTTCACCTGTACTATCCTTTGTAAATAGCTCCAATCTGCTGAGCAGATACTTGAGTTCAGAATTGATCATATAGTAGTCAGGCTTAGGGTTGCAGGCGCGGGCAACGATTACAATATCCATTCCGGTAATCAGCCACTTTTCGAGATGTGAGTAGTTTTCCCTGCTGAGACGCTTAGCCCTGTTTCTCTCAACGCTGTTGCCAAAGTGCTTAACCTGACTGACTGCCAATCTGTTGTATGGCAGTCGATTGGGTCTTGCATATACCGTCAAATAACGACCGGCCTTATACTTGCCATGTCTGAATGTCCTGACAATATCGCTACCGCGTTTGAGAGAGACTGTATTTATCATCCGAAATCACTAAAGAAAAGACCTGTCCCGGTCTTAAGCAGAGAGAACCTTTCTGCCCTTTGCTCTCCTAGCCTTCAAAACCTTGCGGCCGTTGGATGTGCTCATTCTGAGGCGGAATCCGTGCTTCTTGCTTCTGGATCTTGTATTGGGATTAAATGTCTCTTTCATATATAAAAACCTCCAAGTTTTTTGCGCATATTAATAGTAAACCCGCTATGGGGCATACGCGAGAATTATATTTGGGTTTCATTTTTGTGTCAACTCCTTTATTTAGTGCTGTTTCGTAAGCTTATAACCCAAGCGCTATGTGTTTCCCTGCTCCTGAGACAAAATTTTAGTCTGTGGCGGGTTATATTTTAGCAACTGCATCCCCCTACTATAGTAAGAATAATGTTGTAAAAAGGCCCGATTTTTGCTATTATATTTCCATATAATGTCCGTGCATTTCTGCGCTCTTTTTGACATTATTTTGATGGTTTTGGAGGCGACATGGCTACTTCTTTCGATAGTATTTGGAATCAAGTCCTGGAGTTGATTCAACCAGAGGTTACAGACCTGACCTATAGGACTTGGATTAGTCCTTTGGTGCCCTACAGCATGGACGAAGATCGCATGTATTTTTTGGTAGAGCACGATTTTATTAAGAGCACCGTAGAGTCCAAGTACAAGACTCTGATTTCCTCTGCTGTCAGCATTGTAGCTAAGAAGGACTATCAGCTGTTTTTCTTTGTCCGCGGCAACGAATCCTCTGTTTTGGAACAAGAAAAGCGCCTGGCCGAGGCACATTCTATTAAGTTCTCCTCCCTTAACCCTAAGTATACCTTCGAGACTTTTGTTATTGGCGGAGGCAACCGCTTTGCCCACGCTGCCTGTGCTGCTGTTGCAGAGAATCCTGCCGGTGCATACAATCCCCTGTTCTTGTACAGCCCTGCCGGATTGGGCAAGACGCACTTGCTGCACGCTATTGGAAACTACGTTTTGACTAACAATCCTGAGGCCAAGGTTCTGTATATCTCTTCAGAGAAGTTTATGTCGGAGCTGATCAATGCTATTTCCAATAAAACTACGGAGAAGTTTAAGGAAAAATATCGCACCATCGATTATCTGCTCATTGACGACATTCAGTTTTTGGAAAAGAAGGAGAGCACTCAGATAGAGTTCTTCCACACCTTCAATGCCCTCTATGAGGCCAACAAGCAGATTATTATCACCAGTGACAAGCCCCCCAAGGGTCTGATTTCTCTGGAGGAGAGATTGGTTTCCAGATTCGAGATGGGCCTTATTACTGAAATTACTCCTCCGGATTACGAGACACGTATCGCTATTCTTAAGAAGAAGGCACAGATTAACAACGTCAAGATTGACGACAGTTCTCTGGAGTATATTGCAGGCAGATTTATATCCAATATCAGAGAGATTGAGGGAGCCCTTAACAAGGTTTCGGCATATTCCGACATTACAGGACAACCCATTACCAGAGACTTAACCGCAGAGGCACTACGAGATTCCCTGCCCAACAATCCAAAGGTCATTACTATCAAGACTATCCAAGAGGCTGTAGCCAGATACTTTAATATCAAGCCATCCGCTTTCTTGTCTGATAAGCGCACCAAGGATATTACATATCCCAGACAGATTGCCATGTATCTCTGCAGAGAACTCACAGATTTTTCTCTCAACAAGATAGGCAGCGAGTTTGGAAACCGCAATTACACAACTATCATTTACGCATATGACAAAATCAAGGAGGATATGATTTCCAAGCCGGCTATCAAGGATAAGATAGACGAACTAACCCAAATCATCAGTGGAAATGTATAGTTACTGACACTTTCCATTGGATAAACCGTCAACGGATTATGGAGAAATTTTCCTACTGACATATTCAAAAATTACTGACAAAAATACTAACAGGTAGTGTCAATAAAAAAATAGACTCAAGTCATTGATTTACAAGGACTTCTTGAAATTACTGACATACTGACAGTCCCTACTACTACAACTACAATAATACTATTTGATTTATAAAAGGAGACACAGGATGATTTTTACATGTAACAGGAACAATCTGGCAAACGCTATCAGTATTGCACAAAAGGCTGTTGATCCCAGAACCACATATAATATTCTAGAGGGTCTTCTCTTTGTTGCAGAGGAGGGAAAGTTAGTCCTTACTGCAAATAACCTGGAGATGGGTATAAAGACAGAGTGTCCTGCAGAAGTTAAGGAAACAGGCAAAACTGTTATTGACTCCAAGATTATCGGAGAGATTGTTCGCAAACTGCCTGAGGATACTGTTACTATTACTGTAAACAACGCTTCAGATATTACAATTGTCTCCGGATCTGCAGAATTCAAAATCAAGGGCAAGGACGCTGAGGGTTTCCCTGATATTCCCGTTGTTTCCGATGGTGAGAAAATAGTTATTTCCCAGCAGGAGATGAAGGAGATTATCCGCCAGGTTATTTTCTCTGCCTCTACTGATGAGACCAAGAAGGTTTTGACCGGTATTTATATTGAAACAGACGGAAACAACGTGGTTGTAGTTGCTATCGATGGCATCAGAATGGCTCTTCGCAGATCTGTTATGTCTCAGGCAAACAGCAATTTCTCCTGCATCGTTCCTGCAAAGACAATGAATGATATTGGAAAGATTTTGGGAGACGATGAGGGAGATTTGGCTATTACAGTCAGCAATAACCAGATTCTGTTCTCCGTTCCCGGTACAGAGGTAGTTTCCAGAATTTTGGAAGGAAAGTACCTCAACTATAGAAACCTTGCCATGACAGATTATCAGACTAAATTGGTTGTTAACACAGAGCAGTTGTTGTCTTGTCTCGAGAGAGCTGTTTTGTTATACTCCGAAGCTCGCAAGTACTCTATCAAGTTCGACATAAATAACGATGTTCTTACAATTTCTGCCAATTCCGAGGGAGGCAAAATCAAGGACGAGATGCCTGTAAACATGGAAGGCAAGCCTATGTCAATTTCCTTTAATCCCAGGTTATTCTATGAGATTGTGAGAGTTATCGACGAAGACACCGTCGTTTTGAATATATGTACTGCTCTGGGACCTTGTACTATCAAGCCGGTTTCCGGAGATAGATTTGTATATACAATTGCTGCAGTAAGGGGCACAAACTAAGTGCAAATTAATTCTATTCATTTGTCTAATTTTCGAAATTACGAAAGCCTTGACTTCGTTCCCCGGAGTGGTATCAACTACCTTTACGGCAAAAACGGACAGGGAAAGACAAATATTTTAGAGGCTATTTATTATTGTTCTTCTCTGCGTTCTCATAGGACCACCAAGGATCCTGAGCTAATTCGTTCCGGTTGTGATTTTTTTTATATTGATACAGTCTTTAGTAAGAATGACAGGGAATGCGAGATACAAATAGTAAAAAAGGCTCATGAGAAGAAGGCAATCAAAATTGACGGACTATCCATGAGGCGTTCTGCGGATGTGGTTGGTAAGGTTAACACCGTTCTGTTTTCTCCGGAGGACTTGAGGATAGTTAAGGGAGCTCCTGCTGATCGGCGCAAATTTGTAGATTTTCTGCTGTGTCAGATTAGCCCAAAATACTATGCGGATTTGCAGGCATATACCACATTGTTGGACCAGCGCAACCGCGTATTGAAGGAGATGAAAATCAGACCTTCTTTTGGAAGTGTTTTGGAGGACATTGATCTTCAGCTGGCAGAATATGGGGCCTCGATTATACTGAAGAGAATTGACACTTCTCGACAAATAGATGAAATCTGTTCCATTAAGAGTTCGGAAATATCCGAGGGAGCAGAAAAAATGAGTTTTTCATATTGTCCGGACATTCCTGTGGGAGACTGCAGAGTTTTGGGCGATATTAAACAAATGGTGTTTAACAAGTTCCGAGACAGCCGCCATGTGGATGCTATCAAGGAAATGACTATGCACGGCATACAGAGAGACGACTGGGAGATTACCACAGAAGGAGGTTCTGTCAAGGCCTTCGGTTCCCAGGGACAACAGAGGACAGCAGTGTTGTCATTGAAGTTAGCGGAAATCCACATCTTTGAGGAGGTAAATGGCGAGGCTCCAATTATACTGTTAGACGACGTTATGAGCGAATTGGACGACCGTCGCAGGAGGGCAATAGGCAATGTAATTGACTCGAATCAGACGTTTTTCACCGGAACGGACAAGAGCTTCTTCGAGATGGTGTCAAACAAGGTGAGCTATTACTATGTAGAAAAGGGAAGGTTGGTGGACAAAGAGTGTTCTTGCACATAGGAAACGACATTATGATTCCCAAGAGGGATATAATTGCCGTTTGTGACATGGACAACGTCACCGCCACCAAGGATGGCGCCACATTTATTAATATGATTCAGGAGGACAAGATCATCGACGATATGTCGGGGCTGTTACCAAAATCATTTATAATTGTTAGTGACAAATACAATGGATTTAAGGTTTTTACCAGTAGTTTAAATACATCTACACTGAAAAAAAGATTGTACACAAGGACTTATTAAGTCGGAGGAGAATGAGATGGCAGAAGAACAGTTGCAAAACAAAGGTTATTCAGAGGACCAAATACAGGTTTTAGAGGGACTGGAGGGCGTTCGTAAGAGACCCGGTATGTATATCGGTAGCCAGAGTTCCAGAGGCCTGCACCATTTGGTATATGAAATTGCAGCCAACAGTATCGATGAGGCCCTTGCGGGACGTTGTGACACAATTGAAATTATCATCTTGCCCGGAAATATTATCAGGGTAATAGATAACGGCGGCGGTATTCCTGTTGGAACACACCCTAAGCTTGGCATACCTACAGTTGAGGTTGTACACACCGTTCTCCATGCCGGCGGTAAGTTCGGCTCCGGAGCATACAGCATTTCCGGCGGTCTGCACGGCGTTGGTGCATCTGTTGTAAATGCTCTGTCCGAGTACTTGGAGGTCGAGGTTTGCAAGGATGGTAAGAGATATTGGCAGAGATATGAGAGAGGCAAGACTGTTTCTCCTCTCAAAATCCTGGGTGATACAGACAGAACAGGAACACAGACTACATTCAAGCCGGATCCCGAGATTTTTGAGGTTCTGGAGTTTGACTACGACCTGATGTTGATCAGATACAGGGAAATGGCTTTCCTCAACAAGGGAATTCGCATTATCCTGAGGGATGAGAGAAATGCAGACAACATAGTAGAGAATGATTTGTGCTACGAGGGCGGTATCATGTCCTTTGTAGATTATCTGAGCAGGGACCAGGTTCCCGTTACCGACTGCATCTACGTAGAGGGAGGCAAGGGTACATCTACTGTTGAGGTTGCCCTCAGATACAATGAAACGTATTCCGAAACCATCTACAGCTATACAAACGACATAGCAAACACTGAGGGTGGTACACATTTGACAGGCTTTAAGACAGCCCTTACAAGAGTCTTCAACGACTATGGCAAAAAGCATAACTTACTTAAAGATGGCGACAAGCCTCTGACCGGTGAGGATACTCGTGAGGGTTTGGTGGCTATTGTAAGTGTCAAGATGCAGGATCCCCAGTTTGAGGGCCAGACCAAGACAAAACTGGGTAACTCCGAGATTAAGTCTTTGGTAGAGGGAATTGTTACAGAGAAGCTGGAGGAGTTCCTGGAGGAAAATCCCGTTGTGGCCAAGACTTTGTATGAGAAGTGCTCCTTGGCATCCAGAGCCAGAGAGGCTGCCCGCAAGGCAAGGGAGCTTACAAGGCGCAAGACTGTTTTTGAGAGCACAACTCTCCCTGGCAAGCTTACCGACTGTATTGAGAAGGACCCCAAGCTCTGTGAGATGTTCATTGTAGAGGGTGACTCCGCTGGAGGTTCTGCTAAGGGAGGTAGAGACAGGAGAACACAGGCTATCCTTCCTCTGTGGGGCAAGATGCTCAACGTAGAGAAATCCAGAAACGATAAGGTATTCAGCAATGAGAAGCTGGCTCCCGTAGTTATGGCCATTGGAGCCGGCGTAGGCAGCGAGTTTGATGTAAGTAAGATCAGATATGACAGAATAATTATTATGGCTGATGCTGACGTAGACGGATCCCACATCAGAATGCTGCTGCTTACATTCTTCTTCAGATATATGAGACCTCTGGTAGAGGAGGGACACGTATATTTGGCTATGCCTCCGCTCTATAGGGTCAGCAGAGACGATCCCAAGCTCAAGAACGTCCACTTCTACGCTCAGAACGATGAGGAACTGGAGGAGATTATTACCAGAGAGGGTTGGTCCAGGAAAGACGGCAAGACAATTATTCAGAGATACAAGGGTCTTGGCGAAATGAATTCCGAGCAGCTTTGGGAGACAACGATGAATCCTGCTACTCGCAGCATGCGCAGAGTACAGCTGGAGGATCTGTTGACAGCAGATGAGATTATTACTACTCTTATGGGAGAAAAGGTAGAACCCAGAAAAGAGTACATCAATGCCCACGCTAAAGAAGTAGAACTTCTGGACATCTGATGTTTCACGTGAAACATCGTGAAAAACAAAATATTCTGTAAATTAGAAAGGAAAATGTTTCACGTGAAACATTTGAATTAAAAAGTGGCAAAGATTATTGCAATAGCCAACCAAAAGGGCGGAGTAGGCAAGACAACAACATCTATTAACCTGAGTTCCTGTATTGCCCATCTTGGGAAAAAAGTACTGCTAGTGGATATAGATGCCCAGGGAAACACTACCAGTGGATTAGGCATCGATAAGGCCAGCCTGGAAAAGTCCGTTTACGACGTACTGATCAATGGTGCAAATATTAAAGATGTCATTATAGACACCTGCCAGGAAAACCTGAGTCTGTGTCCTTCCAGCATTGAATTGGCAGGTGCAGAAATAGAACTAGTGTCTATGATGTCCCGCGAGACCATATTGAACGAGGCTTTGTCAGAGGTAAAGGACGATTACGACTATATTCTCATAGACTGCCCTCCTTCACTTGGACTGGTAACACTGAATGCCCTTACTGCATCGAATTCTGTTTTGGTGCCGATACAGTGCGAGTTCTACGCATTGGAGGGTCTCTCTCAGCTCATGAACACCATTTCTCTGGTCCGGAAGAGATTAAATCGCGGTCTGGAGGTGGATGGTCTGGTTTTGACCATGTTCGACTCTCGCACGAATCTTTCTATTCAAATAGTGGAAGAAATTAAGAATCACTTTGGAGATAACGTCTATAGCACATTGATTCCCAGAAATGTACGCCTCAGCGAGGCTCCCAGCTTTGGGCTGCCTATTATCATGTACGATGCCAAGTGCGCCGGAGCTAATGCCTACATAGAACTGGCTAAGGAAGTTATCAGTAAGGAGAATTAAGATGGCAACCAAGAGAGATCCCAGGCGCAGCCTTGGAAGGGGCCTGGATGCACTGATTCCAACAAATATGGATGCTGTGGCTAAGGAGGAAATCCTTCCAAAGAAGGCGACACCAGAATATAGAGATGGCGTAGTAGAGCTGGATATCGACAGGGTTATGTCTAATAAGGCCCAACCCCGTAAGTTCTTTGACGAGCAGAAAATCCGCGAATTGGCAGAGTCCATCCGCGAGCACGGGGTTATTCAGCCAATTATCGTAAGGAAAAACGGGGACAACTGGCTGATTATAGCCGGTGAGCGCAGGTGGAGAGCATCCCGAGTTGCAGGCCTCAAGAAAATCCCTGCGATTATCAAGGACTACTCCGACAAGGAACTCATGGAGGTTTCCCTTATCGAGAACATCCAGAGAGAGGACCTGAACCCCATTGAAGAGGCAGAGGCCTACGAGAAACTTATCGGAGAGTACCACTTTACTCAGGAAGACCTGGGAAAGAGCGTTGGCAAGGACAGGTCTACAATTACAAATGCGCTCAGATTGCTCAAGGCTTCTGACGTTGTCAAGGAGAAGCTGATTATCGGCGAGATTACGCCCGGTCATGCACGTGCCATACTGGCGCTACAGGATCGCTCCATGGAGGCAGAGGTGCTGGAGCTTATTGTAAATGGCCATCTCAGCGTAAGAGAGACAGAGCGATTGGTCAAAAAGCTGAACGCCCAGCCTAAGGACAAGCCTGAGGAGCTGGACGAACAGGAGGTTGCAGCTATTGCGGATCTGCAGGACCGTCTTATCAAGTTATTGGGAACCAAGGTTTCACTTACAGCGAACAAGGGAAAAGGAAAAGTCGTCATAGAATTTTATTCCAACGAGGAATTGGATAGACTTCTGGAAGTGTTTGAGAGAGGACAGGGAAAATAAATGCCTAATTTGTTAGAGTCACCGTCAATTCTATTGGTAATTCTTATAATGCTGACCATTATGCTCGTGGTTGCCTTGGGCTTGCTTATATGGCTAATTAACAGGACAGGAAAACTGGAATCCAAGTATAAGAAATTTATGCGAAATAGCGAGGGCCTTTCCAGCATTGAGGACGTTATATTCAGATGTCTTGAGGAAATTGACTACCTCAAGAAAGAGTACGTCATGGCAAACAATAGAATTATTGAGCTGGACAACCGTTCGGCGGCCAATATTCAGAAGGTTGCGGTGAAGAGATACAATGTTTTCGAGGACGTGGGCAGCGACCAGTCCTTCTCCGTTGTTCTCCTGGACAGAAACAATGACGGCGTTCTTATTACCGGTTTGTACACCCGCGAGGGAACTACTACCTTTGCCAAGCCTATATCAAGTGGTCTGTGTCAGTACATGCTTTCCGCAGAGGAAAAGGACGTTTTGGAGGAAGCACTGAATGAAAAATACTAATTCGGACAAGAAAAGTCAGGTCAGAACTCTGATCATTTACGGCATAATACTGTTTATGGGTGCACTCATTGTTCTGGCAATGGCCATCGTAAGCCAGATTAAGGTGGACCAGTCCGAGAGAGATTACCAGGAGCAGATTAATAATGTAATAAACAAGTATGCAACTCAACAGGAAGAGGCCGGACAGACTATTTCATCTCTGGAGGATAGTCTGGAGAATATCCGCAATTATCTCGATGAGAAGCAGCAGGCTCTGGACGATCTGAAACTGGACAGCCAGGAAGCACAGAACATGATTCAGGCAACCATGGGAGAGCTTTCATCTATGGCTAATCTGTTCATTCTATACATAAATGAGGACTATGAGGACTGCCTTGCACAAATCGATCAGGTAGAAACTGGTAGCGAAAACGCTCTCTACGCTGTTTTGGAAGAGGCCTGCAGAGGCAAGATTGCAGAGAATCTCTATAACGAGGGTGTGAGGTTGTTTGCCAGAGAGCAGTACAAACTGGCAATTGCCAAGTTCGAGGATGTGTCCGACTATGTATCCAGAGGCGAGATTTACGACAGCTCCCTCTGCCTGATGTTGCTTAGCTGCGATGCCGCCGGTGAGATAGATGCTTTTAATGTTCTCTGCCACTTTATCGCAGAGGAGAAGGCAGAATTGTTGTTGGACGAGAAATTAGATGATATCCAGGACAAGATTCAGGACGCGCTTGAAGTGGAAGTTTCACCTGAAACATCATCGGAGAAGACAATTCAATAGGGAATTTACGACATAAAAGGTTAATTGACAAACAAAAGCTGTTGTTGTACTATAGTGGAGCGGTTTTCGCGGAGGGATGGTCGAGTTGGCTTAAGGCACCGGTCTTGAAAATCGGCAAGGGTTCACGCTCTTCGTGGGTTCGAATCCCACTTCCTCCGCCAACCTTTTATACATGGAGAAGTACCCAAGAGGCCGAAGGGGGCGGTTTGCTAAATCGTTAGGTCAGGCAACTGGCGCCGGGGTTCGAATCCCCGCTTCTCCGCCACAGATCGATGAGGTTCTACAAAGCCTCGTCGATTTTTTATTGTCTAAAACTACACACCGAGTCAAAAAGGTGCTCAAATCACGCTAAATGTGCTTTCAAAACAAAGGGGAATATGAAATAATGTGGTCACAAGTGGCAGGGACGTCCCCGCGGCACACGAAACAGGAAAACTAATGGGTTAAATATATGGAATTTATCAAATGTTTGGCGGAACAACTCCGCATACACCGTCACAGTCAGCCCCGCGATGTGGTCAAGATGTGCTATCAGGCTGCCTTTGGGGCAGAGCATCTGCTAGGTGATCTGGATGCGGCCAGAGAATACTTTTATAGGGAGTACCACAGCGTAGAGCCTGTGTCGGGCCACATATTTGAACCCATTTCTCCCTATACCTGTCGCGTGAATATGGGAGCATGGAGGGCCGCAGGGCTGGATCCCAGTTGGTTGTTCAACATGTTTGTTTCATCTATAGGTCCCCAATCTCCGGGGGATGAGACCTTTTTGCAGTACTTAACCCAGGCGGAGGAGCTGATTGGCTCCGGAACAACCGGCATGGACTTAGAAGAATATAAGTTATTTATACAAGAATACCTACAAAACGGGATTTCTCCGGTACACCATAGCGACACCTACAGACAGGGCGAAAAACCAGCCTACCGATTGGCAGACTGCAGATTTATGACCTTATTGCCTGTTTTGGAGAAGATATCCTATCTGCCCAACCGAGAAAAAACTACGGTAATTGCCATAGACGGGCCGGCGGCATCGGGAAAGTCCACATTGGGACGTATGTTGCAGCAGATTTTAGGAGCTGGAGTGGTACATATGGACGACTTTTTCCTGCCCGGGGAACTGCGAACAGAGGAGAGATTGTCAGAGGCCGGCGGCAATATCCACTACGAGCGGTTTGTCGAGCAGGTTCTGCCTTATGTATCTGATCCAAAGGAGTTTTCCTACCAGGTTTTTGACTGTAGCGCCATGGCCATGGGGGAAATGCGCACCGTGTCTCAATCGGGCTACAGAATTGTGGAGGGATCCTACAGCCACCACCCCAGGTTTGGCAATTTCGCGGACCTGCGCATATTTATAGAAATCGATGCAGAACTACAAAAACAGAGAATTATCAACAGAAATGGAGAAGCCCTGTGGAAAATGTTCCACAAGGCTTGGATACCGCTAGAAAACAAATATTTTGAGAATTTTGCTATAAAGCTAGCTGCTGATTTGGTGGTTTCCGGTCAGTAACTTACTCAGAAAGCCTTACAAATGAAGAGCTAACGTAGCCGCTGAATTCGCCGGTTGTAATCTGAATCCAGTCACTGCTGATGGACAGAATAGTTACCTCTGTGCCGCTCTGCAGTGTGGTGACAACCTCGGCAGAGGAGGATGCGGAGGCGCGCAGGTTAACGGTAGAGGAGGCGTCGGACAGCTTAATGTAACCCTCCAGAGAACCTGTAAGCTTCAGGTAAGATGTCATAATATAGCCAATCTCGCCCTGATAGGAAACCTTCATCCACTGGCCTGCAATGTCGAGAGGCTTAACCTCTGTGCCACTGGCCACTGCGCAGATAATATTGTCGCTGTCGGTAGATGCAGAATAGCGCATGTTTACCTTAGAAGATGAATCCTGTAGCTCAACTACCAGTTTGCTAGGAACAGGTGTGGGAACAGGGGTTGCGGTAGGACCGACGGGCGAAGTGGGAATAGGTGTTACTGTTGTAATGGGGGTTGCGGTAGGAGTCGCCGTAGGATCGTTATAGGAGTGGGGGCCCTTGTCCCTGCCAGACGTAAATACAACGACAACGACAATAACCGCAATTAAAAATAGAACTATTGCGAAGACTAAAAGTCTCTGTTTGCGATCCATTTTTTTCATAGGGAGTCTCCTTTCCGCCAAAAGACAACGATGTACGATTACACACAACCATTATAACATTATAAAAACAAGCCGTAAATTATGTCAGAGCCTATTTTCATACAAATATTGATTAGTTTACCCCCTGAGGCACTAAATAAACGGGTTGTAATGGCCGTGCCCCTATGATATAATCCCAAAGCTTGCGTGGGCCGCGTCGTAGACAGGCCAGCAGGCAGGTAATTATTCCTTGCTCCGTCAGTGTGACGGGGCCGTATTAGTCCGGAAGGAGGTGCACTATGCTTAACAAGTACGAATGTATTTTCATCGTTGATGCTACTCTGGCAGATGACCAGATTCAGGCACTCGCTGAGAAGTTCAAGTCTCTTGTAGAGAGCGCTGCGACACTTGAGGGTTTTGAGGATTGGGGCAAGAAGAAGCTTGCTTATGCAATCAACTACAAGACCGAGGGCCAGTATTTCCTGGTAAACTTCAGCTCTGATGCTGATTTCCCCAAGGAGCTGGAGAGAAACTTCAAGATCACAGACGGCGTTATTAAGTACATGACTGTAAAGAGAGCAGTTTAATGTACCGGTTTTTCTAACGGAGGAGACGACATGAACAAGGTTTTTTTGATGGGACGCCTTACCAAGGATCCCGAGCTTAGGATGACAGCAACCGGCACACCCGTTTGCTCTTTCTCCCTCGCTGTTGACAGGAGCTATGTCCGACAGGGCGAGGAGCGCAAGGCTGACTTCTTTAACATCGTCGCCTGGAGAAACCAAGCCGAGTTCTGCAAGAAGTATTTGACCAAGGGAACCAAGATTATCGTAATCGGTTCCATCCAGAACAGGACATGGGATGACCAGAACGGTCAGAGACACTATGCCACAGACATCATTGCCGAGGAGATTAACTTCGCTGAGAGCAAGAGAACTGACGGCATGCAGCAGGCTCCCCAGTCCATGGCAGCACCGATCGCCACACCCGATAGCGGTTCAGGATTCTACCCTATCGAGGACGATTCGGATATGCCCTTTTAATCTAACATAGTAGCACGAAAGGAGGCATTTCATATGTCTATGAACAGAAAGCCCGCAGGCGGATTCGACGCCAAGGGACCCATGAGACCCAGAAGACCCCGTAAGAAGGTATGCGCATTCTGTGCAGAGAAGGTTGAGGTTATTGACTACAAGGACGTAAACCGTCTTCGCAAGTATGTTTCTGAGAGAGGCAAGATTCTCCCCAGGAGAGTAACCGGTTGCTGCGCTAAGCACCAGAGAGAGGTTACAAACGCAATCAAGCGTGCACGCCAGATTGCACTTCTGCCCTACGAGGTACAGTAAATCAATATTTGTTGATTCAAAGGTGGACTGCTATGCGGCCCACCTTTTTGTTATGTAAAAAACATCTGGCAAGCGGAGTTTTTCTAATATATATTTAATTTGGAATTGTGAGGTGGCGCTGATATATGGCTCAGATTGTGCAGGCATAGAGAACTAACCTAGCAATAAAAGCAAGCTTTGGTAGCAACATTACAGGAGGAATCATGATTGATAGAAATGATTTGTACGACATACACTATGCCTTGGTTTTAATAAGGAGCGACATCTGCAATCCAATAAATACCAAGGTATTATTTCAAATCATTAACGTATTGGAAGCAAGGGACAATGCAGAGGATAACCAGATTAGAAGGGGCATTTCTTCCATTGAGGGGATAGATGATGAACGATGGGGTTTTGCCTTTCACTACAATTATTATGTGATTCATCAGGTACTGAAAAACGAGAACGTATATATTCTGCTTATTACACTTCTCCAGCAACTAAGCGCTGTGCTAGAACAAGGCGAATATGATAAGGCCTATGATCTCGTGGACAGTTTCCATTGTTTGCCACAACTTCTCGCAGAGAACAACTTTATGATTCCAAAATCCTTTTGGAAGAGATTTTATAAGAATTATCGAAAAATGTTTGAAAGAGATCTTTTGCAAGACAAATAAAAGGCATAGAGAACTAAACCACAACAGGCCCTGTGAACAAGGCGCCTGTTGTTCTATCCCGTTTCACTGCTGCATAAACTTTCCCGAACAACCATGGGAGAAGCACAGGTGGCACAAGTAGAAGCAACACACAAATTGGTCTGTGACGGCAGAAAACTCCTGACTTTGGAGGGATTAGTAGACGTGGCAGGATACGACGACAAGGAAATACAGGCCCGCACCAACAAAGGGGTGCTGGATATCAAGGGCACTGGTCTCAACATAGAGAGGTTAGACAAGGACAGTCACATTTTGTCAGTTTCCGGCACAATTGATTCCCTGGTATATAAACACTCCACAGACGGGGAACACTCATTCTGGAAGAGGCTGTTCAGATAAATGCTCTGGCAGGACGGATTAAAATATCTGGCCCTGGCCTTTATCCTGGGCATTATCGGAGGATGTCTCCATAGGCTGTTGGGATGTCTGTTTTGCCGCCGTCCGGGAACAATGGCTGTTAAATGGATCAGAGATTTTCTGTTTTGCGTAGCCTCCGCAATTCTGCTCCTGCTGATGATGAACCAACTGGACAGCGGCAGATTCCGCCTGGCCCCATGCCTGGCCTACGCTGGCGGATGGTGGTTGTTTCGGCAGCAGGTGGCGCCCTATGTGGACGAAACCATAAATATGTTCTTCACTGCAATCTCAAAATTTGTTATCATAATAAAAACAAGGATTGTCAGGAGGTTGGGCAATGCGCATCGGCACCAAAACGCGGCGAAATCTATGGCTGATACTGTTAACAGTCATAGTTTTATGCGCCACCGTTATCGCGGCAACAGTGCTGGTAGACGCAGTAGACAAGGCCATCGACAAGAGAAACGAGTATGAGGCCGCCCAGCGAAATCTGACGGAGGCCAGGATAAACAAGCAGGAGCTGCAGGTCTTGATTGATATGTACAATGAGTCTCCCAACAAGTTCAAGGAGTACATTGCCCGCAAGAACGGCTACATCCACGATGGGGAGATTATTTTTGATATAAATGGCGACTAGGCAGCGGAGACCCCGCAGAAAGTTCATAGTGGTTCAGGATGGCGGTCCCGGCATTAGCAAGGGGCTGTCTATTGCCATATACTGTGGAGCTCTGATTGTGTTCCCGATTTTGGCTACATTCTTGTCTCAGGCGCTGCACAACGGCAGTTTCTCGTATACCTTGGATTGGCTCCGCTCCAGCACCTGGGTTTTTGTGGTGAATGCGGTTATATTTTCGGGCATGATGGTCATAGCTGTGTCCGCATCGGGAAACCTCAACATAGGCACGGCAATATTCACTCTGGTCACATTTTTGTTGACCTATATCAGCTACTTCAAATTGCGCGCAGTGGACGAGCCCCTGCTGGTATGGGACTTCCTGACCCCCAGAGAGTTGTTCTCAATGTTGCCATCTATAATTAACCCTAAGAGTATCATCCTGGTGGTACTGTGCGTGGTGTTCTGCATTGGCGTAATTGCCGCTGCCCCCCTGACTCGCCTGTACAGAATTAGCATAATCAACAGGATTTGTGCCTTTATAGCAGGATTGTTGGTAGTGCTCATGGGATGTTTCCCCTCACTGCCTGGAGTTAGCAATGCAATGAACGCCATGGGTGTTGACCAGTCTATCACTAGCCAGGACCTGAGGTATGAGAGCAATGGCTTTATTCTCAGCTTCTTTATGGGTTGCCAGGATGCATTTATCGAAATCCCCGGCAAATATACAGAGGCCCGCATTGATGCCATGGGTACTCAGATCAAACAGCTTACCAGCCAGGACGAGAAGAAGGAGGTGCCACAAGATGCGGCCCACCTTGTCATGGTTATCAACCAGAATTTCTGGGACCCCAACGTGCTGACAAACTACGAGCATTCCAGGAACCCCATTCCCAACTATACAGATCTGGTTCAGCAGGGCTACGTCAAGAACATCGTATCCCCGGTAAACGGAACCAAGGTATGCAATCTGGAGTATGAGCTGCTCACTGGGTTGTCCATGGAATATCTTCCTGCAGGTTCTGTAGCATACCAGCAGTATATGACACCCTCTGTGCCTACAATTTTAGACATGCTTGAGGACTTTGGCTACAGGACTGTGGCCATAACCGCAGAGGCATCAAATGTATGGGGCAGAGATGAGATTTATGAGGGCATGGGGTTTGACCTGTATCTATCTCTGGAGGACTTCCCCGACAGCGCCTCTCGCGTTGGAGACGTGGTTTCAGACGAAGCTCTGGCAGACATGATTCTGCAGATACTTTCCGACGCAGAGCAACCCACATTTGTGTTTGTAGTGACTGGGGAAAACACCCTGCCATATTCCAAGGACAAGTACTCGGACAACGACTTTGTTACACTGAACATTCAGGTGGAATGGTCGGATGCATACAACACTTATCTCCAGGGACTGGAGCATGCGGACAACATGTTGGGCAAGCTGACCCAGGGTATGGAGGAGTTGGACTATCCTGCGAAAATGTGCTTTATGGGTAGCAGACTGCCCACCTTCGACGGATTCTATGGTCTGTACTACCACGGAGGATTGATTTCCGGAGCTCATTCCTACCAGTGGACCATGGAGGAGACCTTGCTTATGCATACGGTCCCTGTGGTCGTTTGGGGCAACGGGACCTACATCGAGACGGAGGAGCTCTTTGATGAGGAGGGAAATCTGGTATCTTCCACCGAAATTATTCATAAAGATACAGCTCAATTTATGTGCCAAAATGACACCGTCAGCGCATGGTTGCTGCCTGAAATTATGATCGATTGGGCAGAGCTGCCTATGTACGGTATGTACAAGCAGATCTGGCGCAGAGGCGAGGTGCTATCTATCATTTACGAGGGCATTATTGTAGATGACGAGGGCCGCTTCTTCAGCGAGACTCCTACAGATTTAGAAGCCAGTATTGAGTCCTACCGTATCCTCAATTACGATGCCGTTTTTGGCTATCGCTATCTCAAGAGATACCTGTACGAGATACCATAAAGTTCGACTACCAATAGGTCGAAAAAGGTGGTAAAATTATATGAGGCATTTAGCAACCCTCGCCAGAGGGGTGTTTTCGGCGAGCAAACCAACACCTTGTCGACAATGATGCCCATGTCAGTGACAACAAGCAAACAAGGCAGGTTATTCTTTATGGAAAAGCTGATTATTCAAGGCCCCAGCGTCCTCACAGGAAGCGTATCTGTAGGTGGTTTCAAGAACGCAGCAGTGGCGGTCTTGCCGGCAACGATTATTCAGGCCGGTGTGTATAATCTGGAAAACATTCCGGATATTACAGACATTGACTGTATTCAGGCCATTTTCAATAAGAAGGGTATGGAGTGGTCCAATGTTTCCAGCAATACCATTCGCATCGACACTCGTTCTTTGGATACATACGACTTTACAGATGACGAGATGTCATCCATTCGAGCATCCATCTATTTTGCAGGTGCGTTGCTGTCCCGATTTGGACACGCCATAGTTGCCTTGCCCGGAGGATGCAACTTCGGAGAGAGACCCATAGATCTGCACATCAAGGGCTTTGAGGCATTGGGCGCCACAGTTCGTCAGGAATACGGCAAGCTGTTTGTAGACGCTCCCAACGGACTCAAGGGCGCTTCCATATATCTGGACACCGTCAGCGTAGGCGCCACAGTCAACATTATGCTGGCAGCCGTCAAGGCCGAGGGCAGCACTACCATCGAGAACGCAGCCAAGGAGCCTCATATCGTTGACCTGGCAAACTTCCTCAACAACATGGGAGCTAAGATCAGAGGTGCAGGCACCGATGTTATCAAGATTACCGGAGTTAAGGAACTCAAGGGTCATACAGCATACACCATCGTTCAGGACATGATTGAGGCTGGCACATTTATGATTGCCGCCGCAGCCACAAAAGGCAACGTGTTTGTCCGCAACGTTATCCCCAAGCATATGGAGTCCTTGACGGCCAAGCTGGAGGAGATGGGAGTGGGAGTAGAGGCCGGAGACGACTTCGTCCACATTTTCCCCAAGGACTGGCCCCTGGACAAGGCCGTTATCAAGACGATGCCTTATCCCGGATTCCCTACAGACCTGCATCCCCAGATGGCAACGCTGCTGACCCAGGCACAGGGGGACAGCACCATCAAGGAAACGGTGTGGCTTACCAGATTCCAGTATGCAAACGAGCTTAACAGAATGGGCGCCAGGATAGACGTTAACTGCCCTGTGGCCAGCATTCATGGGGGACAGCCCCTGACCGGTGCACCTGTCAGTGCAAATGACCTGAGAGCCGGAGCGGCGCTGGTCATCGCAGGACTGTGTGCAACCGGCACAACTGCAGTTTCTGGCGTTCACTACATTGACAGAGGTTACGAGAACTTGGTAGACAAGTTCCGACAGCTTGGAGCAGATATTGAGAGAGTAGAGGACTAATTTCCTCACAGAGGGTTGGCAAACATGACAGAGTTATGCAGTCTATATAGCGGCAGCAGCGGCAATTGCATCTATGTAGGCAATGACGATTCTGCCATCCTCATAGATGCCGGAGTCAGCGGCAATCGCATTCTTACAGCACTCAACACAGCAGGCAAGGACATCTCCCGGATTAAGGCGGTGTTTGTTTCCCATGAGCACGGAGACCATATCAAGGGGGCAGGTATCATCAGCCGCAAGCTGGGCATCCCTATATATGCCAACAGACTCACTTGGCTGAACATGCGCAACCAAATTGGCAAAATTGCCCCGGAAATGCAGCAGGCCATAGAGTACGACGGGGACACAGTGCATATCGGGTCACTGGAGATTCAGGCCTTTTCCACGCCCCACGACGCAGCAGATCCACAGTTTTACTCGGTTTACGACAAGGATACAAAGGTAACGGTGTGCACCGACATCGGACATATTGAGGAAGCGCTCTATGACAAGATCAAGGGCTCGGATGCGGTGTTGCTGGAATCCAACCACGATGTTGGCATGCTGCAGTGCGGACCCTATCCATACCATTTGAAACAGAGAATTATCGGAGAGCTAGGCCACCTGTCCAACGACGCAGCGGCAGAAAACGTGCTGCGACTGGCAGGGGACGGCACGAAACATTTTATCCTGGGACACCTGTCCAAGGAAAACAACTACCCGGACATTGTGCGCATGACCACCGAGACAGCGCTGGCCCGGGGCGGAATTGACATCAACGGGGATATTTCACTGGAGGTTGCATCCAGAGAGGGCCCGGGAAGGACGGTGTGTATCTCCCATGCAAACCATTGAGATAATTGCCGTAGGCACCATGAAGGAAAAATACTACAGCGAGGGCGTGCAGGAGTTTCGCAAGCGCGCCTCGGCTTTTTGCAATCTGGTGATCAAGGAGGTCCCAGACGAGAGGATCCCTGCAAACCCTACTGCCGGCGAGGTTAAGAAGATCATGGAGACTGAGGCCAATAAGCTGCTGGCCGCTATTCCTTCCGGTGCGTATGTTATCGCCCTGGACGTGGTGGGCAGGCCAGTTTCCAGCGAGGGGTTGGCAGACAAGCTGACGAACCTGGCCAACAGAGGCTACTCCAAGGTGGCCTTTGTTATTGGCGGTTCTCTAGGCATTCACCGCTCCGTTTTGGACAGGAGCAACGAGTCCATTTCTCTGTCCCAGATGACATTCACACATCAAATGGCGCGAATGATTTTGACAGAGCAGATTTACAGGGCCGAGACCATCATCAATCACAGGCCCTACCATAGATAAACCATGCTTAGAGTCAGTCAGGTTAAACTAAAGGCAGGCAGGCCCCAGAGGGACTTAGAGAAAGTGGTCCTGCGCATATTGGGTCTGCCCTTCGGCACACCCATCACTATTAATATAGTGCGGCGCAGCATTGACGCCCGAGAGGGGCTGTTCTATTGCTATACTCTGGATGTGCAGGTGCCTGATGAGGGTGCAGTTGCCACCGACAGGCGCATTTCCCGGGTTACGACGGTAAAGTATCGCTTCCCTGTAGAGGAGATGAACCCGGGACCCAGACCGGTGATTGTAGGATTTGGCCCTGCGGGAATATTCGCCGCTTTGCTGATGGCAGAGGCGGGTATGAGCCCCATAGTCATAGAGCAGGGAGCCGACATAGAGACACGAACACAGCAGGTGGAAAACTACTGGCAGACCGGAGAACTGGACCTCCGCTCCAACGTACAATTCGGCGAGGGAGGGGCAGGAACCTTCTCCGACGGCAAACTAAACACCAACACCAAGGACAGCACAGGCCGCAACCGCTATGTGCTGGAGACCCTTGTAAAATACGGTGCATCTGAGGACATTCTCATAGATGCTATGCCCCATATTGGTACAGATAAGTTGAGGGAAATAGTGCCCGCCATCCGTGGCCGCATAGAGGAATTGGGAGGAGAGGTACATTTCCTGGAAAAAATGGAGGCCCTGGTACTGGAAAACAACCGGGTAAAGGGAATTGTCACGGACAAGGACACCTACGAAACCGACGCCCTGGTACTGGCCATAGGCCACAGCTCCAGAGACACCTACTACAAGTTGCTGGAGCAGGGGGTGGAGATGTGTGCCAAGCCTTTTGCATGTGGTTTTCGCATCCAGCATCCTCAGAGCCAGATTAACCAGGCACTGTACGGATTGCCGGAGCCTGGAGATATTGGACCTGCTCCGTACAAACTCACCTATAACACGCCGGAGGGACGAGGAGTGTACAGCTTCTGTATGTGTCCCGGAGGCTATGTGGTGGATTCTTCGTCGGAGCATGGGCAAATATGTGTCAACGGCATGAGCTACAGTAACCGAGCAGGCAGAAACGCCAACAGCGCCATCGTAATATCTGTAACGCCAGAGGATTACGGAGGTGATGGCCCTCTGGCAGGAGTCGAGTTCCAGCGCCGCATGGAGGCTCAGGCATATCGGGCCGGCAACGGGGCCGTTCCGGTGCAGACCTTGGGGGACTACTGCAGGAACCGTGCCACAGAGGCGCTGGGGGCCGTAGAACCCGAGATTTTGGGGCGATGGGCGCCGGCGAACCTGCGAGGAATACTGCCGCAGCTGCTGGAACAGCCCATAGTCGATGCCATCAGGTACTTTGGCAGTCACCGCATACGGGGATTCGACAGGGACGACGCTCTGCTGGCTGGAGTAGAGGCCAGAACATCATCACCGGTGAGAATTATCCGCAACGACCGCGGACAATCCATAAATATTGAGGGATTGTTCCCCGCAGGCGAGGGAGCAGGATATGCAGGAGGCATTACCTCCGCAGCAATGGACGGAATTAAGGCCGCAGAAAATGTGGCCATGAGCAGAAAGGCAAGGTAACATGAAGTTTTCCACAATCAGGCGATTTATTCGCTACTACAGACCACACATGAAGCTATTCTCTCTGGATATGCTCTGTGCTCTGGTGGTCTCCATTATCGACTTGGTATACCCCTCGGTGGCAGAAAAAATCATCGACAGCTGCGAGGGTCTTGCTGCAGGCACAGGCACGCTGACAGCGGAGGGCATACTGCGTACTATATTGCTGCTGGGCGCATTATTATTGGTTATATATATAGTAAAGATGGGCTGTAATATGTTCATCGCATACTGGGGCCACGTTATCGGAACCCGTATGCAGGGCCATATGCGCCACGATGTCTTCCATCACCTGCAGACACTCCCCCTCAAGTACTACGATAACACCGAGACGGGAACCATAATGTCCAAGGTGTACAACGACCTGTTTGACGTGTCCGAACTGGCCCACCATGCTCCGGAGAACTTCTTCCTGGCCGGCATCATGATGATCGGATCCTTTGTGATTTTGGTGCAGAAATGCTGGCAGCTTACGCTGATTATCTTCCTCTTCGTCCCCATTATTGTGGCCTTTGCCCTGTTTATGCGCAAGCGTATGCACGAGGCATTTTCCAGCTGCCGCAAAAAGACGGGCGAGATGAATGCAGATGTGCAGAACTCCGTTAGCGGCATTAGGGTCACCAGAGCATACACCTCCAGAGACCATGAGCTGGACAAGTTTGACAGAATCAACGGCGAATTCGTCGCAGCTTCCTCATACAGATACAAGTCTATGGGACAGTTCCACTCGGGAATGACTTTCCTGATGGACCTGCTGTACCTGATGGCGTTGGTTGGCGGCGGTATCTTCCTCTACAGGGGAGCAATTACCATTGGCGCTTTTACCGCATTTCTGCTGTACATAAACAGCTTCCTCAAGCCAATCAACATGCTGGTTGCACTGTTCGAACAGGTGCAGGAGGGAGCAACGGGATTTGAGAGATTTCTGGGACTTATGGACGAACCAGAGGAAAAGGACGATCCCGGCGCAGTTGCAGTGGACAAGGTAGAAGGAACTATTGCGTTTGAGCACGTTAGCTTTGACTACAGAGACCAGGAGACCATCGGCGATGACAAGTTGCTGATACACGACCTTAACATCGAGATTCCTGCAGGCAAGACAGTTGCGTTGGTAGGCCCCTCCGGAGGTGGCAAAACAACCTTATGTCACCTGATTCCCAGGTTCTACGAGATCAGTGATGGACGAATTCTCATAGATGGACAGGACATTCGCAGCATGACCAGGGATTCGTTGAGAGCAAACATCGGAATTGTGGCCCAGGACGTATTCCTGTTTAACGGCACCATCCGAGAGAATATAGCATACGGCAACTTTAATGCTAGCCAGCAGGAGATCGAAGAGGCTGCCCGCAGAGCCAACATCCACGATCACATTATGAGCCTGCCTGAGGGATACGACACTAACGTTGGCGAGAGGGGTGTCAGACTCAGTGGCGGACAAAAGCAGCGAATCTCCATTGCCAGGGCGTTCCTCAAGAATCCGCCTATCCTCATTCTGGACGAGGCAACATCAGCTTTGGACAATGCTACAGAGATGCAGATTCAGGCTTCCCTGGAGGAGTTGGGCAGGGGCAGAACAGAAATAGTTGTTGCCCACAGGTTGTCCACCGTCAAGAAGGCAGACGAAATTATCGTAATCGACGAGAGGGGCGTAGCAGAGAGAGGAACCCACGAGGAACTCATGGAGCAGGACGGAATTTACGCCGGTCTCTACAGATACCAGTTCAGGGAGGCATAACAAATGGACATCAGAGAACTCCTCGGTCATGTAGACCACACCCTGCTTGCACAGACAGCCACTTGGGACGAGATTAGGGCCATTGTGGATGACGGCGTCAAGTACGGTACTGCCTCGGTGTGCATCCCTCCCTGTCATGTACAACAGGCCGCCCAGTATGCTGCCGGCCGTGTGAAGATTTGCACAGTTATCGGTTTTCCTAACGGCTACAACACAACAGCCATCAAGTGTCTGGAGGCATCCGAGGCCTTGCAAAATGGAGCAGACGAGATTGACATGGTCATTAACCTGGGCTGGGTCAAGGAAGGCCTCTGGGAGGACGTGCTGAGAGAGATTGCCTCTATCAAACAGGTCTGTGGACAGAGCGTGCTCAAGGTAATTGTGGAAACCTGCCTGCTGACTCGGGAGGAAAAGATACGCATGTGCGAAATCGTAACGGAGGCGGGAGCGGATTATATCAAGACCTCTACCGGCTTCTCCACAGGAGGAGCAACTTTCGAGGATATAGAGCTGTTTGTGGCAAATGTAGGACCCGGCGTGAAGGTCAAGGCATCCGGTGGCATTTCCAGCCTGGAGGACGGAATTCGATTCCTGGAATTGGGTGCAGACCGACTGGGAACCAGCAAAATCGTCAAAATAGCAAAAGTTCAGGAATAGCCCCTCTCTCTGGGCGAAAAAATCGGCCTATAAACCCGTTTTGCCATAACATCCCGGCACATTAAAAGAGCAGGATTTTGCAGAACATGGTCTAAGGCCTCAGATTTTGCCCTCAGAGCCGTGAATTCTTGAAAAACACATTGTTTAATGTTATAATTTACATGCTAACGCAGACTGTTGCGGCGGTCTGCGTTTTCAATGTTTTTACACCGGATTTCCACAGGGCACACCAGTGCAGAGAGGACGTATATGGAATACATTGAGAACGTTGGAAACATTATTCCGATAGAGATTGAGACGGAGATGAAGCGCTCCTTTATCGAGTACGCTATGAGCGTTATCGTAGACAGAGCTTTACCTGATGTACGCGACGGTATGAAACCGGTACACAGGCGTATTCTTTACTCCATGCTAGATATGGGATTTACTCCCGACAAGGCTTACCGTAAGTGTATGGCTACGGTTGGTAACGTTCAGGGTAAATATCACCCCCACGGCGACGCGGCGATTTACGACAGCTTGGTTCGTATGGGCCAGGACTTTTCTATGAGATATCCCCTGGTAGACGGCCAGGGCAACTTCGGTTCCAGAGATGGAGACCCGCCAGCTGCTGCCCGTTATACGGAGGCACGTTTGGCCAGAATTTCCCTGGAGCTCATGGGCGATATCAAGAAGGACACAGTTGACTTCCGCCCCAACTACGACGAGCATGAGATGGAGCCTTCTGTTTTCCCAGCCAGGTTCCCCAACCTGCTGGTCAACGGTACCAACGGTATCGCAGTAGGTATGGCATCCAACATCCCCACCCACAACCTGGGCGAGGTAATCGATGGTATCCGCATGCTGTTGGAGAACCCCGACTGCACTACAGATGAGCTGATGACAGTGATCAAGGGCCCCGACTTCCCCACAGGCGCCAACATTCTGGGCAAGATGGGCATTCGCGAGGCATACCGCACAGGCCACGGCAAGATGATTGTCCGCTCCGAGTGCGAGATTGAGCAGCATGCCAATGGCAAGTCCTCTATTTTGGTCAGCGAGCTGCCCTATGGAGTTAATAAGGCCCGCCTGATTTCACGTATTGCCGAGTTAGTCAAGGACAAGAGCGTGGAGGGCATTTCCGACATTCGCGACGAGTCCGACAGAGAGCACGAGGTTCGCATCAACATCGAATTGCGCAGAGACGCCAACCCTCAGGTGGTTCTCAACCAGCTGTACAAACATACGGACCTGCAGGTTTCATTCAGTGCCAACATGCTGGCCATCGTTCCCGCAGAGGAAGGCAAGCTGGAGCCCAAGGTTCTCAACCTCAAGCAGCTGTTGGAGTACTATGTTGACCACCAGAGAGAGGTTATCAGACGCAGAACCCAGTACGAGTTGGACAAGGCGCTGGCCAGAGCCCACATTTTGGAGGGATACATGCTGGCCGTGGACAACCTGGACGAGGTTATTCGCATTATTCGTTCATCCAAGAATGTCCCCGAAGCTAAGGCCAATTTGATGGAGCGCTTTGGATTCTCCGACGTACAGGCACAGCACATTGTAGACATGACTCTGGGTCGTCTCACCAACCTGGAGGTAGATGCTATTCGCCGTGAGTATGCCGAGCTACAGGAGACTATCGCCAGACTCAGAGGCATTTTGGCAGACATGTCCAAGATTGAGCAGATTATCATGGACGAGCTGGAGGTTATCCGCAAGAAGTTTGGAGATCCCCGCCGCACCAAGATTGTTCCCTACGAGGGCGAGATCGACATCGACGACCTGATTAACGAGGAGGCGGTGGTAGTCACCATGTCCAACGCCGGATATGTCAAGAGACTGCCTACCGACACATATAGAGCACAGCGTCGCGGAGGCAAGGGTATTGCCGGCATGTCCACCAAGGAGAACGACTTTGTCAAGGACATTATGGTATGCTCTAGCCACGACATGCTGCTGTTCTTCACCACCAGAGGCCGTGTGTTTAAGCTCAAGGCCTACCAGATTCCCGAGGGTAGCCGTCAGGCCAAGGGTATGGCTATCGTAAACTTGCTGCAGTTGGAGGGAGGCGAGACAGTTACTGCCGTTCTCAACCTGCCAGAGGAGTTCAGCGACGATATGTTCCTGACCCTGGTTACTCGCAAGGGTGTTATCAAGAAGACTCCCATGTCCGAGTACTCCAATATCCGCAAGAGCGGTCTGCTTGCAATTGCACTCAGAGAGGACGACGCTCTGGTTGGCGTTGCTGTTAACGGCGGCGAATGCGACATTATCATTACAACCAAGAACGGCCAGTGTATCCGCTTTGACAATAGTGACGTAAGGCCCATCGGTCGTGTTTCCCAGGGTGTGCGCGGCATTCTATTGGAGGAGGGCGACAACGTTATCTCCATGAACGTAGTTACAGATGACGAGAGCAAGATGCTGATTGTTACTGAGAAGGGCTACGGCAAGAGAGTTCCTGTTTCCGAGTATAGAGTTCAGACCCGTGGAGGTAAGGGCGTTACCACCGGAGACCTCAGAGACAAGACAGGCCTGCTGGCAGGAGCTGTTTTGGTAGGTGAGGATGACGACGTAATGCTTATCTGCGACGACGGCACAATTATCCGTATGCCTGCATCTGATATTAATGTATATAAGAGAGCTGCATTGGGCGTATCCGTGATGAGAGTAGGCGACGATACCAATATCGTAGGTGTAGCCAGAGCAGACAAGGAACCCGAGGAGGAATTGCCCGCCGAGGGAGAGGCTCCTGCCGCAGAGGAGGGAGAGGCATCCCAGGAGGCTGTAACCCCAGAGGAGGAGACGCCGCTGGAATAGATTTAGTGTTATAGAATTAATTTCCAACACAAGTGACCATATAGGCCGAAAGCCCTTGAAAAACAAGGATTTTCGGCCTTATTCTTTGTCGAAAAATTTTTTGAAAAAAGGTGTTGACACAGGGTTGGTCGGGTGGTAATATAACGAAGCTGTCGCGCTTGACGGGCCACGAGCCACGGGCCGCAGCGGTTGAAACTTGAAAAATAAACAGTGCAAAACAAGAACTTTTATTAAACTGAAAGTGATTGGGACTCTAATAAAGTCAATCACAGTCGAAAGACTGTACCTTTTGAAGTAATTTCAAAACGCGGATCTCGCAAGAGATCAAAGTAAAGTAAGAATGAGCCAAAAGCTCTTCGAATATTAATTCGAGGGTTTGATCC